>VBIZ01000105.1 GCA_005880575.1 Chloroflexota bacterium | reverse complement strand
CCTCCATCACGACGTGCGATCGGCACCTATCCGTTTCAGCTGCGCCATCGCGTCCGTCGACGGCAAACGCCCGCACGTCGTCGTCGAGCCGAGTGCTGCGCCCCTGGACGAGCGCGCGGACGGCGAGCCGGTGCGTCTCGAATGGGGCGACTTCAACGCGCGCTACCGCGTGATCTCACCGGACCGCGGATTCGCGGCCGCCCTCCTCGATCTGGGCCTCATGACGTGGCTCGTCGATGGGGCGCCGCGCCTTCCGCTCACCTGGGAGATCCAGCGCGACCAGGTGCTCTGCCGAGCGCCGGGGCTGGCGCCAAAAGACATCCCCGCGTTCGTGAAAGCGCTGCCGGAATTCGCAAGCCGGATCGGTCGAGGCGCGCACGACTAGGCCTCGTACGAGATGAGCTCGAGCAGCGTGCCGTCGGGGTCGCGGAAATACACGCTCGTGCCTCGCCCCTTCGCTCCGCCGCGCGTCATCGGCCCCGCTTCAACGCGAATTCCGCGAGCTTCGAGATGCGCGACCGCCGTGGCAATCGGGCCGTCCCACTCGAAGCAGAGGTCGCTGTTCCCTGGAGCGACCGGAGTGCGCGCGACCATCGCCGGCCGCACGCCAGGACCGTGCACGTTGAGCTGCTGGGGGCCGACTCGGTAGGCGACTCGGCCATCGATCTCCACGACCTCGGCGCCCAGGACGTCGCGATAGAAGGCATTCGAACGCTCGAACTCGGTGACCGCGATCACGACGTGGTCGAGACGCACGCTCGCACGATACGGGCGAGTGGCGAAACGGACACGGGGAATAGCCGCGGTTTGGAACGTGTTGTGCGGCACTGACGAAAAGGAGGGATCTCCATGGTCGTCACATCCGTCATCTCCACCGATCTCGCGCTCGCGCTCGTGCGTGTCGTGGTTGGCCTCGTCATCGCGGCCCATGGCGCGCAAAAAGTTCTCGGTGTCTGGGGCGGTCCGGGCCTCGCGGGATGGACGCAGGGCGTCACCCGCATGGGTCTGCGGCCCCCGGTCTTCTGGGCGTGGGTCTCCGCCTTCGCCGAGCTCGCCGGCGGGATCGCGTTCGCGGTCGGGTTCATTCTCCCCGTGGTCGCTGCGGCATTGACTATCCAGATGGGCGTGGCCATCGCTCGCGCTCACTGGGGCAAGGGCTTCTGGAACACGAAGGGCGGAATCGAATTCCCATTCACGCTCGGTGCGATCGCGGCGATAAACGGCGTTGCGGATCCCGGCGCGTATTCGCTCGATCGAGCGCTTGGCGTGCCGCCGATGGGAACGGGGGTCTATGTCTTCGTGCTCGTCATCGGCGCGGTCGCGTATCTCGTCAGTTCTCGAGCCGCCAGCGCGGAGCGCACGAAGGTGAACCGGGCGGCCTGATCTCTCCCGCCGTGAAGACAGAGCCGGAGCCGCTTATCCTCACCGGCAACCGTGAAAGAAGCGCTCGCGCGGCTCGACGCTCTGATGAACCGCCTCGTCGAGGCGGATCAAACCGGAGCGGGGATCGAGCCTCTGCGCGTCGCGAGCGAGCTGGGCCAGATCAGGCAGCTGCTCGCCGAAGCGCCCGCGGTCGTTCGCGCGAAGGGCGGTCAGAAGCACTACCGGTGCGAAGCCTGCGGCACGATCTCGCACGGCGAGCGCCAACCCGAGAAGTGCCCAACCTGCGGCGGGCGCAAGTTTTTCGCCGCGGACATCGAGCAGCCGTTCGTGGAGTCGGGAGCCGGCTAGACCACACGTCCGCCGCTTCTGTGATCGAAGAGACACTCGCGCCTCTTGTGCCCTTGCTGCGGACCCCTTACATTTCGGTGACCTAACTATTTGGAGTCCGAACCAGTGACGACGCTCCTCGACCGCCACACCGCCACAAAGACCGAGGACCTCGAGCTCGCGGGGCTTCTTCTGAGCACGCTTCGCATCATCAAGATGGCCACGGCCGCGAGCCGCGAGCACAGCCACGTGTCGGCGAACCGCGCAGGCGTGATGTGGCAGCTTCGCGAGCGCGCGATGCGGAGCGGGGATCTCGCGCAGCGCTGCGCCATGACCGCGCCCGCGCTGACCGAGCACGTCGATTCGCTCATCCGTGACGGACTGGTTCGCCGCCTCGAGGATCCGGCCGACCGGCGTGTCGTGCTCGTCGAGCTGACCGCCCTAGGGCGTCGTGAGCTTGACCGGTACAGCGAGGTCATGAAGCGGGGTGTAGCCAGCGTGCTGGCGAGGCTTCCCGCGGACAAGCGCGCGCGCCTGCGCGTGGCGCTGACGGACCTCAACGATTCAATCGAAGCGATCACCAAGGAGACCGCCAATGCCCGCTGAAATGACACGGAACGCACGGATCCTGGCGACGGTCGGAGTGGCGCTCGCGCTGTTCCTCGCCGCGCTCGACCAGACCATCGTCGGAACCGCCCTTCCGCGCATCGTCGCCGAGCTGAACGGGCTCGACTACTTCGCATGGGTGGCCACGGCGTACCTCGTGACGTCGACGGTCCTCACGCCGATCGCCGGAAAGCTCGGCGACCTGTTCGGTCGCAAGCCGTTTCTGCTCGCCGGAATGATCGGCTTCGTCGTCGCCTCGGCCCTCTGCGGTCAGGCGCAGAACATGGCGGAGCTCATCGCATTCCGCGCGCTGCAGGGAATCTTCGGCGGCGTGCTGTTCGCGAGCGTGTTCGCCACCATCGGCGACCTCTACTCACCCGCCCAGCGCGCGAGGCTGCAAGGCGTGTTCGCCGGCATCTTCGGCATCGCATCGGTCGTCGGCCCGGTCATCGGCGGGTATCTCACCGACAATCTGACTTGGCGCTGGGTCTTCTACGTGAACGTCCCCGTCGGCATCGCCGCGATCGTCGCCGTATTCCTCACGCTTCCGTCGGTCCGGCACGCGGCGTCGTGGCGCGACATCGACTTCGCCGGCGCGTTCACGCTCGCGGGGACGCTCGTGCCCCTGCTCATCGCTCTATCGATCACACGCGACCACGACTTCACCTCTCCGGAGGTGCTCGGGCTCCTGCTCGTCGCGGCGGTCTTCGGGGCGATCTTCTTCATCGTCGAGCGGCGCACGGACCACCCGGTCGTCCCCTTCGATCTCTGGAAGAACCCGACGTTCTCGGTCTCGACCGCCATTGGATTCCTGCTTGGCTTCGCGATGTTCGGCGCGATCCTGTTCGTCGGCCTCGTGTACCAGGGCGTCCTCGGCATGCCCGCCACGAACTCGGGGCTGCTCATCACTCCGCTCATGGCCGGCCTCATCGTCTCGAGCATCATCACCGGGCAGCTCATGGTCCGTATCAGGCGGTACCGCTACATCGGGACCGTCGGCGCTGTGATCCTCACGATCGGGCTCTACCTGCTGGCGCAGGTCACCGTCGGCACGTCGGAGATCGAGGTCGTGCGCGATCTCGTCCTGATCGGGCTCGGCGTCGGCGTGGGCATGCCGCTGTATCTCAACGCGACCCAGAGCGCCGTCGACCAACGCTATCTGGGCGTCGTGTCCAGCCAGATCCAGTTCTGGCGGAACATCGGCAGCACCGTCGGCGTCGCGATACTTGGCGCGGTCCTCTCGCACGAGCTCACCCAGAGAATCGTCGCCTCGATCCCGCCGCAGCTCGTGGGCGCCCTTCCGGCGAACGGCAACGCTCAGGCGATCTTCGATCCCGCCGTGATGCAGCGAATCCCGGCGCCGGTCCTTGTCGCGATCCGCAGTGCGTTGGCATCGTCGCTGCACGACATCTTCCTGATCGCCGCAGTCGTCGCTTCGTTCTCGGTCGTCCTGTCACTCTTCCTCCAGGAGGTCCCGCTGCGCGGTCACACGGCGCGCGGACGCCAGCCCGAGGTGGAGGCCGCGCCGGCGTTCGGCGACTAGGCGTGGGCAGGTCCAAGGCGGCGGCAGGGGGTCGCGAGCCGTGCTGATCAGGCTGCTTCGGAGGCACCTCGGGCCGTATCGGCGGCAGGTCGCGATCGTGACCGCGCTCTTACTTCTCCAATCGGTCGGCAACCTCTACCTGCCGAACCTCAATGCGGACATCATCAACAACGGCGTCGCCAAGGGCGATACCGACTACATCTGGCGGATCGGCGCGGTCATGCTCGGAATCGCGCTCCTGCTCGGCCTCTTCGCCATCGTTGCGGTGTACTTCGCCTCACAGGCCTCGATGGGCGTCGGCCGCGATGTCCGCGGCGCGGTCTTCGATCGCGTGCAGAGCTTCTCGGCTCGCGAGATGAACCGCTTCGGGACGGCATCGCTGATCACTCGCAACACGAACGATGTCCAGCAGGTGCAGCTCTTTCTGCAGATCGCGCTCACCATCCTCGTGAGCGCGCCGATCCTGGCGATCGGCGGAATCATCATGGCCCTTCGCGAGGACGCGACGCTGTCCTGGCTCATTGTCGTGATCGTCCCGCTCATGGGCGCGGTCATCGGCGTATTGCTCTGGAGGGCGGTGCCGCTCTTCCGTCAGGTCCAGGTGAAGATCGACCGGATCACCCAGGTGCTCCGGGAGCAGATCACCGGCGTGCGGGTCGTGCGGGCGTTCATTCGCGTTCGATCCGAGGGCGAGCGCTTCGAGACGTCGAACGCCGACCTCACCGCGACCTCGCTGCGCGTGAACCGCATCTTCGCCCTGGCGTTCCCGGCCCTTCTCGGGATCATGAACCTGTCGACGGTCGCGATCCTGTGGTTCGGTGCCGGGCTCGTCGATCGCGGCGACATGCCGATCGGCAACCTGACCGCGTTCCTTCAGTACATCATGCAGATCCTCTTCGCGGTGATGACCGCGGTCTTCATGGTCATCCTCGTCCCGCGCGCGGAAGCGAGCGCCCAGCGGATCAATGAGGTGCTCGAGACGACATCGTCCATCGCCGAACCCCTGCGCCCGCTCGCGCCGCAGCAGCTCTCAGGACTCGTCGCGTTCGCCGACGTGACCTTCGCGTACCCACACGGTGAGCGGCCCGTCCTGCGTGGTCTGACGTTCGACGCGCGACCCGGGCGAACCACCGCGATCATCGGCGGCACCGGCTCCGGCAAGAGCACCGTCGTGAGCCTCGTGACCCGGAGCTTCGACGTCACGTCCGGCGTCGTGCTCGTCGACGGCCTCGACGTGCGCGAGCAGGCCCTCGATGGGCTCTGGTCGCGGATCGGGCTCGTTCCGCAGACCGCCTACCTATTCAAGGGCACGGTCGCGCAGAATCTCCGCTTCGGAAACGAGAACGCGACCGACGCGGAGCTCTGGCGCGCGCTGGAGATCGCGCAGGCTCGCGAGTTCGTTGCGGCGATGCCGGGCCAGCTCGAGGCGCCGATCGACCAGGGCGGCACGAACGTTTCGGGCGGGCAGCGCCAGCGGCTCGCGATCGCGCGCGCGATCGTGAAACGCCCGGCCATCTATCTATTCGACGACTGTTTCTCGGCGCTCGACGCCGGCACAGACGCGCGGCTGCGCATGGCGCTCAAGGCCGAGACAGGCGACGCCACGGTCATCATCGTCGCGCAGCGCGTGAGCACGATCTTGCACGCCGATCACATCGTCGTGCTCGACCAGGGGCGCGTCGTGGGGAGCGGCACGCACGACGAGCTCATGCGGTCGAGCGCGGAGTACCGCGAGATCGTCGAATCGCAGCTCGGGGCGGCCGCCGCATGATGATGATGGGCAGGCCGCAAGGTCGTGGTCCCGGCGGGCGGCCGCAGGCAGGCCAGCGGGGCGGCCCGTTCATGGGGCTCAGCGCTCCGGTCGAGCGCTCCAAGGACTTCCGCGGCACGCTGGGGAAGCTGCTGTCGCGGCTCCGCGCCGAGCGGCTCGTGCTCGCGGTCGTCGTCGTGCTCGGGTCGCTCAGCGTCGTTTTCAGCGTCATCGGCCCGAAGATCACCGGGAATGCGATGAACATCATCTTCGATGGAGTCCTCGGCAGGAGCCTTCCCGCCGGCGTCCCGAAAGAACAGGTCATCGAGTCGCTCCGGGCTCGGGGGCAGGGACAGCTCGCGGACATGCTCGCCGCCACGAACGCGGTGCCCGGTGTGGGCGTCGACTTCGCGGCGCTCGCCCAGATCCTCGCCCTCGCGGTGGTCGTATACGCCCTTGCGTCGCTCCTCGCGTGGGCGCAGGCCTACATCATGGCCGGCGTCGCGCAGCGGACCGTGTACGGCCTCCGGCGAGAGGTCGAGGAGAAGCTTGCGCGGCTGCCGCTCCGGTACTTCGACAGCCACGCGCACGGTGATCTGCTGAGCCGCGTCACGAACGACGTCGACAACATCGCGACGACCCTCCAGCAGGGTCTGTCTCAGCTGCTGACATCGGCCCTCACCGTCATCGGTGTCCTCGCGATGATGTTGTGGATCAGCCCGCTGCTCGCTTTGATCTCGGTCATCACAATTCCGCTCTCTTTCGCCGTCACGATCGTGATCGCGGGGCGCTCGCAGAAAGAGTTCATCGCGCAGTGGGCCGAGACCGGCGCCCTCAACGGGCACGTCGAGCAAATGCACAGCGGGCACGCGCTCGTTCAGGTCTTCGGGCGCCGCGCCAGCGCGATCCAGCAGTTCAACGACCAGAACGAGCGGCTCTACCGCGCGAGCTTCCGCGCGCAGTTCCTCTCCGGGATCATCCAGCCCGCGATGCAGTTCCTCTCGAACCTGAACTACGTCGGCGTGGCCGTCATCGGCGGGTACCGCGTCGCATCCGGCGCGATGAGCCTCGGTGACGTGACGGCGTTCATCGCCTATTCGCGCCAGTTCACGATGCCGCTGTTGCAGATCGCTTCGCAGCTGAACCTGCTGCAGTCAGGCCTTGCGTCCGCGGAGCGCGTTTTCGAGTTCCTCGGCGCGCTCGAAGAGACGCCGGATCGTACGGGCGCGACAGCGCCCCGGACGACGAGCGGCCATGTCGAGTTCGACCGAGTCTCCTTCCGGTACCTGCCGGACAAGCCGCTCATCGAGGACTTCTCGCTCGACGTGCGCCCCGGCCAGACCGTCGCGATCGTCGGACCGACCGGCGCCGGAAAGACCACGATCGTGAATCTCCTCATGCGCTTCTACGACATCGACGGCGGCGCCATCCGGCTCGACGGGACGGACACCCGCGACTTGCCGCGGGATGCGGTCCGGCGCGCATTTGGGATGGTGCTCCAGGACAGCTGGCTCTTCGCCGGCACGATCCGCGACAACATCGCTTACGGGAAGGAAGGCGCTTCGATGGACGAGGTCGTTGCCGCTGCGACGGCGGCCCATGTGGATCCGTTCGTGCGCACGCTTCCGGAGGGCTACGAAACCCCGCTCGAGGAAGAAGCCTCGAACATCTCGGCGGGCCAGCGGCAGCTCGTCACCATCGCCCGCGCGTTTCTCGCCGATCCGAGCATCCTCATCCTGGATGAAGCGACGAGCAACGTCGACACGCGCACCGAGGTGCTGATCCAACAGGCCATGGCGCGTCTGCGCCGCGGCCGCACTTCCTTCGTCATCGCGCACCGCCTCTCGACGATCCGGAACGCCGACGTGATCGTCGTCATGGATGGTGGCCGGATCGTTGAGCAGGGCGATCACGCCGAGCTCCTCCGGAGGCAGGGCTTCTACTACGGCCTCTACCAGAGCCAGTTCGCCGACGCTGTCGGGGTGGACGCCGCCGCTCGCGCGAAGCTCCCCGTGCTCCAACCCGCCGGATAGCCCCGACTAGCCTCGGCCGACTCGCCGGCGGATCGCCGCGTCCATCTCGCGCGTGGCCTCGCGTTCCTTGATGACCTGTCGTTTGTCTAAGCGCTTGCGCCCGCGCGCGACCCCGAGCTCGACCTTGGCCCGGCCGTGTTTGATGTACATCCGCAGCGGGACGAGGGTGTACCCCTTCTGGGCGATCGTGCCGACGAGCTGACCGATCTCGTCTTTGTGCAGGAGGAGCTTGCGCGGCCGCAGCGGGTCGTGATTCTCGTACGCCGAATTGGCCCACGGGGCGATGTGGACGTTGCGCAGCCACACCTCTCCGTTCTCGACCCGCGCGTATCCGTCGCGCAGGTTGGCATGACCCGCGCGCAGCGATTTGATCTCGGTGCCGCGCAGCGCGATGCCCGCCTCGAGCCGATTCTCGATCTGATAGTCGAAGCGCGCCTTGCGGTTGTCGGCGAGCTGGACCTGCCGCTCCGGCTCCGGCGGCGGCGCGGTCTTCTGAGATGGCATGGCGAGGAGACTAGGCGGTGAAAACGAAGAGCGGCGGCATCTCTGCCGCCGCTCTCCCTGCCGGGTCACCAAAGACCCAGTGAGTTAGTGCGCGTTCACCTCAGATCGATTCATTACGAAAGGCTGAAGTGAGCTCACATGGGTCTTTGGATTCCCACTGGCATCGCCCACTCCACATCACCTCCTTTCTTTCGGAATTGATGCTACATGGCCGGGAATTACCGTCAATGTCGCGGTGGATTCACTGAAGGACGCGCAAGCCCCGTCTACACGGAATTGCGGAAGCGTTAAGTGAGGATGCCGTAATCCGCTCGGCGGATTACGGCAGATAGCCCATCGGGTTGACTGCGCGCCCGTTGAGGATGGTCATGAAGTGCAGGTGGGGACCGGTCGTCCATCCGGTCATCCCAACGTACGCGATGATCTGGCCGGCGGAGACGGTCTGCCCGACGGACACGATCGGCCAGTGCAGGTCGTCGAGGTGGCCGTAGAGCGTCGAGAAGTTGGAGCCGTGGGCGATGATCACGACGACGGCGGTGTCGCCGTACGCGAGGTACGGGCGGCCCACGGTGACGACCTTCCCGGCCGACGCCGCGCGGATCGGGGTGTACTTCGGTGCCGCGATGTCGATGCCGTTGTGGAAGCCGCCCCAGCGCGCGCCGAAGCCGGAGGTGATCGGCCCGCGGAGCGGCCACATCGCGAGGGTCGACCCATTGAACGCACCGAGTCCGCTGCCACCGGCGGCGTTCGCCGCCAGGGCCTCGTACTGCGCCTCTGCCTCGTCGAGCTGCCGCGTGAGGTCCGCGGTCGCCCGGTTGGTCTGGCTGACCTGGCCCTGCGCGGTCTGCCGGCTCCCGGCGGCCTGCGCTCGGACCGCGGCGACGTCATCGATCGCGGCCTGCGTCTCGGCGACGAGCTTGTCGTACCTGTCCTTCGCCCCCGAGAGCTGCTGGCGCTGCGTCGTGATCTGATCGGTGAGGCCGAGGATGTCTTTCTCTTTGCTCGCGGCGTCGTCCTGCTTTTGCTGCGTGTCGGCACGGATGGTGCGTATCTCGTTCGCGAGCTGCACGTCCTGCCGGTTGATGAAGATCATCTCCTGAAGACGGTTCGCGAATTCGGTGAGGGAGGCCGAAGAAAGCAGCATCTCGAGTGGACTGATCAGCGCCTGCCGGTATGTCGTCCGCAGATGGCGCGCATAGATCTGCTCGCGTTCCGCGAGCTGCTTCGTTTGCTGAGAGGCCTCGGCCTTCAGCGAATCGGCGAGCGCGCGCGTCTCGTCGAGCTGGAAGGTGACGAGCGCGAGCTGCTCCTCGGCGATCTGGATCTGGTAGAAGAGCTGGTCGGCCTCGGACTGCGCGTTCGCCTGCTTCTGGGCGAGGTCCGAGATCCTCGCGTTGGTCTGATTGACGACGGCCTGGAACTGATTGGCGACGGCCTGGTAGCGCTCCGCGTTCGCGCGCGAGAGCTGCACCGCACGGGCGAGCTCGTCCTTTCGTTTGAGGGCCGCAGTAATCGGGTCGTCGGCGGACGCGGGCTGGGCCATGCCACCGACGAACGCAGCGACGACCAGCGCGACCGTCGTCGCGCGAGCCGCGCGCGTCCTCCAAACCCCACCTCCCCGAGCGGGCTGCCGGGGAGTTCCCATGCGGGACGCATCGTCGCACCCGCTCGTGGGCTGGGTCAAGGCTCCGCGAAGTCTCATTTGGCCAGGTGCGCCCGCACCGAGAGCATGGCGCCGCCGCCGCCCACGGCCAGCGCCAGCGCGAAGACGCTCCCGACGAGCTGCCAGACGAACGTGGCGCCGAACGAGAGCGGGAGTATCTCGATGAAGTTGACCATCGCCCCCATGACGGGTCCGGCCGCGATGAGCACGACGACCGTGGCGGCTACGGCGCCGAGCGCCCCGACGAGCATCCCCTCGAGGATGAAAGGCCAGCGCACGAACCAGTCCGTGGCGCCGACGAGCTTCATGATCTCGATCTCGTCACGGCGAGCGTGGACGGCGATCCGGATGGTGTTGACGATCACGAAGAGCGCGACGATCAGCATCATCGCGAGGACGGCGAGCCCGCCGAACGAGAGAACTCGCGTGATCGTCAGCAGCTTGTCGACGACCTGCGGGTTGTCCACGACGTCGCTGACGACGCCCTTCCCGACCTCCTCGCGCAGGGCGGCGGTCACCCGCGGCGCGTCCTGTGCGTGAGCGAGCTTGACCTCGAGCGACGCCTGGAGAGGGTTGGTCGACGTGTCGACGATCTGGATGTCCGGGCGCTTCGAGGCGATATCGACGAGGCGCGCCATGGCCTGCTCTTTGGTGACGTAGTCGACCCGCGAGACGGCGGGATCGGCTTCGATGCGCGCGCGGAGGTCGAGGACGTCCGACACGCGGGCGTCATCCTCGAGGAAGAGCGCGAGCTCGACCTTTGACTCGAGCACGCCGACTGCCGCCTGCAGGCCGCGGTCGGTCGCGAGGAAGAAGGCGAAGAGCAGAAGCATGAGGCCGACGGTGAACGTCGACGCGAGGCTCATGACCGGATTCCGCCAGAAGCCCTGCGCGGCTGTCGTGGCGACGTACTCGAGCCGCATCACGCCGCGTACTGCCCCTCGCGCTCATCGCGCACGACCATCCCGTGATCGAGATGGACGACGCGACGTCGGAGCGCGTTCACGATCTCCGCGTTGTGGGTCGCCATGACGAGCGTCGTGCCGAGCTCGTTGACCCGAACGAGGAGCTTGATGATCTCCCAGCTCGTGACGGGATCGAGGTTTCCCGTGGGCTCGTCGGCGATGAGGATCTTCGGGCGACTCACGAGGGCGCGTGCGATGGCCGTGCGCTGCTTCTCACCACCCGAGAGCTGGTCGGGAAAGTGTCCGCGCCTCTGCGACAGACCAACGAGGGCGAGGGCGCGTTCGGTCTCCTCGCGCGCTTCTTCGCCGGAGTGTCCGGTGACGAGGAGTGCGAAGCCGACGTTCTCGGCGACGGTCTTCCGCGGCAGAAGCTTGAAGTCCTGGAACACGACGCCGACCCGCCGGCGGAGCTTTGGGACGGCCGAGTGCTTCATCCGTACGACGTCCTGACCGTCGACCCACACGCGGCCCGAAGACGGAAGCTCCTCGCGGATCAGAAGACGGATCAGGCTGGACTTGCCGGCGCCGGATGACCCGACGAGGAAGACGAAATCCCCGGAGTCGATCTCGAGATCCACGTCGCGGAGCGCGTCGGTGCCATTCGGATAGCGCTTGCTGACGTCGTCGAGCGTGATCAGTTGGATGCCCCTCCCAAGGAGCGCCACCATACCGGGGCGTACCCTCGGGACAACGTCAATTTGGTCGAAAGAGGTACTCCTGGTGCCTCTTTGCTACGCACCTCCGACAAGCATGCGCCGCGATTGCAACCCGGTTGCGCGAGCGTGTGCGCGGTTCGCCCGGTCAGCGCGGTAGATCGAGCTGCGTTTGGGCCGGGCGACTCGGGGTGAACGTCGCGATCGAGGCGATCTTCGTGTCTCCGACCGCCATGACCTTCACGCCCATCGTGGCGCGCCCGAGCGCGCGTACCTGCTCGAGCGGCGTGCGGATCACGACACCGTTCGACGTGATGAGAAGGATCTCCTGGGTCCCCTCGTCGACCATCTGGACGGCCGCGACGTTCCCGGTTTTCGGCGAGAGCGCGGCGAGGATCACACCCTGGCCGCCGCGCCCCTGCGTCGGGAACTCGGCGACCGCGGTGCGCTTCCCGAAACCGTTCTCGGTCACCGAGAGCGCCTCGGTCCGGGGACGGGCGATGCCCATCCCGACGACCTCGTCGCCTTTCTGCAGCCGGATGCCGGTGACTCCCTGCGTCTGCCGACCCATCGGGCGGGCGTCGGTCGCCTTGAACGTGATGGCCTTGCCCTTTCGCGTGGCGAGGAGGATCCGGTCCTGCGGGGTGCACGGTGCGACCCAGGCGAGCTCGTCGCCCTTGCGTAGGGCGATCGCGATGAGTCCCGCCCGCCGGACGTTCGCGTACTCGGAGAGCGGCGTCTTCTTGATGAAGCCCTTGCGAGTCGCCATGACCAGGTGTTCGGATGCCGCGCCGTCCCGGAGCGCGACGAGCGCCGAGACTCGCTCGCCGGCCTGCATCGCCTCGAGGATGTTCTGTATCGGCGTTCCCTTCGCGGTGCGGCTCGCGTCGGGCAGCTCGAAGACCTTCAGCGCGAACACCCGCCCTCTGTCGGTGAACACGTAGAGCCGATCGTGGCTTCGTGCCACGACGAGATGCTCGACGTCGTCTTCATCGCGGGTCGCCATACCGATCACGCCACGTCCCCCGCGGTGCTGCGCGCGATAGGTCGAGAGCGGCATGCGCTTGACGTAGTTGCGGCTCGACACGGTGATGACGACGTCCTCGTCGGCGACGAGCTCCTCCTGCGAGAGCTGGCGCGGGGTGTCGTCGACGATCTCGGTGCGCCGATCATCGCCGTACTTCGCTGCGATCTCGTCGAGGTCCTGCTTGATGAGACCGAGGATTCGACGTGGGCTCGCCAGGATCGAGTCGAGCTCCGAGATCAGCTTGATCGTCTCGCGATAGTCGTCGTCGAGCTTCTGGCGCTCGAGCCCGGAGAGCCGGCGAAGCTGCATCTCGAGGATCGCCTTGGCTTGGACCTCGGTCAGCCCGAACCCTTCCTGCAGCTTGCCCACGAGGACCGCCTCCTGGCCCTTGTGCGCGCGGATGAGCTTGATGATCTCGTCGATGTGGTCGTGAGCGATCTTGAGGCCCTCGAGAATGTGCGCGCGCTCCTTAGCCTTTCGTAGGTCGTGGTCGGTCCTGCGGCGGATGACCTCGCGGCGGTGGTCGATGTGGTGCTGGAGGATCTCCTTGAGGGAGAGCGTCCGGGGCTGCTGGTCGACCAGTGCGAGCATGTTGAAGTTGAAGGCCGACTGCATCGCGGTGTGCTTGTAGAGGTTGTTCAGCACCAGCGTGGCGTCGTCGTCCCGCTTGATCTCGATGACGATGCGCATCCCCTCGCGGTCGCTCTCGTCGCGGATGTCCGAGATACCGGCGAGCTTCTTGTTCTGAACCAGATCGGCGATCTTCTCGATGAGTGATGCCTTGTTCACTGCGTAGGGCAGCTCGGTCACGATGATCGCGTCGCGATTGCCACGGAGCTGCTCGTTGTGCGCCTTCGCGCGCGCGATGATCCTCCCGCGGCCCTGCGCGTACGCCCTGCGGATCGCATCGACTCGCTCCGCGGCGCCGGTCTCCACATTGCGCTGCTCATCGAACCGGTAGATGACGCCGCCGCCAGGGAAGTCCGGCCCGACGACGGTGTCGCACAGGTCGTCGGTGGTCAGCTCCGGGTCGTCGATCAGGCGCTTCGTCGCGGCGACGATCTCGCGGAGGTTGTGGGGAGGGATATTCGTCGCCATGCCGACGGCGATGCCTGCCGAGCCGTTCACGATCAGATTCGGAACGCGAGCCGGCAGCACGGTGGGCTGCAGATGCCGGTTGTCGTAGTTCGGCATCCAATCGACGGTCTCCTTATCGATGTCCGCGAGCATCTCCGTGGAGATCGCCGCGAGGCGAGCCTCGGTGTAGCGCATGTGGGCGGGCGGGTCGTCGTCGATCGAGTTGTGCACGAAGACCCCTGCCGCCAGCGCGAAGTTCTGCGTGAGGTCGACGGTGAGGTCGTACACGTCGGCGCGACCGGCGGGCTCGACTGTGGTCACCTTCTGCGTGAGGCTCGCCGGGATCGGGAACGCGCCGGTACGGTGCAAGCGCTCGGGTATGGCGCTCCGCGAGAACGGCATGAGCTGGTCCTTCGCCTTGAGCTGCTGAGCCTCGCGGTACGTCCCGTCGCGAAGCATGAAGCGATGATCCGGCGTGCAAACGATCTCGGCGCCGGTCTCGAGCGTGACCTTCACGACGGGGTCGTTGCGTCGCACGAGGCGGGGTGCGCGGAGTGGCTTGATGCGCACGTTGCGGTGCGGATCGACCGTGAAGATCTCGGCGCGCAGGCCCTTGTGCGCCATCTCGACGAGCTCGGTGAAGGGCTTCTGCTCGCCGCTGTAAAGCTCGACCTTCGTGTCCCCGGTAAAGCACCCGAAGTTCCCCTGCCCCTGCACGAGCGGGTACCGCGCCGCGAAGTCCTGCGCGAGTCTGACCAGGGCGTCGTAGATCGGCACGTCACCGTGTGGGTGGTATTTCGCCATCACCACGCCGACGACGTTCGCCGACTTACGGAATGGCCGGTCATTGCGCAGACCCTCCTCGAGCATCGTGTAGAGGATCCGACGCTGCACGGGTTTCAGGCCGTCGCGAACGTCGGGTAGGGCGCGAGCGACGATCACGCTCATCGAGTAGTCGAGATACGCCTGCCGCATTTCGTGCTCGAGCTCCACGCCGATCACGCGGTCGTTCGTCGGTTCTTCGATCACTTCGTCTATCTGCTCACTCTCTAGGTGCGACCGTGCTCACGCGCACGTTCCTCGTTCTCGACTGCTGCCTTCACCCGCGCGAAGGCGCCTTCGGTGCCTGCGTAGCGTTGCTCGAGCTCGCGTCGGCGCTGCTCCGGCATCCGCAAGAAGGTTGCCTCAGCCTCGGCCAGTACCGTGCCGTCCTCGGCGCGTTCGACGGTGCCGTGGGTTTCGATGACGCGGCCGCGATCGCGAGCGATCTCGCCGACGACGCGAAGGTTCTCGCCGATCGGGACCGGCTGCCGGAACGAGACGTTGATCTTCGCGGTCACGCCCCAGATGCCCTGGTGGAAGATCGCCCATCCCATGGCCTCGTCGAGCAGCGCCGTGACGACGCCCCCGTGGAGCAAGCCGTCATAGCCCTGGTGCCGCTGCAGCGCCGTGTATCGCGCCTCGGCGCGATCGCGCGAGACCTCGAAGTCGAGGCGGAGGCCGCCGGGATTCAGCTGCCCGCACGCGAAGCACCAGTGCTCGAAGTCGACCCCGAGCTCCGCAAGCTTCGCCACTAGATGTCGAGGTCCGCCTTCCCGGCGTTCGCCATGATCCACTTCTTTCGACCCTCGACCTCGCTGCCCATCAGCTCGTCGAAGACCAGGTCGGCCAGCTCTGCGTCGTCGAGCGTGACCCGCTTCAGTGTTCGAGTCGCCGGATTGAGCGTCGTGTCCCAGAGCTGTTCGGCGTTCATCTCGCCGAGTCCCTTGTACCGGGCGATCGCCGGCTCGCGCCCACCCTTCCCATCGTCGGTGCCCTCGTCCGTGCTCGTCGGCGCGAGATCGGCCTGCTCTTCGGCTTCCTCGGCGGCGCGGCGTCGTGTGCGTGCCGTCGCCTTGTCCCCGTCAGCCGCGGCCTTCTCGCCCGCCGCCTTCTTCCGGTCGTCCCGCTTTGACTTCGCGCTCGCCTTCAGCTCCTTGATCGCCTTGTCGCGCTCGTTGTCGGAGTACGCCCAACGGACCTCTTTGCCGAGCTGCAGCCGATACAGCGGTGGCTGGCCGATGTAGATGCGGCCGTCTTCCACGAGCGGCCGGAAATGCCGATAGAGCAGGGTCAGGAGCAAGGTCCGGATGTGCGAACCGTCGACGTCGGCGTCGCAGAGCAGGATGGTTCTGCCGTAGCGGAGCTTCTTGAGATCGAAGTAGTCGCCGATACCGGTGCCGAGCGCGGTGATCAGCGCCTTGATCTCCTCGTTCCCGAGCATCTTGTCGGCGCGCGCCTTCTCGACGTTCAGGATCTTGCCCCGAAGAGGGAGGATCGCCTGCGTGCGCCGGTCGCGACCGCCCTTGGCGCTCCCACCGGCGGACGGGCCCTCGACGATGAAGAGCTCGCACTTTTCAGGGTCACGTTCCGAGCAGTCCGCGAGCTTTCCCGGCAGCGAGAAGCCGTCGAGCGCGCCCTTGCGCTGCACCAGATCGCGCGCTTTGCGCGCAGCCTCTCGGGCGCGGAAGGCGGTCAGGCACTTCTCGACGATCCGCCTCGCGTCCGACGGGTTCTCCTCGAGATACTGGCCGAGCGCGTCGTTGACGGCGGTCGCCACCTGCCCGGCGACTTCGGCGTTGCCGAGCCTCGTCTTGGTCTGCCCTTCGAACTGAGGCTCGCGGATCTTGACGCTGATCACAGCGGTGAGGCCCTCACGCACGTCGTCGGACGTGAGGTTCGGATCGGACTCCTTCAGCGCGCCGCTCTTGCGTGCATACGCGTTGATCGTCCGGGTGAGCGCCGTTCTGAATCCGGTGAGGTGCGCGCCACCGTCGATGGTGTTGATGTTGTTGGCGAACGTGTAAACCTTCTCGGCGAACGTGTCGTTGTACTGGAGAGCGACCTCCGCGATGGTGTTGTTCTCGAAGGTGCGCTCGACGTAGACCGGCTTCGGGTGCAGGTTCTCGTGCGCCCGATTAAGGTGGCGGACGAAGCTGATCACGCCGCCGTCGAAGTAGTAGTTCTCCTCGGCACCGGTCCGCTCGTCGTGCAAAGACAGCCAAAGACGCTTGTTCAGGTAGGCCGTTTCGCGTAGCCACTGCGTGATGATCGTCGTGTCCCACTCGATCACCGGGAACATCTCTTTGTCCGGCGCGAAGCGCGTGACTGTCCCGGTGGACTTGGTGGCCTGGCGCCACGGCACCGACGGTGGCGGTGGCAGCTGAGGTTTGATGATCGCGCGGACCGCGCTCGTCGGCTTCCCACGCTCGTACGACTGAGTGAAGATCTTTCCGTCGCGGTGAACCTCGACGACCATCTCGGACGCGAGAGCGTTCACGACCGAGACGCCCACCCCGTGCAGACCCCCGGTGACCTTGTAGCCGGCGCCGCCGAACTTTCCGCCGGCGTGGAGGATCGTCATGACGACCTGAAGTGCGTCCATCGGCTTGCCGCGCGGGTCCTTCTGCGTCGGGTGCGGGCCGACCGGTATGCCGCGACCGTTGTCCGCAACGGTGATCTCGTTCGTTTTGTGGATCCAAAGGTCGATACGGTCGCACGTGCCGTTCATTGCCTCGTCGATCGAGTTGTCCAGAACTTCGCGGACGAGGTGGTGAAGACCGCGCAGGTCGGTGGTCCCGATATACATGCCCGGACGCCGGCGGACGGCCTCGAGTCCCTCGAGGACCTGGATGTCTCCGGCGCCGTAAGAGGGCACCGCGCTTGGGCGGCGCTTGCGCTTGTCGTCGCCGGGAATGTCTTTTCTTACGGCCACGCTCAGGCCTTCCCTGCCCGGACGAGGATGTCGTAGAGGCGCTCGAAGTCCTCGTCCGAATAGAACTGGATCGCAATTCGGCCGCCGCGTCGCCCGCGAAGGATCTCCACCTTCGTGCCTAGCGCCGCTCGCAGCTCGGTGGTGATCTGCGCGAGGTCCGGGTCTCCGCCGCGAACGCGAGGGCGCGAACGACCGCGGCGCGTCGGATGGATCATTTTCCGCGCGAGGGCCTCAGCATCGCGCACGGACAGGCCCTTGCTGATCACCGTCGCCAAGGCTTGGAGCGCATCCGAAAGTGGTAGCGGCAGCAGAGCGCGGAGATGGCCCTCCCCAATCTTGCCCTCGATTACCGCGTCCTGGAGCGCCTGCGGAGCGGTGAGCGTCCTAAGCATGTTGGCGACCGACGAACGCGACTTCCCAAGACGCTCGGCCAGCTGTTCCTGCGTGAGGTCGTAGGTCTCCATCAAGAGCTTGTAGGCACGCGCCGTCTCGATCGCGTTCAGGTCGGAACGCTGGAGATTCTCGATGAGCGCGAGCTCGAGGCGGTCCCCCACCTCGTTGCGCACGACGGCTGGGATCGTCCTCTTTCCGGCGAGCCGGGCCGCGAGGACACGCCGGTGTCCTGCCACGAGCTCAAAGCCATCGCCGTCGGCAGATACCACTATTGGTTGCAAGACACCATGACGCGAGATCGACGCGGCGAGCTCTGAGAGTCCTTCGGGGTCGAATGCGGTCCTGGGCTGATGGCGGTTGGGCCGAACCAGTTCGAGGGGGATCTCGTTGGTCGATGGACGCTCGCCCACCTCTCTCTCTGGAGCATTGGACTGCCCCAGGAGGACGTCCAGGCCGCGCCCGAGTCCACTGCGTGCCATCAGGCGATCGCTCCGCCGAGTGCGATCGGGGCGCGGGCGCGCAGACGCGCTGAGACCTCGCGCGCCAGGTCGTCGTAGGCCTGGGCGGCTGCGGACCGGCGGTCGTAGACGGAAATTGGAAGACCGTGGCTCGGTGCCTCTGCGAGGCGCACCGCCCGAGGGATCCTGGCGTCCGCCACCAGGTTGGGGAAGTGCCGCCTGACCTCATCAATCACCTGCAGCGAGAGGCGGTTGCGCCGATCCTCCATGGTTAGCACGATCGCCAGGACCTCTAGCCGGCTGTTGAGGCGCGAGCGGACGGCTTCAATCGTCGAGAGCAGCTGCGCGAGCCCTTCGAGGGCGTAGTACTCGCACTGGACGGGGATGATGACGCCGTCGCCCGCAGTCAGCGCGTTGATGGTCAGGAGCCCAAGCGAGGGAGGGCAGTCGACGAGGATCGTGTCGTAATTTCCGATCGACCGCAGTGCGGTACGAAGACGGTACTCACGCGCCATTAGGGGGACGAGTTCGACCTCCGCTCCGGCCATGTCTGGGCCGGAGGGAACGATGTCGAGGCCAGGGACGGCCGTGCGCACGATCAAGTCTTGGATTGGTCGCTCCTTCAATATGAGGCTGTAAACAGGATTCGGCGGTGCCTTGCTGATTCCGAGGCCGCTAGTCGCGTTCGCCTGCGGGTCGAGGTCGACAATGAGCACCCTCTCGCCCTGTTCGACGAGGGCCGCCGCGAGGCTGATGGCCGTCGTCGTCTTGCCCACCCCACCCTTCTGATTGCTTACGACGAGAATCGTCAAACCGTCCGCCTTGTCACACGTGAAACACCGAGAAGAATCTGGGTAAAACTGGGGCCGGGTAGGGGAGTGTTCGTGTCCCTATTCTAGCCGAGGAAACGGTCGGCGACCACATCGCATCTGGGTTCTGCAACCCTTCTGTGCGGGCGCCTGTGATACCATTATTGATAGCGAGGTAGCCACCGATCGGACCCCATCCCGGTCCTTCTGAGCCTGATAATCCAGGGACAGCCATGGGTGCCCGTTGGAGCAGCACAACCAAGCGCGTCGTAGTCGCCCTATTTGCCCTGGCCGCGCTCTACATCGTCTACCGCGCCGGTGACATCGTTCGTCCCTTCGTCTGGGCCGGGGTGTTGGCGTATGTGCTGCTCCCGCTGGTCGCTCTGCTTGAACGCCGACTTTCGCTCCCGCGTACCGCGGCAGCCGCGATCGTTTTCCTCGGCCTTCTCGCCGCCATATTCGGTGGCGGCCGTGTTCTCATCCCGCTGGCCATCGATCAGGGGCGCGAGCTGCAACGAACACTCCCGACGCTGCTCGCCAACGCGCAGAACACGCTCGCCGAGACCGCCGATCAGGTGGGCCTCGGTGATCTCGATGCGTTGATCGTGAACATCGCGGGCATCGGCGACGTTTCGCAGATGCTTGCTCGGAGCGCGGTGCCGTTCATCGTCGGCCTCGGGCGCTTTCTCCTCGAGCTCCTGGTTTTCCTCATCGCGACGTTCTTCCTCCTACGAGATGCGCCACGGCTCCTGCAGTGGTTCCGGCGCATCCTCCCCGCAAGTCAGCGCAACGAGCTCATCCCGCTGTTCGCGCAGGTGAACACTCTCCTCGGCCGCTACGTGCGGGGACAGATGTTCCTCATCGGCGTCATGTCGACGGTGACGTTCGTCGGTCTTTCGATCCTGCAGGTGCCGTTTGCGTTGCTCCTCGCGGTCATGACCGGCGTCCTTGAGGTGATCCCGATCGTTGGACCGATCACCGCCGGGGCTATCGCGTGTCTCGTTGCGCTCGGTCACCCGGCGCCGTGGGGTCTGTCGCAGATCTGGTACGTCGCGGTCGTCGCCGTCATGTACACGATCCTGCGGCACTCGGAGGACTACTTCGTGATCCCGCTGGTCATCGGGCGGATCGTGAAGCTACATCCCGCGGTCGTGATCTTCTCACTGCTCACCGGCGGCGCGCTCTACGGTCTGCTCGGCGTGCTCATCGCGGTTCCCGTCGCAGCGACGCTTCGCCTGGTCCTCATCTACGTTGGCGCGAAGCTGCGCGATGAAGATCCGTTCCCGCAGCTCGAGCAAGAGCTCGACGTGCCGCATCCGGCGCCACCTGCGGCGGCGACCCGTCCTGTCGGTCGGCGCGCGCCCTCCTGAGCGGGCAGCGAACGAAGGAGTGTCCACCGCCGCCTGGTCTCGCGAAGCGGGAACGATGAGGTTCGTTCTCGGCGTCCTGATCCCGCTCGCCGCGGCGCTCCTCCAAGGAACGGTTGCGCCCTTGATCGCCGTGGGTGGCGCCCGACCATCGCTCCCAATATTGGTTGCTGCGTCGTGGTCGATCGCGGCCGGGGCGCGCGAGGGAGTGTGGTGGGCGTTCCTCGGAGGGATCGTGTCCGACCTCATCTCGGGCGGACCCCTGGGGGCGTTCGCACTCGCCTCGCTCCCACCGGTCGCGGCCGTTGGCCTTCGCGAGGGCGGACCCGGGCGGCCCACGGCCATCCTCCCTGGGGCGGTCCTCGTCGGGCTCGCCGCGCTGGCGGCGGGACTCATCTACATCGGAATCCTTGCGATCACCGGGGGCGCTATTTCGTCGGCGCCGCTCGCCGCCGGGACAGCCGTCGCGAGTGCCGTCTACACGGGTCTCTTGGCGCTCGCGATATATCCCGTTGCGCGACTGCTCCGCCGCGCCACCGAGAAGCAGGGGGCGTTAGGCGTCTGGTGAGACAAGAGCAGCGGACGTTCGTCTCGGCGCGGCGGTTCGTCGCGTTCGGCATTGGGATCCTCGTGACCTTCACCGCCCTGACCGCGCGCCTGTACGACCTCGAAATCGTGCACGGCGACTACTACCACCAGCTATCCGAGCAGAACCGAATCGTGCGACTCCCGGTGCTGGCCGAGCGCGGCGGCATCGTGGACCGGAACGGGTACGTCCTCGCCCGCAACATCCCGGGCTTTGCTATCAGCGTGATCCCCGTCGACCTTGCGCGAAGCCGCGAGGACGAGCTCTCGCACCGGCTTGCCGCGGTCCTCGACCTCCCGAGCGACGACGTCCGCGAAGCCATCCGAGCGCAGCGGATCCGCAATCCGTACGAGCCCGTACGTATTTCGAAGACGCCGGTGCCACGCGAGATCGCCCTCGCGGTGACCGAGCGCGCCGAGCTTTTCCCCGGCGTGCGCGTGGATCCCGAGAGCATCCGCTTCTACGCCGACGGGACCCTCTACGCGCCCGTGATCGGCTACACCGGACCGATCACGGAGCAGGAGCTCGGCAAGCTCAAGGACAGCGGATATCTGGGCGACGACGATCTCGGACGTACTGGAATCGAAGCGGTCTACGAGCAGTATCTCCGCGGGACGTACGGGTGGCGCGAGATCGAGCGCGATGCCGCGCAGCGCGAGATCAAGACACTCGCGCTCCAGCGGGCGACCGTCGGCAACACCGTCTCGTTGACGATCGATGACCGCTTGCAGAAGCTGCTCGATCAAGAGCTGCGCAAGGGAGTCGAGGAAGACAAGTTCACGCAGGCCGTCGGCGTCGCGATGAATCCGCAGAACGGCGAGATCCTCGCGATGGTCTCCATCCCCGGTTACGACAACAACATGTTCGCGCGCGGCATCACCACGGCGGAGCTGGCCGCGCTGAACGCAGACGATCGCCACCCGCTCGTCAACAAGGCGATCGGCGACCGCTACCCGGCAGGCTCGACCTTCAAGATGGTCACGGGGCTATCGGCTCTGTCTGAGGGCACGGCGACGAGGGACACCGTGGTCAACGTTTCCGCCAGCTCGTTCAGCGTTTCCGGTACGACCTTCTATGACTGGCGGCAGCATGGCTCCCTCAACTTCGTGACCGGGTTCGCCCACTCGAGCGACATCTACTTCTACACGCTGGCCGGCGGCACCCAATTCGCCCCGAACGTGCGCGGCGTCGGGCCGGACGCGATCGCGAAGTACGCCCGCATGCTGGGGTTCGGCGCACCGACGGGGATCGATCTGCCGAACGAGAACGGCGGGATCATGCCTGACCCGCAATGGAAGCTCGCGACCTTCGACGAGCCGTGGACGATCGGCAACACCTATCAGGAGGCCATCGGGCAGGGGTTCGTTGCCGTGACCCCACTTCAGCTGCTGAATGCGTATGCCTCGGTGGCCAACGGCGGGACGGTCTGGCAGCCGCACCTGCTGAAGCAGGTCACGGACGCGGCCGGAAAGGACATCCCGATCGCAGCGTGGAGCTCGCGGAAGCTCGAGATGACCCAGGAGAATCTTCGGCTGCTCCGCGAATCCGCCCGTCGCGTCGTCACGATCGGACACGCGTACATGCCGAATCTCAAGCTGCCGATCGCCGGCAAGACAGGCACCGCCGAGTTCGGCGCCTCGGCGGGCAAAGACAGCGCCGGTCGCAACAAGCTCGGTTTCCACAACTGGTTCGTCTCGTTCGTCCCGCAGGCGGACAACACGGACCCCACGGCCCAGATCGCCATGGCGATCTTCACCTACGACTCGTCGAAATCGCTCTGCGAGCTCTGCCTCAACCCGGCCGTCGGGATGACGCAACGGATCCTCGAGAAATACCTCGGAGCGACGAAGTGAGCGTCCGCGCGATGAACCTCCCGCGCCCGGCGACCCCACTGCATGACCGGCCGGCTCCGCGCCGCTGGACGCAGATCGACCCCATCCTGCTCATCGTGACCGTTCTCCTCATCGGCTACGGCCTCGTGATGACGTACTCGACGACCGCCGAGACGCGCACGTTCACCGGTGATCCAATGCAGTTCGTGATCCGTGGCGCCATCTGGGCGACGGTCGGGATGGCCGCGATGGCGGCGATCGCGCTCTTCGACTACGCGTGGCTCGGCGCATTCGCACCGTTGCTCTACGTGTTCACACTCGGGCTTCTCTGGGTCGTGCTCGCGATCGGAACGTCGAGCCTCGGCGCACAGCGGTCGGTGAATATCGGCGGTCTGTCGTTCCAGTTCAGCGAAGTGGCCAAGGTCCTGATGATCGTCGTCCTCGCGAAGTTCTTCGCCGATCGCCGCGCTTCCATCGGGTCGCCGCTCACGATGCTGCTCGGTCTCGCGTTGCTCGCGCCCGCGGTGCTCCTGGTCTACCGGCAGCCGGACCTTGGTACGAGCCTCGTGTTCATCGCGATCTTCTTCGGCATCGCGTTCCTCGCGGGTGCGCGGATCTGGCAGCTCGTCGCGCTCGTCGCGATCGCGGCGGCGTCGTTTCCCGTCGTCTGGGCGCTCCTCAAGGACTACCAGCGCGCGCGGCTCTCTGCCTTCCTCGATCCGTACGCCGATCCGCAAGGCGCGGGCTGGAACATCATCCAGTCGCTGATCGCGGTTGGCTCGGGAGGCGCTACCGGAAAAGGACTCACCGCGGGGACGCAGTCGCCGCTCGGGTACCTACCGATCGCGGAGTCGGACTTCGTGTTCAGTGGCCTCGCCGAGGATCTCGGGTTCGCCGGCGCGGTGATCCTCTTTGCGCTCTACATCGTCCTGCTCATCGCCGCGCTTCGCGTCGCGCTCCGAGCGAAGGACCCCTTCGGGATGCTGATTGGCGGCGGAGTGGCGACGATGCTGCTCTTCCAGATCCTGGTGAACGTCGGTATGGCGATCTCGCTCATGCCGGTGACGGGAATCCCGCTCCCTTTCATCTCGCACGGGGGCAGCTCGCTCGTGTCGATCTGCTTCGCGCTTGGCGTCCTGCAATCGATCTCGATGCGGCGCGAGCCCGAGGGGCCGTAGTCCCCCGTATACTTTTCGGCGAACGGCCACGAACGGGAGCAGTACGCGCATCCCCACGACCCAAGAGAGCCGGCGGCTGGTGCGAGCCGGTGTCGTAGGAGCGCGGAACTCGCCCGGGAGCCGCGGGAGCGAACCGCTTAGGCGCTAACTTCCGCCGGGGTCACGCCCGTTATCAACGTGCTCGAGCGGAGAGCGTCGGGGCTGTGGCGCAGTGGGAGCGCATCACACTGGCAGTGTGGGGGTCGCGGGTTCGAATCCCGCCAGCTCCACCAGAACAGCGGCTCTCAAGTGGGGTGGTACCACGGAGGTCTTTCGTCCCCAGGGGCATGGTTCCCTGAGCGCGCAAGCGCGGACGAAGGGCCTTTTGTTTTTGAAAGGAGGTCGACGTGACGAGCGAAGTGCAGAAGAAGATCGATCGCTACACGCCCGCCGCCATCGAAGAGAAATGGCGCGAGCGCTGGGCCTCGTCGGGCCTCCACAACACCCCGGACGTGGCAGACCGGCCGAATTTCTACTTCCTGACGATGTTTCCGTACCCATCGGGTGACATCCATGTCGGTCACTGGTACGCCTTCGCTCCGCCAGACGCCGCCGCGCGCTTCCTACGGATGCGCGGCTACAACGTGCTTTTCCCGATGGGCTTCGACGCTTTCGGGATCAACGCGGAGAACGCGGCGATCGACCGGCAGATCCATCCGGCCGTCTGGACCGAGAAGAACATGGCGCACATGCGCGAGCAGTTCAATCGCATGGGCGCGGCGATCGATTGGCGGCGCGAGGTGGTCACGTGCTATCCGGAGTACTACCGCTGGAATCAGTGGATGTTCCTGAAGCTCTACGAAAGAGGCCTCGCCTATCGCGCGGATGCGCCGGTCAACTGGTGCCCGCGCGACGAGACAGTGCTGGCCAACGAGCAGGTCATCAATGGACGGTGCGAGCGTTGCGACACGCCGGTCGTCAAGCGACAGATGACCCAGTGGTTCTACCGGATCACCAAGTACGCCGACGAGCTGCTGCGCTTCGAGGGATTGGACTGGCCGGAGCGCGTGCGCGTGCTCCAGACCAACTGGATCGGCCGCTCGGAAGGCGCGGAGTTGGCGTTCCCGGTCGAGGGCCATCCCGGCGAGGAGATCCGCTTCTTCACGACGCGTCCGGACACGATCTACGGCGCCACCTTTATGGTCCTCGCCCCTGAGCACCCGCTCGTGGAGAAGATCGGCGCACCGAAGCACCGCGCCGAGGTCGAGCGGTACGTTCAGCACGCGCGAAACATGAGCGAGATCGAGCGCGCCTCGGCGGAGCGCGAGAAGACCGGCGTCGACACCGGAGCGTTCGCGCGCAATGTGTTCACGGGCGAGCGCATCCCGATCTGGGTGGCCGACTACGTGCTCGCGACGTACGGTACCGGCGCGATCATGGCCGTTCCCGGACACGACGAGCGCGACTTCGCGTTCGCGAAGAAGCACCGCCTGGAGATTCGCGAGGTCATCAGCCCCGATGGTGCCGAGCACGCCGCGCTCGATGCGCCCTACGTCGGCGAGGGGGTCCTGGTGCGGAGCGGCCCGTTCAGCGGAATGCCGAGCGCGGCGGGAAAGGGCGCGATCGCTGCCGAGGCCAAGAAGCGTGGCATCGGCGGGCCCGCGGTGACCTATCGGTTGCGCGACTGGCTCATCTCTCGCCAGCGGTACTGGGGCACCCCGATCCCCATCGTCTACTGCGACACCTGCGGCGTCGTGCCGGTCCCCTACGACCAGCTCCCGGTCGTGCTGCCGCGGGACGTCGAGTTCACCGGACGACGCGGCTCACCGCTGACCCACGTCGCGTCCTTCGTGGAAACGACGTGCCCGAAGTGCGGAGGACCCGCCCGCCGCGACACCGACACGATGGACACGTTCGTCGATTCGTCCTGGTACATGTACCGCTACGTCGATCCCAAATACGACAAGGGGTTCATGAACAAGGAGCTCGGCAGGAAATGGCTGCCGGTCCAGCAATACACCGGTGGAGTCGAGCACGCGATTCTGCACCTGCTCTACATGCGCTTCATGGCCAAGGCCCTCCGAGATATCGGCGAGCTGTGGTTCGATGAGCCGGCGCTGCGCTTCCGCTACCAGGGGACGATCGTGTTCAAGGGCCGCAAGATGTCGAAGTCTCGCGGGAACGTCGAGACTCCCGACGCGTATGTCGAGAAATACGGGGCCGACACGCTGCGGCTCTTCATGATGTTCATGGGTCCGTGGGTGGACGGCGCGGACTGGGACGCCTCCGGCATCGAGGGCGTGCATCGGTTCCTGCGCCGTGTCTGGGAGATGGCCCAATCCGAGGCGGAGCCGCCCGGCCGGCGCGATCCAGACGTGGACCGCGTTGTGCACCGCACGATCGCGAAGGTCACCGACGACCTGCAGACCTACTCGTTCAACACGGCGGTCGCCGCGATGATGGAGCTTTCGAACGCCCTTCAGCATGCAACGGGTCCGAGCCGCGACGAGGGCGTGGCAACGTTGCTCCTGCTCCTGGCGCCGTTCGCACCCTATATGACCGAGGAGCTCTGGGAGCTGCGCGGCGGACGGAGCTCGATCCATCGCGAGGGCTGGCCGACGTTCGATCCGGCGATTGCCGCGGCGAAAGAGGTGACCCTCGTGGTCCAGATCGATGGAAAGGTACGCGACCGCATCAACGCGGCCGCTGGTATCTCGCAGCCGGCCGCCGAGGAGCTCGCGATGGCTAGTCCGAAAGTGAAAGCCGCGCTTCACGGCCGCGACCCGGAGCGGACGATCTTCGTGCCCGACCGTTTGGTGAACTTCGTGACGCGGCGCCGCTCGTGAGCGCCGAGATCCGCCTTGCGGCCCTGTGCGACCACGCCCTCGTCGGGCAGGACGGCAAGGTCAGCCTCATGGGCATCTTCCGCAATATCTCCGTGAGCGGGCTGCCGGCGCAGCACCCGCGAATGTTCGTCGTGGCGATCCTGGGACTCGAGGTCGGCGCGCACACCGTGAAGGTGCGGCTCCTGCGCCCGGACGGGCAGCAAGCCATGCCCAACCCGCCCGAGATCTCGGTGCACGCCGTCGCCGGCCAGGACGTCAACGTGATCGTCGAGCTCAACAACATGAGCTTCACGAGCTACGGGACACATAAGTTCGACCTCGAGGTGGATGGCAGCTCGATTGGGGGTCTACCCGTCGCGATCGTCCAGATGCAGCAGCAGCAACAGGGCCGCCGCACGAATTGACGACGGGCTGTCGTCAAAAATGACGACAGCACTGATGCGTCGCGGGGCTATGCACGACGTCTTGTCACCCTCACCCTGCGCGCATGCGCCGACTGATCCTTCTGGCGATCGCGCTCGTGGCCATCGCCGTCGTTGCGGTCTCGCGCCTCCACGGCGGCGATGCTCAGGCCGTCGCTGTCGTCGAGGACACGCCCGTTCCGACACACACGCCCGAGCCCCACGTTCTCGTCGACGTCACCGGCGCCGTCGCCCATCCCGGTGTTTACCGGCTCACCGCGGGCTCGAGGGTCGTGGACGCCCTGCTCGCCGCGGGCGGCATGACCGGGGAAGCCGACCTCGATGCGCTCAACAAGGCCGCACCCATCCACGACGGCCAGCGCATTTACGTACCGCGCCCAGGTGAGACGATCCCCGCTGGAAGCGGCGGGAGCGACGCGCAGCTCAAGATTGACGTGAACCACGCGACCGCCAGCGAGCTCGAGGCGCTTCCTGGGATCGGACCGACAACGGCCGCGCGGATCGTCCGCTCGCGGGGCGGTCACCCCTTCGCGCGCATCGAGGAGCTGCAGACGCGCGGTCTCGTCACGGCGCGGGTCTTCGCCGACATAAAGGACATGGTCGCCATCCGGTGACCGCTGTCTTGCGGGCGCCGCTGCTCCCCGCCGCCGCGGGCGCTGTCTGCATCGCCCTCGTCGTGCAGCTCGCTCCGCTGGCGGGGATCGGGCTCGCCATAGCGCTCGCGTTGGCCTTCGCGACGCTGGCGGTCGCGAGTGCCGACCGCTCTCGTCGGCTCTGCTGGTGCGCGGCCGCGCTCGTCGCTTCGATCTCCGGTGCGGCGACGCTCTTCGGACCTCTGCCGGGGTTCGACCTCCGTCACGCGGGTCCGCTCGATGGGCTGCGGGAGGCTCTTGCCGCACCCCTCCGGCACCTCATCCCCGAACCCGAGGGAGGGATCGTCCGCGGAATCGTCCTCGGCGAGCGCGCCGCCGTCGACGCCGATCTCGCGAGCGCATTCGCGCGCAGCGGCACGTCGCATCTTCTCGCGATCTCCGGCTTCAACATGACCCTCGTCGCGACCGCGGTTGCCATGGTCGCGCGGGGACGCGTCCGGCCGGCGATCACCGCCGCGATGACCGTCGCGTGTGTCCTGTCGTACAGCGTTCTCGTGGGACTTGCGCCCAGCGTGGCGCGCGCCGCGGTGATGGCGGTCGTCGCATCGCTCGGCCTCGCATTCGGGCGACGGCCCGCAACGGACAACGCCCTCGCGCTCGCGGTGGCCGTGATGGTCGGCATCGACGCATCCGCGGTCGGCGACGTGGGATTCCTGCTGTCTGCCACCGCGACCGCCGGCCTTCTCTATCTCGGAGACCCGATCTCGCGGTGGCTCGCGTTCCTGCCGGGGGCGATACGTGAGGGTCTCGCCACGACCCTCGCGGCCACGCTACCGACCATCCCGATCATCGCGGCGGTCTTCGGTCGGGTCTCGCTGATCTCGCCGCTTTCGAACCTCGTGGCGGTGCCGCTCTTTGCTCCGCTCATGCTTGCCGGGGCCGCGACGGCGGCCGTCGGGACGGTCTCGTTCGAGCTCGCCCAGCTGCCCGCCCTCGTGGCCTACGCGCTCGCGTTCGTCCTGCGTCTCGTCGTCGAGACCTCCGCCGGACTACCGCTCGCCTCGCTCGCCGTTCCCGACGGTCCTCTCGCCGGCCTCGCCTTCGGCGCAATCGTCGGAATCTCGATCTTCTTTGGTCCGGCGATCGCCGTGCGTTTGGTGCGAGCGGTCGGCCGAAGGGTTCGCGTGCCGCGGAGACCGGCCATCCGCCTCCCGGCGGGGCGTGTCCTTGGTCGTCGTGCGCTCTGGGTCGCTGCCGGCTTCGGCGTGCTCGTCATCGTCGCAGGCACGAGCGCCGTCGTATGGCCGCCGTCAGCGGGCATTCGCGTGCGGGCGCTCGACGTCGGCCAGGGCGACGCATTCCTCGTCGAGTTCGACGGACGCACCTTGCTCATCGATGGCGGGCCTGATCCGTTGCGGCTCCTTGCCGAGCTCGGCGCGAGCCTGCCTCCATGGATCCGCAGCATCGACGTGGTTGCGCTCACGCATGCGCACGCTGATCACGCTGACGGTCTCATCGGCGTCCTCGAGCGGTACCAGGTCGGGCTCGCGATCGAGCCGGTCGGTCTGAACCCTGGGCCGGTCGCGAGCGCATGGCATGACCGGATTCAGCGCGCGCACGTGCCGAGGCGCGCCGTCACCGCCGGCGTACGGCTGCGGGTAGGCGATGCGACGCTCGCGATCCTCGCGCCCGACGGTGACCCGCGCGTGGACGTGCCATCGCTCGTGCTGCGTCTCGAGCGCGGCTCGTTCTCCATGCTGTTCATGGGCGACGCGACCGAGCAGGCGCAGGCCGACCTTCTCTTGAGTCCGAGGTCGCTCACCGCGCGCGTCTACGTTCCGCCTCATCACGGCGCGGCGAGCGCGTACGCGGCGCCGCTCGTCGACGCGATCCGACCGAGCGCGGCGGTGATCTCCGTGGGCGCTCAGAACCGGTATGGTCATCCCACTGCCGAGACGCTCGCGGCGCTCGGCCGTGTTCCCGTATATCGGACCGACCGCGACGGCACCGTGGAGCTTGACCAGAGTGGCAACGCCCAGCTCGTCGTCCGCACCCACGCGAATGGTCTTCCTCCTCCACGGGGAGGATTCCTTCCGCACGCGCCTCCGGCTCGGTGAGCTCGCCGCGGCGCTTCTTTCAGGAACGCCCCCGGGCACGAGCGACCTCTCCACATTGGTCGAGCCGCGTCTTGGGTCGCTGCTCGGAGTCAGCCGTCATGACGCCCGCACCGACACGGCCGGCGCGATCATGCTGTCCGGCCAGGCGCAGGGTTTGTTCGACGCGGTCGACGAGCCGCGCGTCGTCATCGTCGACCACGCAGAGGCGCTCAAAGAGCTCGATTTGATCGCCTCGTTCCCTCGCGAAGCGGCGCTCGTGATGGTTTCCGTGGAGCGACTGGCGGCCGGACGCTCGCGCCGGGGTCAGCGGGCGAAGGCGCCGAACGCCCCCGCGGCGAATCTGCTTGAAGCGGTCGAGGCAACGGGCGGGTCGGTTGAACGCATCGAGCGACTGGCGCCGGTGGAGGTGCCGCGCTGGATCTCCGCTCGCGCGCGGCTTCACGGAGTCAAGCTCGATGCCGAAGCCGTCTCGACGCTCGCGTCGGCGGTAGGATCCGACACCGAGCGCGTCGAGCAGGAGGTCCAAAAGCTCGGGGCCTACGCCAATGAGGGCACCGTGACTGCGGCGGACGTCCGAACGCTCGTCAGCGGCGCGATCGAAGCCGACGTATTCGAGCTGACCCAAGCCGTCATTCGCAAGGACGCGCGGACCGCGGTCGCCACGCTCGAACGGCTCCTCGCAGACGGCAACGCCGTCCAGCAGATCCTCGCGCTGCTGCTGTGGCAGTTTCGGGTTCTTCTGTTCGCGTCCGCGATGCGCTCAAGCGCCGACGCGGACCGCATGGCGAAGGCCATTCGCTCCAGCCCGTACGCGATCCAGCGCACCACCGCCTTCGCGCGTCGCGTGACCCGCGCGGACGTGCTCCGCGCCTACGAGGCGATCTACGCGACCGACCAGGTCATCAAGACCGGGCGCGCCGAGTCCGACCTTGCCGCCCTCGAGCTCTGCGTGCTCGACCTCTGTGGCGTGGCGAACGCGGACCTTCGCGACATGCTCCTCGTCGAGGCGCCCCGCCGCTAGCGCTTGGCGGCGGGCTCCTGCCGCGTGGGAGCGACCGGCTTCGCTTCCTGCGTTTTCCTGTAGTCCTCGAGGAACTTCTTCTGCCCGGCATCGGTGAGCGGATGATTGAAAAGCATCTTCAGCACGCCGAAGGGCATCGTCGCGATGTCGGCGCCGGCGAGTGCCGCCTGCGTGACGTGCGTCGGGTTGCGGATCGATGCGGCGAGGACTTTCGTCTTGATCTCCTGTTGCCGGTATGCGGCGACGATGTCCGCGACCACACGCATGCCGTCCTCGTTGATGTCGTCGAGGCGGCCTGCGAAAGGACTGACGATGTAGGCGCCGATCGCCGCAGCGAGGAGCGCCTGGTTGACCGAGAAGCAAAGCGTGACATTGATGCGGATGCCCTCGCCTGCAAGCGCCTTCCCCGCAGCGAGGCCGTCAGGCGTCAGGGGGACCTTGACGATCACGTTCTTGTGCCAGGCCGCGAGGCGCCGACCCTCCACGATCATGTCGTCCTTCCGCTCGGAGACGACCTCTGCGGAGACGTTGCCGATGATCTGGCAGATCCGCTTGACCTGCTGCTCGTGATCCTGGCCCGCCTTCGCGATCAGAGTCGGGTTCGTCGTGACTCCGTCGATGACTCCCCAGGTGACGCCCTGCTCGATCTCTTCGTAGATGGCCGTGTCCAGGAACAGCTTCATGTTGGCAACTCCTGCAGGCGTGATGCCGCTTCGACGGCGCGCCCGTTCGAGCGCGCGAACGCGATGGCCGCGTCGATGAACGAGACGAAGAGTGGGTGCGGGCGGTTGGGACGCGACTTGAACTCAGGGTGATATTGCGTCCCGAGATAGAACGGGTGGTCGGGGAGCTCCGCGATCTCGACGAGGCGTCCGTCGGGCGAAAGACCCGAAAAGCGCATGCCGTGGCTTTGCAGAAGCTCCCGATAGGCGTTGTTGAACTCGAAGCGATGACGATGGCGCTCGAGCACGATCGGTTGTCCGTACGAGCGAGCGGCGACCGAGCCGGGTTCGAGCACACACGGATAGCTTCCGAGCCGCATCGTCCCGCCCTTGTCGCCGACGTCCCGCTGCTCGGGCAGGAGATCGATCACCGGATGGGGCGTGAAGGCATCGAACTCCGTCGAATTCGCGTCGTTCGTGCCGAGAGCCGTGCGTGCGAGCTCGATGACCATGCACTGCATCCCCATGCAGAGGCCGAGGGTGGGAACGCGGCGCTCGCGGCCGAAGCGGGACGCCTTCACCTTGCCCTCGATGCCGCGGTAGCCGAAGCCGCCGGGAACGACGATGCCGTCGAGTCCGACGAGTGGCTCGACGTCGTCCGAGCGCTCGAGGTGCTCGCTATCAATCCACTGGACCTTCACATCGCATCCGGCCGCCCACGAGGCGTGGCGCACGGCCTCGGCGACCGAGAGGTACGCGTCGGGGAGCTCGATGTACTTACCGACGAGTCCGATGGTCAGCGGAATGCGTGCGCCGCGGATCCGCTCGGTGAGCGCTTTCCACTCGCTGAGGTCGGGCTCGCGCGCTCCGGAGAGCCCAAGCTCCTCGACGACGATCTTCCCGAGACCGGCTTCTTCGAGCATGAGCGGCACGCCGTAGATGGACCACGCGTCCGGCTCGCTGATGACGTTGTCGACCTTCACGTCGCAGAACAGAGCGATCTTCTCGCGGAGGTCGTCGTCGATCGGCTCGTCCGCGCGCGCGATCACCACGTCGGGCTGGATACCGATCGCGCGGAGCTCGCGCACGGAATGCTGCGTGGGCTTGGTCTTGAGCTCGCCCGTCGCGACGCGGGGCAGCAGCGTGAGGTGGATGTAGCAGACGTTCTGCTTACCGACGTCCTTCCGGAACTGGCGAATAGCTTCGAGGTAGGGGAGCGACTCGATGTCGCCGACTGTGCCGCCAACCTCGACGACGACGACCTCGGCCTGCTGCTCGCGCGCGACCCGGTGGATCCGCTCCTTGATCTCGTTCGTCACGTGGGGGATGACCTGGACCGTCGCTCCGAGGTAATCGCCGCGCCGTTCCTTCGCGATGACCGCGTTGTAGATCTGCCCGGTCGTGAGGTTCGAGGCCCTCGTCACGTTTCGGTCGATGAATCGTTCGTAGTGGCCAAGGTCTAGGTCCGTCTCGGCGCCGTCCTCGGTCACGAAGACCTCGCCATGCTGATACGGCGACATCGTCCCAGGGTCGACGTTGAGGTATGGATCCATTTTCAGCGACGCGACCGCGAGGCCTCTTGCGGCGAGGATGCGGCCAAGGGAAGCGGCGGTGATGCCTTTGCCGAGCGAGGAAGTGACCCCTCCGGTCACGAACACGAACTTCGGCACGAGCTGGACCTCCGGGGTTTTTCTGATGATACAGAGGTCCCGATATTCAGTCCAGCATTGACTGGACAACCGCCGGGGCCGCGGCAGCGACGCTGCGAGAGCTCATGGATGCGGACGAGCACCTCAGGAGACGGGGAACGGAAGACTGTTCAGAACGATGAGGCGCGGCCGATCGCTCGTGGTGTGCGGTGGGTAGGAGGGCACATCGACCGGGACATCGCGGCGGCAATCGTCGAGGTGTCCATCGAATCGCAGAGCGCGGAATCGCGCGTCCCGCAGCTCCCCGCTTTCGATCCCGGCGTGTTCGATGATCGCGACCAGTCGCGGCTGGAGGAAGCGGAGACCTTCGCGCAGAGCGACCGGGGTCGCGAACGGAGAGCGCTCGGCCGCGAAACCCCGCGTCGCGATGTCGAGCCAATCGCCGAGATACGCCGGTACGTAGGCGTCGCCGGCGAACGCGATCGAACCGTCCTCGGCGCGGACTCCGCAAAGAACGGTGCGCGCCCGACCGTGCCCGTCGATGACGAGGCCGCCCACCACGACGTCGGCGCGCGGCGTCACGTGACACTTGAGCCAGTCCGCGGTGCGCGTCCCGGGTACGTAGCGGCCGTCACGTCGCTTGGCCACGATGCCCTCGAGCCCGTACTCCGCAACCACCTCGAGGAACGGCTCGCCGTCGTCGTCCAGATGCTCGGGGACGGCCAGCACGCGCGATCCAAGCTCGGCGGCGAGAAGGCGCGCGCGGCGCTCCGCGAGCGGCCGGGCGATGAGCGGCCGCCCGTCGGCATAGAGGAGATCGAACGCGACGAAGATCGGGCCGCGGCCGCGCTTCGCCGCCTTGGGGCCGATCCTCCCCGCGAGAAGGTCGTAACTCGGGCGCCCGCGCGAATCGCAGACGACGATCTCGCCGTCGACGACCGTCCCCTCAGGCAGACGGAGGTCGCGCAGCTCGGGCACGACCGGGAGGAGATCGCCACCGGTACGGTCGGTCACACGCAGGCCAGTCGCGTCACGCGCCGCGAGCGCACGGATCCCATCCCACTTGAGCTCGAAGATGTATTCCGGAGAGTTGAAGGCCCGCGCCGCGAGCCGCGGGCGCATCGGGACGAGTGCCCGCGGCAGCGCGCTCGTCGCCTCGCCGACGTCGATCAGCGTCGGATGCGCGGCGCCATCCGGTCGCTCTACTTCACGCGACGGCACTCGCCGAGGATACGGTCCTAGGAGGCCTTTTTGCGCGCCGTTCGCGTTGACGAAGCCGCCGCACGCTTTGTCTTGGCCTCGCCTTTCTTGGCCTTTTCGACCGACGCCTTGAGAGCGGACATGAGGTCGACGACGGTGGTCTCGGCCTCCGGCTCGGGAGCCTCGATGATCTCCTTCTTCTCGACCTTCGCCTCCACCAGCTTCAGGACCGCCTGCTTGTACTCGTCCTTGTACTCGGAGGGCTCGAAGTCGGTGGCCATCATGCCCACGAGGTTCTCGGCCATCTTGAGCTCGGCGGGCGAGACCTTCACGTCTTCGGGGACATCGAGCTCTTCGGTGGAGCGGATCTCGTCCGGCCAGTGCAGCGTGTTCATGAGTAGGGCCCCGTCAAGTGGACGCACCGAGACGAGGCGCTCGCGGTCGCGCAACGCGAACTTCGCGATCGCCACGCGTCCGGTCTTCGCAAGGGTCTTGTTCAGGAGCGCGTACGGCTTCTCGGCCGACTTCTCGGGCTCGAGGTAGTACGCCGACTGGTAATAGAGCGCGCCCGGCAGCTCCTCATCCTTGATGAAGCCGGTGATGTCGATGGCCTTGCTCGAGCGAAGGGGAAGCTTCTCGAGATCCTCGTCGGTCAGCTCGACGTAGTTCCCCTTCTCGTACTCGTAGCCGCGCACGACGTCCCCCCAGGCGACCTCGTGGTCGCCCTCGACGCACCAGCGCTTGTTCTTGATGCGGCTCCGATGCTCCGGGCAGAGGAGGTTGAACGAGACCTTGCTCGAGCTCTCGGTCGCCAGATAAAGCCGCACGGGGATGGCGACCATCCCGAAGCTCATGACGCCCTTCCAGATCGATCGTGGCATGCCGCATCACCTCGCTGGCCGCTTTCCCTCGTCCGCGCGGCCACGCCGCGCGAATCGTAACGGCTCCGTCAAGGAAGCGCACGCGGCGTGCGGCGCGCACCCCACGAGGCGATCCGAAGGACCCGCTCGAGCGTCGCGGGGTCGCCGTGCCAGTGCTCGCGTACGACCGCCTCGTCGGTCGTGCGCAGCAGGAACCGCAAAGCGAGAGCGGCAACGACGGCATCGTCAAGCTGCCCCGCGATCGGAATGAAATCGGGGATGAGGTCGATCGGCGAGGCGAACCAGAGGCTCGCGATACCGAGGACGATCTTCGCGCGGAGCGGCACGCGGGGGTCGCGCAGCAGTCCTCCGAACAGCCGGATCAGATTCGGCAGGATCAGCGCGAGCTCGCGCGCGAGGACGGCTCGACCGACGATGACGAGGACGATCGCGACGACGATCCAGATCGCGACGAGGACGAGGAGGATGTCGGCCCACAGCGGAAGCTCCACGTCGCTAGTTCGCGATCGCCCGCTCCGCGAGTGACGTGGGGATGGAGCCGGTCGCGGTGATCGCGTCGTGGAACGCGCGGAGGGCTGCGCGATCGGCCGATCCACGTTTCGCGAGCCATCGCGTGCGGATGTCGACGATCTCGAGCATCCCGGTGAGGTAGCTCGACGCTTGGGTCGGCCACGAGCAGTACCGGCCGACTTCGGCCTTCGCGTTCGGCGGCGTCAGGTTGCCGTTCTTCACCATGAAGTCGACGGCCTGATCGAACGTCATTTCCCCGAGGTGCAGTGACGTATCGACGACGATCCGCGCGGCCCGGAAGAGGGTGGCCTCGTACTGGAACAGGAGGTGTCGCGGATCGGCGAAGAAGCCCTGCTCGCGCATGACGCGCTCGGCATACAGCCCCCAGCCCTCGGCGAAGTAGGAAGTGAAGTGGGTACGGCGGATGGGCGAGCGATTCTGCTTTGCCATCACGAGATGCCAGTGATGGCCCGGGTATGCCTCGTGGACCGCCGTGGTCGGAATGCCGGCGCTGCAGTTTCCCTCGAGGCGCTTCTGGACCTCGTCCGGCGGGGTGCCGTCCGGTGGGTAGGGCACGAAGAAATGTCCGTGGAGCGAATCGCTGAACGCCGGCGGCTGGTTGTAGCTGGCCACGGCCTGGATGGGACGCTGGTAGTGGGGCGAGGGCTCCACGGTGCAGCGCTCGCCCTCCGGGAGCGTGACGAGCCCTGTAGCAACGAGAAACGATCGCGCTCGATCGGTCCAGTCCGCGTACTCGCCGCGCATTGCGTCGGGCGTCGGGGCATGCACGCGATTCAGCCGTTCGCAGACCTCGGTCCACGACCCGCCCCCGTCGATCTGCGCCGCGATCTTGTTCGCCTCGTTCGCGAGCAGGTCGTATTGCTCGCGCCCGCGCTCGCGCAGCTCGCGCGCCCCGAACGGCAGGAGCTCCTTCTCGCGCAGCAAGGCCGTGTAGAGGTCCTCGCCGATCGCGTAATCGCCGCTCGCGCGCGCCTTGTTGGACTCAAGGAACGCCGCGTAATCCTCGTACGCACCGGCGGCCGTCGCTCCGGCTTCGGCGACCTTCTGGCGAAGGGTCGGATCTTTGACCTCTTGCGGCACGAGCTCGCGCGCGTAGCGCGCTGCGGCCTTCGCCTGGCCGATAGCGCGTTCGACGTAGATCCGCGGGGCGAGCGCGAAGTCCAGGTTGGTCTTGCCGTCGGCGACCTGCTTCGTCGCGGCGACGAGTCGCGCGCGCGCCGCCTCAGCGAGATCACGCTCGGGGCGTAGACGATGCAGGAACAGCGTGAACACGCCGCCGAGCGAGGGGTTCAGGTAGGTATTGGGCTGACGCTTCCACTCCAAGCGTGGCTGCGTGAGCTCGCGTCCGCGAAGCGACGCCAGGATGACGTCGCGGTCGATGCGCTCGTCGGCGGTCAGCGTGTCGTCGCCGACAGCGGAAAGGCGCCTTTGCCAGGCAAGGACGGCCGCGTCGCGCCGCTGGAACGCCTCCGCGGAGAGGTCTTCCGAACGCTCGTCGTACGCCGTGAGCCCCAGCATGCTGGCCCAGGTCGGCGATTCCTCGTAGCGCTCGTCGAGGTAGTCCTTGACCAGCGACGAGAACGGCGCGGACGTCACGATGCGACCTCCCCGACAATGGCGAAGGCCACAGATTGAGCCTCACCGACTACCAGCGCAAACGCGACTTCCGCCGCACGCCCGAACCGAAGGGCACGCTGCCGAAGAAAGAAGAGACGCGTCGCTACGTGGTCCACCGTCACCATGCGACGCGGCTTCACTGGGACGTGCGCCTCGAGTTGCGCGGCGTCCTCGCGTCATGGGCCGTGCCGAATGGCCCGCCGCTCGAGGCCGGAAAGCGCCGGCTCGCGGTCCACACCGAGGATCATCCGATCGAATACCTCACGTTCCACGGTGTGATTCCCGACGGCTACGGCGCGGGCACGATGACCATCTGGGACACCGGCACGTACGAGATGATCGAAGAGAAACCGAACGAGCTGAAGATCCGCATGAAGGGCCGGCGCCTCGATGGAGAGTGGGTCATCGTGCAAACGCGGCAGAACGAAGGCCGCGACTGGCTCATGATCAAGCACGGGACGCCGCCGAAGAGCGATCCGCTCCTTTCGAAGATCGTGCCGATGCTCGCGTCCGCCGCGGACGAGCCCTTCGACTCGCCGGACTTCACCTACGAGCCGAAGTGGGACGGCGTCCGCACGCTCGCGTTCGTCGATGGTGGAGAGGTCCGCCTTCAGACGCGGAATCTCCTCGACTGCACCAAGCAGTATCCCGAGGCGACGCAGGCTGCAGAGGCGCTGACCGGCGCGTACCACGCCATTCTCGACGGCGAGATCGTGGCGCTCGACCCGAGTGGCGTGCCGAGCTTCCAGCGGCTGCAGCCGCGGATGCACGTAAGCGACGAGAGCACCGTCCGCAAGCTCCGCAAGTCGACGCCCGTCATCTACGAGGTTTTCGACATCCTCTACGCGGACGGAGAGGACCTCACACGAAAGCCGCTTCGCGAGCGCCTGCGACGGCTCGACGAAGCGCTGACCCCGATGGGCTCGATCCGGCGCAGCGAGGGTTTCCCCGGGACGGGCGTCGCGCTCTTCGAAGCCGCGCGCGAGCAGGGGATCGAAGGGATCGTCGCGAAGCGGCTCGACTCGATCTACCTACCGGGAGCGCGATCGCCGGCGTGGGTGAAGATCAAGGCCTTCCGCACGATGGAGTGCGTGATCGGTGGCTGGACCGCGGGCCAGGGTGGCCGCACCAAGACGCTGGGCGCGCTGCTCATCGGTGTCTATCGCGACGGCAAGCTGCAACCGGTCGGGCACGTCGGCACGGGATTCGACGAGCGCACGCTGCGTGACCTTCTGCGGATCCTGGAGGAGCACGAGTCGCCGACCTCGCCGTTCGCGACGCAGCCGCGCACGAACCAGCCCGCGCGGTGGTGCTTGCCGGAGCTCGTCTGCGAGGTCGAGTACGCGGAGATCACCCGCGACGGCACGCTGCGGCATCCGACGTACCGCGGCCTCCGCCCGGACGTCGACCCACGTGAGGTCACCGGGGAGGAGCGGCGCGAGTCGGCGAAGAAAGCGCAGGATGCGGCGAAGCGCGCCGCGACGACCCGCGACGCTCCGGACGACGGCCCCAAGACGGCGCGGGTCCCGTCGGTCCTCGAAGTCGAAGGCAGGCGGATCAAGCTCACGAATCTCGAGAAGATCCTCTTCCCCGAGGACGGGTACACCAAGGCCGACCTCATCCGCTATTACACCGAGGTCTCCCCGTACCTCGTGCCGTGGCTTCGCGATCGGCCGCTCACTCTGAAGCCGTTCCCCGACGGCATTCACGGCACGCACTTCTATCAAAAGAACAAGCCCGGCTTCACTCCCGACTGGATCACAAGCTGGACGGATCCGCGCGAGCCGGAGAACGCGTACGTCCTCGCGAACGACATGGCGACGCTCGTGTGGATGGCCAACTACACCGCGATCGAGATCCACCCGCGGCTCGCGCGCGCCGACGATCCGGAGAAGCCGGACAACGTCATGATCGACCTCGATCCGGCCGAAGGCGCGACCTGGGACGACGTGAAGGAGGTCGCGCGCGTGGTAAAGGAAGTGCTTGACGATCTGGGTGTCGTCGGCTTTCCGAAGACGACGGGCTCACGCGGGATCCACGTGCTCGTGCCCATCGCTCGCCGGTACACGTTCGAGGAGAGCCGCGCCTTCGCGTTGCGCGTCGGCCAGCTCGCACGCGAGAAGCTACCGAAGCTGGTCACGCTTGAATTCAGCAAGGCGAAGCGGCGGGGGATTTACATCGACTACCTGCAGAACACGCGCGCGAAGTCGACGGCGGGTCCCTACAGCGTCCGCCCGATCCGGCGCGCTCCGGTCTCGGCACCACTGCGGTGGGAGGAGATCGCGGCGCTCGGCCGTCCCGACGCCTTCACGATGATGAACATGGCGGCGCGGCTTGACGCCGTTGGCGATCTCCTGAGCCCGTCGCTCGCTCTCGCGCAAAAGATCCCGAAGCCGCCGGCGTGAAACGCGCGGCGGTCCTCGCGCCGGGGTACGGCGGCACCGCGGAACAGCCGATCCTCCGCGCACTCGCCTCGCAGCTCGAGCCCTTCGAGATCGCGTCGCGGGCGATCACGTTCCGCACACGCGGAATCCGGCCGAGTAAGGATTACGTCTCGGAGATCGAGGACATGCGCACGACGCGCGACGCGCTTCGCGGCAAAGGGTACGAGCGCATCGCCCTCGTCGGCCGCTCGTTCGGTGGGCGTATCGCGGCGTTCCTCGCCGAGCGCGAACCGCCGGACGCCCTCGTGATACTCGGGCATCCGATCGCTCCACCGAAGCGACCCCGGCCGCGCGACGAATCGGCGCTCGCCGCGATGGTCTGTCCGACGCTCGTCGTCCAGGGCGACAGGGACGAGCTCGGCCCCTTCGCCGTCCTCGAACGGATCGCGGCGAAAAATCCGCGGATCGACCTCGTACGGATCGCGGGGGCGGGCCACGATTTCGGCGCGCGCGAGCCGGAAGCCGTGGGGGGAGCTGCGCGCTGGCTCGACAGCGTCCTCCGCTAGTGGGGGAGTCTCCGCTGCCCGTTCACACCCAGTTCATCACCGTGCGCGACGCTCCGTCTCGACGACATCTCAAAAGGAGACACCAATGCGAGGCTTCGGCATCTTCCTGACGCTCGTGATCGCTGCGATCGTGGGCGTGGGGGCATATCAGCTGGGCGTGGCCCAGGGGCTCGCGACCACCGGGACCGCGGTCGCTCCGGCCATGTACTACCACCCATTCTTCTTCGGTGGCTTCGGGTTCCTGTTCCCGCTCCTCTTCCTCTTCTTCATCTTCTTCCTGCTCCGCGCCGCTTTCTGGGGCTGGGGCGGACGGCACTACGGCGGCGGATGGGGCAAGTCGGGTTACTACCAGAGCCCCCGCGAGCGGCTCGAGCAGCTGCACAAGGAGCTACACGGTGAGAAGCCCACGGACCCCGGCACGACATCTCCTCCGCCCAGCGGACGGTAGAGCCCACAGCGCCAATCGGACGCCGGACGCAGGTCCGGCGTCTTTGGCGTATCTAGGATTCGGCGCGCGATGAGAAAGGTCCTGGTCGTCGACGACGAGCCGAAGATCGTGCAGCTCGCGCGCGACTATCTCGAGCATGCGGGTTTCGCGGTCGTTGTGGCACACGACGGAAGAGCCGCACTCGCGAGTGCCCGCGCGCAGAAGCCGGATCTCGTCGTGCTCGACCTTGGCCTACCCGAGGTCGACGGCCTCGATGTCGCGCGCACGATCCGCCAGGAATCGAACGTTCCGATCGTCATGCTCACCGGTCGCAGCGAGGAGTCCGACAAGCTGGTGGGTCTCGAGATCGGCGCGGACGACTACGTCACGAAGCCGTTCAGCCCCAAGGAGCTTGTTGCGCGGGTGCGCGCGGTGCTTCGACGGACCGAGCGCCCGCGTGCCGACACCGAGATCCTCCGGGTCGGAGAGCTCACGCTCGACCTGCCGCGAATGCGGGCGACGGTCGGCGATCGCCCCGTCGAGCTGACGCCGACGGAGTTCCAGCTGGTCACCACGATGGCGCGCCAGCCCGGCCGGGTCTTCACGCGTGCGCAGCTTCTCGACGCCGTGCACGGCGTGGCGTTCGAATCGTACGAGCGCGCGATCGACGCGCACGTGAAGAACATCCGGCACAAGCTCGAGCCCGATCCCGCGCGGCCGCGATACCTCCTCACGGTCTACGGCGTCGGGTACCGCTTCGCGGAGCTCGAGGAATGAGAGACGGATGGGAGCACGGGCGGCGGCCGCCGTGGTGGCCGGAGAACGAGCCGTTCCCGCCGCGTCGTGGCGAGTGGCGCGGCGGACCGATGCGGCGGATGTTCATGGTCTTCGCGCTTTTT
>VBIZ01000018.1 GCA_005880575.1 Chloroflexota bacterium | reverse complement strand
GAGCGTCACGTTGAACACGTGCCTTCCGCCGTCTGCCGCTGTGAATGTGGTGTCGGGCGGCAACGTCGCGAGGATGTCGGTGCTCGTGAAGTGCACTGTGCCCCTGTAGCCGGTCGCGAGGTTCCCATACGCGTCCGCGAGAGTGACCGTCACCTGGAACGGCGTGAGCGCGGTGGCGGTCTTCGGAGTGATTAGCGTCATCCTGGCAGCGGCTCCCGCGCGGACCGTGACGCTCAAGGTCCCTGTGATCGTAGCCGTCGCCGTGTCAGTCGCCGTGATCGTCTGCGCACCCGCCTTGATCAGGGTCGCCTTGAACGTGCCCTGGCCGTTGGTGAGCGTCCCGTCGGCCGGTAGCACGACCCCCGCCGAGGAATCGGTAGTTATGAAGTGCACCGTGCCGGCGTAGTCCGTGGCGGTGTTGCCCGCGTCGTCTAGCGCGGTCACGGTGAAGCTGAACGGGGTGCCGGCCGTTGGCGTAGCGGTAGCGGTCGCGAGCGCGAAGTGGCTCGCGGGTCCGACGACCACCGTGGTTGTGAACGTAGCGTCGGGACTCGCCGCGCTTTGACCCCACCCGTCGACGCCGCTCACGGCGTAGTGGTACGTCGTGTTCGGAGTGAGCCCGGTGAGGGTCATCGAGTGACTCGTGACGGTCGCGGCATCCGCGACGTTAGTGCCGTACGCGGTCGTGGCGCCGTAATCGACCTTGCTGCTTGCGCTGTTGTTGGTCGTCCAGGTGATGACCGCGGAGCTCGAGCCCACGCTCGACGTCTGCACGTTCGAGATCTGGAGAGCCGGCGGTGGCGTGTAGACGGTCGCGATCGCCGTGTTGACCCACTGCTGCCGAAGGGCGAGGTACCCAGCCTCTGTTGGGTGGATGCAGTCCGGGTCGCCATTCGACGCGGTCTTGTTAATCAGATCAGGGTTCGCCTTGAAGAAGGCCCAGAGGTCAGGGCCGCGCACGATCTGCGGGTATGCCTTGTAGAGCGCGTCGATCTGCTGGTTGAAGACCGGACCATAGGTCCCTAGCTGCGTGCTGCAGCCCCACGGGATCGTCGGCACGAGTGGTACCTTGCCGGCCGCGATGACCGCCTGGACCATGCCCGCCATGTTGTTGTAGAAGGAAGTCGGGCTGATGGCCGGGTCCGTTGTGTACCAGCCGACGTCGTTCGTACCGTAGGCGAGCGCGGCGTAGCGCCCTGCAAATAGCGGGAACCACGTCCCGAACATGTTCGCTGCGTCCTGGCTCGTCGTCCCGCCGATGGCGCCGGCCTCGAACGCCGGGAAGTGCGCAGGGTTTTGTGCCTGGACCAGCTGCGCGAAGGAGCCCGGGCCCAGGTCATGGCGCATTGCGCCCTCGGTGATCGAATCGCCGTAGAAGATCCAGTCGTCCTGGAGTCCGGCGCTCGCGTCGTGGACGTCCATGTCGACCACCACGAAGGCAGTGTTCTTAGCGGCGTCGCCGTCCGTCGCGGTCACGTTGAGCCGGAGCCAGTTGTATCCGGTCAGGTCGACCGCGTGCTGGCGGGAGTGGTAGTTGTTGCCGGTCACCGTCGCCAACGTGACCCAGCCGTCCGTCGGGACCGATCCCCCCGGAGCCGCGTTCGCGTCGAGGGTGTAATCGCGCGGGATGTCATAGGGCGAGTTGACGCAGCAATGCTCGATCATGTGGTAGCTGTAGTCGTACTGGAGCGTCGCCGCGTCGTTGTACCAGGCGACGAGGGCGGGACCGCGCTGCGCCGCCGGAACGCCCGAGAGGTCGTAGGCAAGGTAGGCAGGCGCGGCCGTCGTCGGCGTGTTGCACGACTTCCACCCGTAATTGTAATTCGCGTCATTGGCCGCCGACGGTGATGTCGTGCCCCCGCAGTTGTCGAACGCGGGCACGCCGCGCCAAGGTTGCTGTAGCGCTGATTTTCAGAAACATCGTCCATCTCCGGCGATTCATCGTCGTGCCGCGCATTGGGCACCCCGACCGTTGAGGGCGCCTGCAGGATTCGCTTGAGTTCGCTGGGTGCTCGCTCGTTCGCCCCGCACGGGGGCCCGGCCAGGCTCCAGCGGTCCTACCGGGACGCTCAATCCCACGACCGCGACCTGATCGAGGCGGGTGTCACAGGACTCGGTCATCCGCCGTACCTGCAGGCGTTCGCTGCCGGCTGCTCGTAGGCGCGGATCTCGCCCCAGAAGGAGTTCTTGACCCAGATGACGGAGACCGGGTAGGTCACGTTGTCGCACTCGAAGTCTCCGACCGACATCGCGGCCGTGCGGACCGAGGAGACCTTGACGCCGGCCTTCGTGTACTCGAAGTAGCGCGCGCAACCACCCGCTCCGAGGAAGAGATGGTCGCCGCCCACGGCGATCGCGCTGACGATGGAATAGCCGCACTCGGGTGCCATGTCGTTCGGCGGGATGCTGACGTTGATGGATGGATTCGTTGCGAGCACCGCGTGACCCATCGGATCGGGGTAGGTCTCGTAGTGAAAGATGAGCGTCGAAGCGTCCGGTCCGATCCAGAGGGTGTCGTCGGTGCGGTCATAGGCCAGCTTGGACTCCTGGCATGTGTCGCCGGGGTTGCACGCATAGCCGGGACGGCCATTGACCGGATCGATGGTGAATTCCAGGACGGCGACTCCGGTCTTGGCGAGCAGGTAGACCGAAAGTCCGTCGCCGCCGGTCACCCAGAAGGCGTCACGCCCGGCGTCGTAGGCGAGCGCCATGATGCCCGACGGCAGTCCGATGATCCCGATGTCGATGTGGTTGTTCGCGTTGTAGGTGCCGCCCGCGGGCGGGGTGTCGATGCGGTGCAGCACGTGGCCCATGTACTCGGCGTAGTAGAGGTACTTCCCATCGAACGCGACGCTCGGAGAGACGCCGAGCGGCCAGAACGTTGCGCCTTCCGGCGTGATCACGTCCGCGACGGTGTCACCCGGGAGGGCCAAGGCCGGTTTCGCGGAGGCGGCCTGTAGGGCGAGGAATGCGAGGACGAACACGATCGTGAATGTGCGCGGCAGGCGGTTCTTCATGGCTAGCTTTCTCCATTCGTCGAGCCCGCCGGCATCGCGCCGATCGGAGCCCATGTGAAATCCGGCATCGGAACGTGGTGAAGAGGCGCGAGGCTGTTCGTGTGAGGCGGCGCGATGCGTAGCGCGTTGACGATCCGTTCGCTGGCGTGGCCATCGCCGAAGGGGTTGGCGACATGGGCCATGCGCCGGTACGCGGTGGCGTCCTCGAGCAAGCGGCGAGCTTCGCGAACGATCCGCGGTGCGTTCGTGCCCACGACTCGTGCGCAGCCTGCCTCGACGGCTTCGGGTCGCTCGGTCACGTCGCGCAGAACGAGGACCGGGCGGCCGAGGGTCGGGGCCTCCTCCTGGATCCCGCCGGAGTCGGTGAGGATGAGCACCGACGCGCGCATGAGCTGGATCAGCGACACGTAGTCGAGCGGTGGGAGGAGAGTGATCCGTTCGTGACCCGAAAGGTGCTCGCGTACGGGATCCTGGACGTTCGGGTTCAGGTGGACCGGATACACGACCTGGATGTCCTCGACTTCGTCGACGAGCTGCAGGAGCGCGCGGCAGATCGCGACCATCCCGGCTCCGAAGCTCTCGCGCCGATGGGCCGTGACGAGCACGGTGCGGCGATCGTGCGGAAGCGCGGCAAGCGGTCCGCGCCCCATCTCGTAGTCGAGCGAGATCGCATGTCGGAGCGCGTCGATGCCGGTGTTCCCGGTCACGCGCACCGTCGCCGGCGAGTGCCCCTCGCGCAGGAGATTCGCACGAGCACGTTCGGTCGGCGCGAAGTGGAAATCGGTGACGTCGTCGACGATCCTCCGGTTGAGCTCCTCAGGGAACGGCTGGCGCTTGTCGTTCGTGCGGAGGCCGGCCTCCACGTGCGCGACGGGAACTCCCCGGTAGAAGGACGCCAGAGACGCCGCCATTGCGGTCGTCGTGTCGCCCTGCACGATGACCCACGAGGGGTTGCAGGCCTCGATCACGCGGGTCGTTCCCTCGAGGGCCGCCGCCGTAAGACCCGAGAGCGTCTGCCCCGGTGTCATGAGGTCGAGGTCGTGATCGGCCGTGATGTCGAACAGCTCGAGGATCGGTCGCAGCATCTCGCGGTGTTGGCCCGTGACGCAGACCTGCACGTCGAAGGCGACGGCGCGCGCCGCACGAACGACCGGAGCAAGCTTGATCGCTTCCGGTCGGGTGCCGATCACGACGAGAACGCGCGGTGCCGTCACGATTCGCATGGAAACGGGCGCGCATTGAGGTCATCTGCGGGTCCGCGATGACGTTTTTGGACCCATTCCTCAGCGCCGCCTCGGCAATTCGTGATCCGTCAATGCGACATCAATCGGCGCTCAATCAGCAGGCCGATAAATCCAACGTAGTCCCGGATGCAACGACTCCTGACGCTCTTGTCCATCGCGTGCCTTGTCGCGGTCGGTCTGGCTGTGACGAGGCCCGGCCGCGCGGCCACGGATGTGGTGATCACCGTTCGCGCGAGCTCGGCGGAAGGGACGCTGGCGACGCGGCTCGGCACTCAGTTCGCGTGGCCGGGGTCGCTCGATCGCGCTGCCGGATCGCGAGGACGCTTCAACGCGCTGGCGCCGGGGCTTGTGCGGATAAACGCGACGACGGACGGCGTTCCAGGCCTCCCGCTCGTCATGCCCGCCGGCATCACGAAGGGCGATTGGAACTTCGCCAATCTCGACGCGATCGTCAACGACGTGCGCGCCGCGGGTGGGCTCGTGGTGCTCGATATCGCGTACGCGCCGCAGTGGATGTGGGACTGCTCGACCGGCGCGATTCGCGACACGACCTTCGCCGAGTTCGCGTCGTACATGGCGCGAGTCGTCTCCTACTACAGCCTCGGATCGTTCGTCGCGGAAGACGGCACCACCATCACGAATCCCGCGGGGACGGCGAACCGCATCGGGTACTGGGAGGTCTGGAACGAGCCAGATCAAAGGGCCCTCGGCTGCCCGCCGGGCGGCAATCCGAACATCAACACCGACCAGTACGTGGCGATGTGGAACGCGAGTGTGCCGGCGATGCTGGCGGTCGATCCGGCGATCAAGCTCGTCGGCCCCGCGACCTCGAGCGCGATGCCGATCAGCGCGCCCGATTTCCTGGGGGCTCTCCTCGCCAACGCGAAACACAAGCCCGACGTCGTGAGCTTTCACGCCTACGGCGGATGGCACAACGCGCAGACGGATCGCTTCTTCTTCGATGGCGACACGGGGTGCTGCGGGATCGCCGGCATCGAGCGCGGCCTCATAGCGGTGCAGGCGGCGGCGCCGGGGATCCCCATCTGGATCACCGAGCTCAACGTGAATTCCGACTCCGCAGCGGACGATCCGACGCAGCGGCCCTGGACGGCGTTCGGCGCCGCATGGGGTGCGAGCGCGTTTGGAAGACTTGCGCGTCACGGGGTGCAGGCGATCTTCGAGTTCCAGTTCGCCAATCCCAGCCTGCGGCAGCTGTCGCTCATCGAGATCGATACCGGACGACCGCTCCTCCCGTACTGGCGCGACTACTACCTCGCGCGATCGTTCCCGGCGGGCAGCACGCTCCTCTCGACGAGCTCGAGCAACCCTGAGGTCGAGACCTTCGCCGCACGATCGCCCGAGTCGAACGTCGTGCGCGTGCTCGTCGTCAACCGCCAGGTCGACAGCGATTCGGCTACGGGGGGAGGGGGTCTCCCCGCGACCGTGCGCGTCACGCTCCAGGACCTCCCGCGCGTCGGCTCTGTCACCGTGCGCCGGATGGACGCCGCCACACCGCTCGACACCGGGCCGGAGCTACAGTCGCTCCCGGCCTCGGACTCGGTGACCGTGGATTTCAGCGGGTACGGCCTCGCGCTCATTGAATTTGTCCCCGAGGCGGTCCCGGCCGCGCGGCGCTGACGTTACGGTGTGGTCGAGTGAGCCGCGCTCCTCGGGGCATCGAGAAGCTCGCGCCACACGGCCGCACCGAGTCCGCTGGCCTCGGCGACGCCGGCCCAGTACTTCACGTTGAAAAGTGCGCTGCAGAGGAGCCGCCGAGCACGCGGCGACGGCGCGACGAGTGCTCGTCGCAGCGTGGAGACGATGAGGCGCGTGCGATCCTCGTGACCGAGGGACCATCGCGCGAGCATTCGATTGAGCCGATGCCGCCGGCGCCATTCGGTGGCGAGCGATCGGTCCGCGGGATCGAGCTCTCCTTCGAGCAGAAGGTCTTTGCGTCCCCGCTCGAAGGCGACGTTCAGCCAAACATCGAACGTCCGGTCCGGGTCGTGATGGACGACCGCGTCGTTCAGGAAATGAAAGGTCACGCCGCGGGCGGAAAGCCGGTGGGCGAGCTCGACATCTTCCTCGCGCAGGAAGCGCTCGTCGAAGCCTCCCACCGCGAGGACGTCCTCGCGCCGCACCGAGGCGTTCGCCGTGTAGAAGACGCGCCAGTCGATCGGGTGCCGGCCGGCTCGCATCCATCCGTACTGACGCTCGAGCAGCGTCGCTTCCCATTCGAGCCACGCGGGAAGGCGCGCTCCGGGCGGTGCCGCCATGCGCCCCACCGCCGCGGCACGCGGGTGCGCGCGGTGGAACGCACGGTGGCGCTCGAAGAGCCCGGCCTGCGGTGTGACGTCGTCGTCGAGGAACAGCAGTACCTCGCCGCGGGCCGCGGCGATCGCGGCATTCCGGGCGGCGGCCGGCCCGCGCTGGGGCTGTGACACGACGCGGAGTGGGAATCCGGTTCGCAGCGCGGCGAGCATCTCGAGGGTCCCATCCACGGAGCCGTCGACCGCCACCACCGCCTCGAACTCCGCGCCGGCGGCGCGGTGCCGCTCCAGCTCGCCGAGAAGGCGAGCGAGGCGTTCGCGGCGGTTGTATGACGGAATGATGACGCTGACGCTCGCCTCGAGCCCCGATGCCATGGACCATATGGACGGCTCTGCCCATTGAGGGCGGCTGTAGCCGCTGATGAGCCGTCGGCGACGAGGGCCGTCGCGCTTCGGCCAGGTCGTTCGCATCATCAAGGCGGGCCGCACACCCTTTCAATGACGGTTCGTCAGAGTCCTGCTCGATGCGGCCCTATCTCGCAACGCTTCGACGCTATGGCTGGCTGATCGCCGCGATCCTGGCGCTCGTTTGGGGCGCCGGGCTGGCATCCGCGTACGTCGATTACACGACGACGTTCGAATCCGACGCGACCATCTGGGTTCTCCGGGCGTCCCCGGAGCTCCTGGTGACCAGCCCGAGCGATCCGAGCGCGCCGATCCTGCAAACGGCCGCATCGCAGCAGGCAGACCTGCTCGACCAGCTTCTGCAGACCCAGAGCTTCGTGCGCGACGTCGTCCAGAAGACGTCGCTCTCAGCGGCCCTCGCCGCGGCTCAGGATGAGCGCCGCTTTCTCGCGAGCGTTGGGAAGTCGTTCCAGGTCGACACGCACGGGACGAATCTGCTGACGGTCGCCTACATCTCGCACGACCCGAAGATCGGCCCCGAGATGGTGAACGCAGCTCTCGCCGTGCGCGCCGACCGCGTCGCGCAGGCGAGCGTCACGTTCAGCGCCGCCGCCAGCACGCTCTATCAGCAACAGCTCGCGTCGGCGCAGACGCAGGCACTCGACGCGCAGAAGAAGCTCGACGACTTCGACGCCGAGCACCCCGCACCACTGAGCGATATCCAGCAGCACTCACGCGATCAGCTCCGGCTCACGCTTGACTTCGCGCAGATCCGGCTCGGCGATATCAGAGGACGCATCGATCAAGCGACGCTCGCCCCGGCGGTGCTCGCGGTCAGCGGTATGGAGTTCCAGGTCGTCGACCAGCCGCGTGTCGAGGCGACGCCTCGGGGCGGAACGAAGCCGGCCGCGATGACCGCGGCGATCGCGTTCGCCGCCGGCGCCGCGCTCGTCACGCTCCTGGTGCTCCTCGGGACCATCCTGCCCTCACATGCGACCGGCCCTGCCGACGTCGCTCGTCTCGCCCCGATGAAGCTGATCGCATCCGTGCCGCGCGTGTCGCGCGCGCAGGGATCGGTGGGCAGTGGCGACGTGCGAAGGTCGCTCGGCGCGATCGCATTCGGCGGGCGACGCGAGAAATCGGGACCACGCGGATGAGCGGAGATGACTCGATGACTCGCGCGTTCGACGGCCTCGCGAGCCGCATCGATGCCCTCGGCGCGCGAAGCGTCGGCTTCACGAGCGCTCTGCTCGGCGAGGGCGTGAGCACGGTCGCGCTCGGGACCGCGCTTTCACTCGCGGAGCTGCGCGGTGACGAGGTGCTCCTGGTCGACGGGAACTGGTTGCAGCCGTCGCTCAGCGAGGACGCCGGCCTCGATGCCGCGCCCGGCCTCGCCGATCGGCTCGCGCGGGCGACGGAGCTCGACGCGGCCATCCGGCGAACGCCCGGCTCGCGGATCGCCTTTCTCCCGATCGGAGATCGCACGAGCACCCGTCCGGCGCTGCGCGCGCTCGGATCGTTCGTCGCGAGCGAGACCGGATCGTTCGAGACGGTCGTAGTCGACCTTCCGCCGATCCTCGCCGGCGAGCCGTTCGTCCTGCCGTGGGCCGCGGTGCTCGATCAGATTTGCGTCGTGCTCCGCGAGGAGGCGACGCCGTTGCCGGTGCTGCGACAGGCGCTCGGCCGTCTTCACGCGGTCAATGCCCCGTGCATCGTTCTGAATCGCGCGAAGCCATCCTCGGTCGACGTTCCGGCGAAGCTCCTCGCCGCACGGACGTGATCTACACCGCCCTCGCCGTGATGCTCATCCTCGTCTGCGTCGGCCTGGGCGCGTCCGGCGCCGTTGGCCTCGGCCGCTCCCGCACCGCGCTCGCGCTCGCGGTCGCAATGGTCGCGGCGCAGCTCGCCCTTCTGCTCGTTGCCCGATGAGCGCTTCGATCGACCTCGTCGGCGGATGGCCGTCGAGCGAGCGGTATGCGACGCGAGCGAGCCGCGGTCGCATGGTCCTCGGTATCGCCGCCCTCGCGATCGCGATCCTCTACGCGCTCGCGATCGTCGCGGCGGGCGGCGATCTTCTCCTCGTCGCGCCGCTCGCGGCGGCGGTGGTCGTCGTGCTGGTCATCGCCCACCCCGTCGTGGGCCTGTACCTCGTGTTTGGAGCGGCTCTGCTCTTCGAGCAGTTCCCGATCGCGGGGCTCTCGCCGATCACCGCGCAGAGCCACGTCTTCCAGAATATCTCAGCGTACACGCCGCTGCCTCTTCGGCTCAGCATCGCGGACCTCCTTCTCGTTCTGACGGCCGCGGGACTGATCGTGCACCGGCTCCGCGCGCACGAGCGCCTGCGGCTCGGGCCGCTGGGGTGGGGAATCGCCGCATACGCGGCGGCTTTCGTGTTGAGCGGCTTCATCGGCATGGCGCGCGGCGGAATGGACCTCGAGGTGGGCCTCAACGAGATGCGCGCCCCGTTCGAGCTCTGCGCCGCCTACTTCCTGGCCGCCAACCTCATCCGAGATCGCAGCCAGCTCGGCGTTCTCCTCTGGACGTTCGTCGGCATCGTCGGCGTCAAAGCGATGCAGGGCGTCCTCAACTACCAGGACGCGCCGGGCTGGAGCGCGTACGACGCCGGAGCGGTCACCGGCCATGAAGATGTGGTGTTCTTCGGCACCACGGTCGCGCTTGCGATCGCGATGGCGATCCTCGGCATTCGGACGAAGCTCTTCTACGTCTTGCTGGCGCTTCAGCCGGTGATCCTCACCGCGCTGCTCCTGGATCAGCGCCGCACCGCGTTCATCGCTCTCGCGGTGGTCTTGGCC
>VBIZ01000017.1 GCA_005880575.1 Chloroflexota bacterium | reverse complement strand
CGTCTCCGCGGTCTGCTGCATGGTGAGCTTCGTCTTCTTTCCCTGGTCCTCGAAGAGGACCGTCACAAGCAGCGGTGGCGGCACCGACTCCTCGCCGGCGAACGTGAACACGAGGCGCTCGTTCGGTACGACCTCGCGGAAGAGACCCTTGCCCACGAACACCGCCCCGTCCGGACCTTTCATGTCGCAGCGGAAGACGCCGCGCGGCCGGGGATCGACCTCGCACCGCGGCGAAGTGAAGTCCTTCGGCGGGAACCACTGGCCGAGCTCTTTCGGATCGGTCCACGCCCTGTAGACGGCCTCGCGTGGTGCATCGAAGACCCGGGTCGCGATGACGGTGCGCTCAGGTGCGATGACGCTCTTTCCTGCGGCCATGCGTCTTTTCCTCCCCTTGTAGTGCGCGGAGATGCGCGTCGAGACGGTCGAAGCTGTGTTCCCAAAAAACGCGGTAGCGCTCCATCCACTTGGCGGCTTCGCGCAGCCGGTCCGCCTCGAGCCGGGCCGGACGCCACTGCGCATCGCGCCCGCGCGAGATAAGACCCGCCTTCTCGAGCACCTTGAGGTGCTTGGAAACCCCGGGAAGCGTCATGTCAAACGGCTTCGCGAGCTCGGTGACCGACGCCTCCCCCGCCGCCAGACGAGCGAGGATCGCGCGCCTCGTCGGATCGGCGATCGCGGCGAACGTCGCGCTCAGATGATCGATTGCCATTCTCGACGCACTGTACCTTTCGGTTAAGTAACTAGTCGGTTTATTACACCCAGCACGCCAGGCTTGTCAAGCGGGGTCCGCCACTCGCGCCGCTTTAGTGGTTCAGAGGAACAGGTAGTACTGGAAGAATTCGTCGTCGCGCTGCCAGCCGCAAGATTCGTACAGGGCCTGGGCGGTCTTGTTAGTCACACCTGTGCTGAGGACGAGACCCTTCGCGCCGGTCTCGACCGCGTGCTGCCTCGCCCGTTCGAGCAGCGCTCGAGCAACGCCGCCGCGGCGAACATCCGAGCGGACAAAGAGATCGTTCAGTATCCAGAGCGGCTGGAGCGAGACCGACGAGAACGACGGGTAGAGCTGCGTGAAGCCGGCGGCTTCGTGCGCGCCGGCATGGGCGAGATAGATCACGGATTCATCGCGCTCGATCCGCTCGCGCAGGAACGCACGCGCCCCGGCGGGATCCGAGCGTCGCCCGTAGAACTGGCGGTAGCCGTCGAACAGCGGCACGAGATCGTCGAGGTCGCCGATCGTGGCGCGGTTTGTTCGCACGTCGGCTGGCGTCGTCGCCATGCTCACACAGTAGTCGCGCGCAGCCGGACGGAGAGATAGTCCGAAGGTCACCTTAACGGGGGAGTTGCTAACACACCCCGCAGACACCCGAACGACATGTCCGCGGACTTAACCTCGCGGAACCGATGCGGGCGGCGACACTCACCTGTCCGAAGTGCGCGACCGAGATGCCGGTCGCTTTCAGTTTTTGCGGAAAGTGCGGCGCTCGGCTTCTCGCGCTCCAGCCCGTCGAGGGGGAAACGAAACAGGTCACGGTCCTCTTCGCCGACATCTCCGGCTTCACCGCGCTCGCGGAGCGTCTCGACCCGGAAGAGCTCCACGAGAACATGCGCGCCGCGTGGGACGCCATCGCGGTCGAGATCCGCGCATTCAACGGGCTGATCGAGAAATACATCGGCGACGCGGTCGTTGCGGTTTTCGGTGCGGTCGACAACGAGATCGACCACCCCGCGCGCGCTCAGCGGGCGGCGCTCGCGATCCTCGGGGCGCTCGACCGCGAGAACGAGCGCATTGCGGAACGCACCGGTCGCAACCTCGCGCTGCGCATCGGGATCAACACCGGCCTCGCGGTCGCGGGGGCTGTCGGCGACAAAGAGAGCGAGTTCGGCGTGCTCGGCGACGCGGTGAACGTGGCCGCGCGGCTCGAGCAGGCCGCGGAGCCGGGCGAGGTGCTGGTCGGCGACGCGACCTATCGCCTCGCGCCGGGTCTTTTCGCGTACGAGCCCCATCCGCCCGTTGCTGCGAAAGGCAAGACCGCCCCGCTTGTCGCATGGCGGCTGTTGCGCGTCGAGACCGAGGCGACCGACCGCCGCGCGCCCCTCATTGGTCGAGAGAGCGAGATGGCGCTGCTCGTCGGCGCTCTCGAGGACGCCCTCGCCGGCAAGGGTCACATCGTGTCCATCGTCGGCGAGGCCGGGCTCGGCAAGACGCGTCTGGTGGATGAGCTGCTCGCCGATCCGCGTGCGCTCGGTGCACGCGTCGCGCGCGCGCGCTGCTCTCCGTACGACGCCCACCGCGCGTATGGCGCGATCTCCGACCTACTGCGGAGGGCGCTCGCGATCGGGACGAACGCACCCACCGAGATCGCGCATCGCACGCTCACCGAAACCGTGCCGGGCATGGAGCCCGAAGCGGCGAAGCTGGTGCTCGCCGCGCTCGGATACAGCCTCACGTTGCCGGCGCTCTCGGGCGAAACCCGCCGCAAGCTGCTCGACCGCGCGATTCGCGACTTGATCCTGCGCGTGGCGCGAACGCAACCGGTCATCCTCGCGCTCACCGAAGTGCAATGGGCGGACGCGGCATCACAGGAGCTCCTCGCCGCTCTGGCGCCGGCCCTCGCGAGCACGGCGGCGCTCCTCGTCACGACCTATCGCCCCGACCTGAATCCACCGTGGTCGACGAGCCGCGGGCATCTCCAAATCAGGCTCACGCCGCTCGCCTCAGGCGCGAGCGCGGCGCTCCTCCAGTCACTCCTCCCGGCGAGCGCCCTTCCGCAGGAGGCCGTCGACGACATCGTCGCCCGCAGTGCCGGAAGCCCGACCTATATAGAGGAGACGGCGCGCTGGCTCGTCGCGATGGGAGTAGTCGTCGAGCGCGAAGGCGCGTCGCCGCTCGCGGACGTCAGCCGCATGCGCGAGCTTCCGGATGCCCTGCCCATGCTCCTGCTCAGACGCGCGGAGCTTGCCGTGGGTCCGGAAAAGCGCGTTCTCCACGCGACGGCCGTCGCCGCGCGCGCCTGCGAGCCGGGGCTGCTCCGGGCTCTCTTCGGCCAGGACGTCGACGTCGATTCCGCGCTCGCGAGCCTCTGCGCACGCGGCCTCATCGAGCTGACGAGCCATGGCGATTACCGCTTCCGGCAGTCGCTCTTGCGCGAGCTCGTCTACGACTCCATCTCGCCTCGGAATCGCGAGGATCTCCACGGACGCATCGGTCAGGTCATCGAGAGCGTGATGCCCGAGGTCGCGGTGCAGCAGCCGGAGCTGCTCGCTCATCACTTCGCCGAGTCCACGCATGTCGGCCGCGCGATCGACTACGCGATGCGCTCGGGCGACCGCGCCGTCGCCTTGCACGCTCTCGCCGACGCGTTACATGACTACCGCGGCGCCGCCCGCCTTGCCGAGCGTCTTGCCGGCGGCGGCCAGCTCGAGCGCGCGCGCGCGCTCGTTCAGGCGTGCGACGCGGCACGCGCGCTGGGACACGAAGACGCCCTCGCGATCGCCGAGGACGCCCTCGCGGCTCCGATGTCCGACGACCTCCTCCGTGCCGCGCTCCGTCGCCGCGCCGGCGAGCTCGCAGCGCGCGCGCACGAGACGCAGCGCTCGGCCGAGCACCTCGCCGAGGCGGACCGCCTGACACCGCCGGAGGGACGCGAGCGAGCCGAGCTCACGCTCGCGAAGGCATACCTGGCGCGCTCCGACGAACGTCCGGCCGAGGCGCTCACGGTCGGGCGGACCGCCGTGAAGGAGGCACTCGCCGCGAACGACCGCGGCCTTGCTCTCGCGGCCGAGGAAGCCGTCGCGGCCTTCGCGGCCGACGCGGGCTTGCAGGACGAGTCGCTTCGCGCCACGGAGCGATGCGTCGAGCACGCGACCGCGATCGGCGACCTGTCCGGCCTCGCACGCGCGCTCGCGCTCCTCACGTACGCCGCCCTCGACCGCGGGGAGCTCGCAAGGGCGGAGGACCTCGCGCACGAGCTCCTGGGCGCTGAATCGCGCCTGGGGAATATCTCCGGTGAAGCGGGCGCGCTGCGCGCGCTCGGTCGCGCATTCTTCGGGCTCGGGCGCTTCGCCGAGGCCGAGGCGACTCTCCTCCGTGCGCTCGCACTCGCCGATCCGCTCGCCCAGGGCCAGCAGCCGGCGGACCCGGCGTCCACGCTGCTCGTGCTCGGCTCGCTGGCGATCGAGCGCGGCGCCTTCGCCGCGGCCGCCACGACCCTGTCCGAAGCCCGCGCCCTCGCCGAGCGATCGCCGTCCCGCGAACATTTGGCGCCGCGGATCGCGTCGGAGATGGCTCGTCTCGCGCTCTACCAGGGGTCGCTCGAGGATGCGCGCCAGCACGCTGCAGGCGCGCACGCGGCAGCGGTCGAACACGAGTGCCGCCGTTGCGGCGCGGGAATCGCGGCGACGCTCGTCGAAGTAGCTTGCGCGGCCGGCGATCTGACCCTCGCCGACGCGCGTCGAACGGAAGGCCTGGAGCACGCGTTCCGTCTCGGGCTGCCGGTCGCGAGCGCGGAGATCCGCGCCGCTTCCGCCAATCTCCTCGCCGCGCACGGCGACGTCGCCGGCGCGCGCAACGAATGCATCGAGGCGCTCGCGGTGTTCGAGCAGCGCGGTCCGACCTATCTCGCGGAACGAACGCGGCGCCGCATCGCCGAGATCGACGTGAACGGGAAGGCGCAGAGCGCCTGATCGTGCGCATCGTCGTCGCGGCGACCGCCGCGCTTCTCCTCTTGGCGGCGGTCCTTGCCGGCAGAATGGCCATCCTCTGGGCCGAGACGCAACGTTTCGAAGCATCATCGGTATGTCTGGCCGGCGGCGGCGACGGATGCCGTGCGCTCCACGGCGGCGTTGTTGTCGGGACCCGTGAGACCTCGGGTCGCGGTTCGACACGCTACGTCTCGGTCCGCCTGCCCGACCGGCAAGACGCGGTATACGAGGCGACGGTCTTCGTCGACTACGGGCTCTTCGATTTCCTCACCGTGGGACTACCCATCGGGGTCGAAGAGTGGGACGGTGGTGTAACGCGTCTCTTCCGGGGTGAACGGTTCTTGCTCACGAAGGATTCTCCCGAATCGCGGCTCGACGACGCCTTCTACATGCTGCTCTTACCCCTCTTCTTTGCGGGACTGGTCGCGCCCATCGGCGTGGAGATTCGAGGGCGCGGCAAGGCCCTCCCGTCTACGTACGAGCTTCCTCGAGTCATCCGGCCGCGGCGAATGCTGCTCTTCATCCTCGGCGTACTTGGCCTGATGGCAGTCGCGATCGTGTTCGATCCGTTCCGCGTGCCCTTCGTTCCATTCCGGATCACGTCAGCTCACGTAATCGGCATCGTCACGTGGGGAGGCGCGATCGCGCTCGGCTGGGCAAGCATGTTTCGGACGACGATCCTTCTCGACGTCGACCATCTCACCATTCGAAGCTGGCCGGGCACGCGAGCCTTCGCGTTTTCTGAGCTGTCCTCAGTCGAGTTCGTGGGAAGCGGTGATCGCCAGGTGCTTGTCCTTGCCGTCCACGGCGGCAAGCGCGAGCAGGTCGCCCTGCTTCCCTTCGCACCCCGAGAACGAGCGATCCTGGCGGAGGTACTCGGACGCAGTAGCGGGGCTGGTCGCGCGAGCGCGAGCGTAGAGCGGGTCAAGGCGGGCGATCGAGGCCATCCGTTCGGCATGCGCGAGCTCTTCTCTATGACGGGGTGGCAGCGCGTCTCACCGACGGCGTGGTGGGAATGGCTCCTGGCCCCCGTGGGTATTGCCCTCGTGTGCGTCTTCCTCGGCGGCGCGGTGTTCATCGATGCGCCGGCGGCGGGACGCGCCGTCTTTCTGGCCGTGGGTGGCCCACTGCTCGCGCTGGGCGTCATCTGCTGGTACACGTGGAGGCAGCGCAGGCTCACCGAACGCGAGCTACGTGCCACCGGCGGCGTCACGCGCGGGACGATCGACTGGATCGGTGAGTGGAGCTCGCCTTATTGGGCGTTCACGTACCGCTATTTCGATGGCGCGGGGACTCCGCGCTCCGGTCGGGTCTACGGCCTCGCACCCGACGTCCTCACGCGTCGTGAGGGCGAGACGGGCGAAGTCCGCTATGACGACCGTGGCGCGAGTCTCTGGAACGACGTGGGCGGCGCGAAGGCGAGCTAAAGCGCGAACTCTCCCGGCGCGATCTTCTCGCGGCCACCCAAGTACGAGCGAACGGCCTTCGGGATCTCGAGCGATCCGTCCTTCCGCTGGTAGTTCTCCATGATCGCGATCATGAGACGCGGGAGTGCGAGGCCCGACGCGTTCAGGATATGGACGTACTCAGCCTTGCCGCCGGCCTCGCGCCGGAAGCGGATGCTCGAACGCTCAGCCTGGAACGAGCCGCAGTTCGACGCCGATGAGACCTCGAGCCACTCGTTCGCGGCCGGGCCCCACGCGTCGATGTCGAAGCCGCGCATCGCCGTGAATCCGAGGTCGCCGGTGCAGCGCTCGGTCACACGCACGGGAAGCTCGAGCTTCTCGAGCACCTCGACCGCGAGGCCGGTCATCTTGTCGAGCCAGGCGTCCGACTCTTCGGGGGCGCAGTGCACAACCATCTCGACCTTGTCGAACTCGTGCCCGCGCTTGATGCCGCGCACGTCGCGGCCCGCGCTCATGTGCTCGCGCCGGAAGCACGCCGTGTACGCCACATAGCGCCGCGGAAGAGACGCGGCCTCCAGCGTCTCGTCGCGATGCAGCCCGACGAGCTGCGGCTCCGCCGTCGGGACGAGCCAGATGTCGTCGTCCTCATCCCGGTACAGGTTGTCGTCGAAGTGCGGGAGGTGCGCGCTCCCGATGAGTGTCTCGCGCCGCGTGACGAACGGCGGATAGATCTCGGTGAACCCGGCGGCGATCTTGAGG
>VBIZ01000016.1 GCA_005880575.1 Chloroflexota bacterium | reverse complement strand
TTGTCGTGCTCGTCCTTCCCGCGCGGCGCGCGCGGGTCGATCTCGTTCGGTATCCAGAGCAGCTTCTCGTCGCGCTCGGCCTCGAGTGCCGTGAGCTCGGCCTGGAGCGACCTGATGCGCTCCCCCACCTCGCGCATGCGGGCCTTGACCTCGTCGCTCGGCGGCCCGCTCCGGCTCGCCTTGTTGCGCTCCGCGTTGAGCGTCTCGACTTGCGCTCGGAGATCGCGCGCCTTCCGGTCGAGCTCGAGGATCCGGTCGAGCGGCGCGTCGAAGCCGCGCGCGACCAGCATGTCGCGCACTTTCTCGGGGTCCTCGCGGATGCGCTGGAGAGGCGTCATCGGGCGCGTGCCATTATCCGTGCTCTCCCGTGTACGACGTGGTGCTCGTCGCGTTCGAAGGCCCCGACCGCTACTCGTTCGTCGGCGGTCTGGCCAC
>VBIZ01000093.1 GCA_005880575.1 Chloroflexota bacterium | reverse complement strand
CGCCGACTCGAGCTGCGCCGGCGTGATATCGACGCCGACGACACGCCGCGCTCCGCGCCGCTTCAACCAGGCTCCGACATACGCGGTACCGCAACCGAGCTCGACGACGTCCTTCCCCCGGACATCGGGGAGGACGTTGAGCGTGCTCTCGGGCGTATTCCAGAGACCCCAGGAGATCTCCTGCTCGTTCCACGCGGCCTCGGCACGACCATCGGTGTAGGCGGCGTTGTTCTTCGTCCAGTGGTCGCGGTTTGCCTTGACGTAGTCGGGTAGGTCGGGGCCGCTCACAGCGGTCGCGCTATTTCAGCGTGAGCAGCCACTGCACGATCGCGTCGATCTGATCGTCGGGCAGGACTCCCTCGAATTTCGGCATGACGATGCCCGGCTTGATCGACGGGGCGTTGCGCACCCACTTGGTGAGGTTCTCCTGGTTCACCGGCGAGAGCACGCCCGCGATGTTTGGCTTGCTCGCGATGTGAGTGAGGTCCGGCCCGACCTTGCCCGCGGCGGTCGTCCCCTTCACCGTGTGGCAGCCTGCGCACGGACCGGTGAGGAACGCATTCCGTCCGGCGGCGGTCTTCGGATCGTTCAGAAGGTCGGCCTGATGCACCGCGTCCTTCGCCCACGTGGCGTACTCCGCCGGCGCGTGCGCGACGATCGTGATGAGCATGTCGGCGTGTCCATCGCCGCAATACTCGAAGCACTGGCCCTTGTATGTCCCAGGCTGGTCCGCCTGGATCCACAGCGATGTGACGTGCCCCGGCACCGCGTCCTTCTTGCCGCCGAGATTCGGCACCCAGAACGAGTGGATGACGTCTTTGGCGGTGAGCTCGAGCTTGATCTTCTGCCCGGCCGGGATGTCGAGCTGCTCGCCGGCTTGGAGCGTCGTCCCATCCTGAAGCTTGAATGTCGGCGAATCCGGATAGGTGAAGTTCCAGGACCACTGCCGGCCTTCGACCTTTACCGTCATGGCCACGTTCGAGTTGACGTCGTTGATGAAGTTGAGCCTGTTCCACGACAGTGCCGTGAACGAAATGACCATGAGGGTCGGCACCACGGTCCAGACGAGCTCGAGCGTGTTCGATCCGTGGAATTGCTGAGCCACGCGGCCGGGCCGGTCCCGGAATTTGATGCCGGAGTAAGTGAGCGCGCCGACCACGATCGCGAGCACAACGACCGCGCACGCGAACAGGATCCAATAGACGAAGGCGATCGATTCGGCCTGCGGCCCGCGTGGGTCAAGCGGCCAAGAGCCCATCGCGGAGAGACTAGGGCGAGATTTCGACACGCGCCAATCGCGGCGCTAGTCTGCGTCGCGATGTCAGCGCATCACGACGACGAGCACCCGATACACCTTCCGCAGCCAAGCTTCTCGCCGCCGCTCCTCGCGTTCGGCGTGATGCTCATCGCGTTCGGCGTTCTCCTCGGCCCGGTCTTCCTCGTGGTCGGCGGCGTCATTTTCGTGATCGGGATAGCGACGTGGCTCATCGACGATGCGCGCGCCTACGCGAGCGCTCCCGAGCCCAGTGACGGAGCACACCACTAGGCGATGAGGACGACGCTCGAGGACCGAACGGTCGTGCGCGGCCGTCGCGCGGACCCCGCCGACCGGTTACCGCCGAACGAGACCGGCCTCGAGGCCCAGCCCTCGCGCTTCTCCGCGGGGATGTGGGCCGTCATCCTGTTCATATCCAGCGAGGCGTTCTTCTTCGGCGCGCTCTTTACGACGTACTTCTTCCTCCGATCGCGGATCCCGGACTGGGAGCCGGTCTTCGGCGAGAAGCCGACGTGGCATGTGGACCCAATCTTCGGGATCGGCCTGCCGACGCTCAATACGATCGAGCTCCTCGTATCGAGCGTGACGATGCAGTTCGCAGTGAACGCCATCAAACGCGGCGACCGCACGGGTCTGCGCAACTGGCTCATTCCGACGATCGTGCTGGGCGTGCTGTTCCTCATCGGCCAGGGCTACGAGTACACGAAGCTCGGATTCCTACCCCGCGATGGGATCTTCGCCGGCGTGTTCTTCACGCTCACCGGGTTCCACGGCGCGCATGTGACCGGCGGCGTGATCATGAATTGCATCGTTCTGTTTCGGACACTCAAGGGTCAGTTCACGGCACGACGCCATCTCGCGGTTGAGGCCGCCTCGTTCTACTGGCACTTCGTCGACGTGGTCTGGATCGGTCTCTTCATCACGATCTACATCATTGGGTAAGCCGAAGGCGAGCCGCGCGGCTTAGCCCTTCAGCAGCGCGCGCAGGTCGCCTGTCAGGTCCTTCGCCAAATCCTCGGAATGCAGCAGCACGCGCTCGCGACCGCGCGCGTCGATGAGGTACACGGCGTCGTTGTGCGTCACCGTGGCGCTGCCGGCTTGCACGCCGATTCCGTACGCGGCCCACACCGGCGATAGCTGCCCACGTCCGCCCACGAGAAAGAACCAGCTCGAGGCGAGACCGTGGGCGGCGGAAAAGGCCTGGACGGCCTGCGGCGTGTCGCGATCCGGATCGACCGAGACCGCGATAAATGTGACGCGGCCGGCATCGCCCTGCAGCTCGGTCTGCGCCGACCGGAACCGCGTGGCTGTGAGCGGACAGACGTCGGGGCAGCTCGTGTACAGGAACGTGAGCGCCACGACTCGACCACGCTGGGCTGAGAGCGTGACCGCGTGGCCGCTCACGCCGTCGGTGAGGGTGAAGTCAGGCGCGTCGGTCAAACCGAGGTCGGTTCCCGCGAGGGTCGTGGGCGCGCACGCGCCCAAGACCAGCACGACGACCCAAACCGAGCGAATGGCGCTTGTCATCGGATCCACGATATGGGCGATCATCGCTCGCGGATGCCGCCGCTTCGAGTTGTCGCTGGATACCTGAGCGTCGCGCTGATCTGGGGCTCGACCTGGGCCGCGATAAAGATCGGCGTGACCGACGTACCGCCGTTCGTGTTCGCTTTCGCCAGAGCGGTCGCTGTCGCCGGGCTGTTGTCGATCGTCGCGGTCGCGCTGCGGCAGCCATTCCCAAGAGGTAGGCGGACGATGGCGATCGCTTTGATCGTTGGTCTGATCAACATCGGCTGGAGCTGGGCGATCATCTTCTGGTCAGAGCAGTTCGTACCCAGCGGCCTGGTCTCGGTGTTCGGGGCGGCCGCGCCGGTGTGGACCGCGGTGCTGGCGCACTTCATGGTCAAAGGCGACCGGCTCTCAGCGCTCAAGATCCTTGGTCTGGCCCTTGGGCTCGGCGGAACGGTGATCCTCATCGGCGCGCCCGACGCCGCGGATGGTGTGGCCGGCCTGATCGCGACGGCCCTACTCGCTCTCATGCCGATCACCTGGGCGATCGCCGCGATCTTGCAGGCCCGGTACCTCCGGACGGTCGCGCCGATCCCCACCGTCGCGGTCGGCACCTGGGCGTCGGCGCTGCTGCTTGCACCGCTCGCGGCTGCGCAGCTCCCGCAGGGACAGCACTGGACGCTTCCGAGCACTCTGGCCTTCGTTTACCTCGTGGTCTTCGGAACGTGCTTCGGCATGGTCGTCTCGCTCTGGCTGTATCGAAAGCTCCGTCCGACCACGATCACGCTCATTCAGGTCATCGTCCCAGCGGAAGCGATCCTGATCGGGACCGTCCTGCTGGGCGAGCCGGTCACCGTTCGCATGCTTGGCGGCGCGGCACTCGTGGTCGCAGCTGTCGCCTTGAACGCGATCGCCGGCGGGGGCAGACCTCCGGCTGAAGAACGTCTCGGCGCCACGGCGGCCGCCGCAGACTGAGCTCGCAGCGCCGCGGTCTTCCTCGCTCGGCCCCTCGTGGGATCGCGCCGGCCCGCCCGCCAGGGGCCGCTCGCTCAGAAGACCCCGGCGCTACTCAGCCTGCCCCGGCGCTCGTCAGCCGCCAGGTCACTCCAGGCTGCCGAATGCGCGGTGTCGAACACTTACGACACTGGCGTAGTATGTGGGGCAGAGCCTACGACAGCACTGTCGTAGGCCGGGTTTGGGCGGTAGCGAAGTGGCGATCGAAGACTGGGACCTGAACCTCTTCACGAGCGACCCCACGATGCTCGAGCGCGCGAGCGACGAAGAATACGAGCGCGCCGCGGCCGCGCTCGAGCGGATCGCCGATTCCCGCAGGCTGCGTCTCCTCCATGCGCTGACTCTCGGCGAGGACACCGCACAGCGGGCGGCGGTCTGGGCCGGCGTCGAGCAGAGCTACGCGGAGCGTGAGCTCGCCGCACTCGCGCTCTCCGGTGTCGTCGAGCGGCGCGACGGCGCCGGCGGTCCGGTGTACCAACCTCGCGACGGGCATCTCATCGTCGAGCTCCACGTCGCGCTCGCTCATGGGCGAGAGGGCATCGCCGAACGTCACCCCCGGCTGCTTCGCCGCCGGCGGGTCACCGTTCGCGGACGGCGGGCGGGATAATCAGCGCGTGAGCCGCCCGGACCTTCGCCGTCTCCGGAGACCCGAGAGGGCGGAAGAGAAGTTCCTCGGGCCGCTCGAGACCGAGGTCATGGCCCGTCTCTGGAAACGACGGTCCGCGACGGTCCGCGACATCGTCGAGGACCTCGCGAAGACGCGCGAGCTCGCCTACACGACCGTGATGACGATCATGGTCCGCCTTCACGAGAAGGGACTCCTCGAGCGAACTCGCGAAGGCAAGACCTACGTGTACCGTCCGGCGCACAGCCGCGACGAGCATCGCGCGCGCCTTTCTCGCGACCTCGCTCGCGGGCTCGTCGCGGAGTTCGGCGACGCCGCCCTCGCGGCCTTCAGCGCGGAGCTCGACACCGTCGACGCGACGCACCGCGCGGCGCTTCGCCGTCTCGCGCAGAAGGACAGCCGTGAAGCGCGCTGATCGCGCCTTCACCTTCCTCGTTGCGCTGGCGCTCGGGTCGAGCGCGATCCTTCTCGCACTTCTCCTGACGCTCGCTCCTCGAGTGGAGCAGCTCCTCGCCCGAGGGGCCGCGGACACGGCCGACGTCGTCGCGGCGCTCGTGCTCCTGCTCGCGGTGTGCGGCATCTCCCTCGGGCTCGTGACGCTGTTCCGTCAGCTAACGGCAACGGCCCTTCTCATCCGCAGACTCGTGGCGCAGAAAGTCGCGTTGCCCTCATCCCTGATCGGAGCGGCCGACGGTCTCGATCTCGAGGGGCGGATCGATCTCGTTGCCGATGACCGCCCGTTCTCGTTCTGCTACTGGTTCCTGCGGCCTCGGATCTGTCTCTCGACGGCGCTCGTCGAACGGCTCGAGCCCGACGAGCTTCGCGCCGTCCTTCATCACGAGCGGTACCACCTCAGGCAGCGAGACCCGCTCCGTCAGGTCGTCGCGCGCTACTTCGCCGCCGGCCTCTATGTCGTTCCGGTCGTCGACGAGCTCCTCACCTTCCACACGCTGCAGAAGGAGATCGAGGCCGATCAGGAGGCGGTGCGCGCCTCAGGCGGCGTGCGGTCGCTCGCCGGTGCCCTCTACAAGCTCCTGCCGTACGCGGACGACGTCTCGCTCGGTCTGCTCGTGCCCGTGAGCTCGCTCTCGGTGACGGAAGCGAGGATCGAGCAGCTCGTCGCCGGGCGGCCGGTGTCGGTGGCGCTGTCCCCGCTTTCGGTCGTGCTCTCAGGCGGTGCCCTCGTCGCAGCGGCGGTGCTCGTCGCGGTGAAGGGCGGCGCGAGCGTGGCCTTCGAGACGCTGCCGCCGCTCTACGCAGTGCCCGGTCTGCTCGTCGGTCCGGCGAGCTTGCTCTTCGCGGCGGCGATCGACGGTTGCTTCCACCAGCTTCGTCCCCTGACCCAGCGCCTGTTCAGCTGACCGCTCTCACGTAAATCCGCCTTTACTTCGAAGCGGCTTAGTCCCAGAGTGACGCCGACGGGTCCGGATATTCGCCGGTGGGGTCGGGGAGGACCCACCGAATGTCGACTCTTCGCAAGATTCAGATCGTCGCTTTTCTGAGCGCTCTCGCATTCACGCTCTCGGCCTCACTCGCGTCTCTTGCCTACGCGTGCGGCGCGAACTCTGGTGGTGGCGGTTTCTGCTAGCTGACCTGACACCTGGCCGACGCATACCGCTTCGGCCGACCGAGATTCGGGCGAACTGGGCCCGTAGGACCCCGACCGGCAGTGCCCCGGTCTCGGTCCCTCAATGCTCGGTAAAGACTGATTTGACGTGTCTACCTATCCCCCGTAAAGTGCCCTCACTGTGGCTGAGGTTCGGTCGCCGATGGTGGCCGATGTGGGTGCGCGAATCCGTTCGTTGCGGACCGCCAAGGGCCTTACCCAGGCGCAGGTAGCCGAGCCGCAATACACGAAGGCCTACATCTCCATGCTCGAGTCCGGACGCACGCGTGCTTCGATGAAAGCGCTCGAGCACATCTCCGGAGTCCTCGGCGTGAAGCCGGCGGATCTCCTGGGGGGCGCTCCCTCGCCCGCGACTCCGCAGTACACGCTTCTGGAGGCGCGGCGACTCATCGAGGAGCGCCACTCGGATGCGGCGATCCCTTTGCTCGAAGGCCTCGAAGAGGGACTCACCCCCCAGGACCAGCTGGTCCGGTTGCGTTATCTCGCAGCCGCGTACAACGCGACCTCGCAGCCGAAGCAGGCCTTCCCGGTCATCGAGCGCGCGCAGCGGATGGCCGATCTGTTGAACGACCCCGAAGAGCAGATCCGCATCAAATCGGTTCTCGCGGGAGCGTATGCGCGCACCTACGCATACGAGGAAGAGGTGCGTCTTCTTCGCGAGTGCGTCCAGGCGTGCGAGGACGGAACGGTCAAGGACGTCACCTTCCACTATCGGCGGCTCGTGGACCTCGCGCTCGCGCTCAGCAATCAGCGCCACTCGAAACAGGCGCTCGCCGCGTACGAGGAGGCCTTCGCGCTCGCCGAGCAGTTCAACGATCTGCCCTCGGTCGCCGCCCTGTATGCCGGTATTGCGAAGGCCTATCACGACACAGGTGACATCGAGGCCGCGATCATGAGCAGTCAGAAGAGCCTCGACATCTACGAACACCTCGGCCTTCTCGACCAGATGGCGTGCTCCCTGGATAGCGCTGCGGCGCTCTTCGTGGAATACGGGAACCTCACCCGCGCCCGCGAATGTCTCGCACGCGCGGCCACGCTCGCCGAGCAGGCGAAGCGCGATGGCACTCTCGCATCGATCAGGGCGTCGGAGGCCGAGGTCCTCGCCAAGGGTGATGTCACCGAGGCTCTCGAGGGAGCGCAGACCGCCCTCAAGTTCGCGCGCAAAGTTGGCCAGGTCGACGCGGAAATTCGCATGCTCGTCCTCACCGGGGAGCTTCGAATGAAGGCGAACGGCGTGGCCGCCCGCCGCTCCTTCCAGGAAGCCCGGCAGCTCGCCGAAGAGCGCGCGCCACATCTGCTGCGCGTGATCTTCGATCGCTGGTCTCGCGCCGCCGAGGCGACCGGCGACTCCGACGAAGCCCTCCGTCTCGCAAGACGCGCGCTGGATACGGTCCGGGCCTAGACCGGCTCCGACTAGCCTTTTCGCATGTCCCGTCTCACCGCGGAGCTCGTCCGCGAGCGCGTGCGCGACACCATCCTCGAGCGCATCGGCGACACCCCGCTCATCCCGCTGCACCGCGTCGGCGCGGGTCTGCGCGGCGGTCTCTGGGCGAAGATCGAGAGCGCGAATCCCGGGGGCAGCGTGAAGGACCGGCCGGCGCTCTGGATGATCCTCGACGCCGAGGAGGAGGGCCGCCTGCGTCGGAGGCGCATCGTCCTCGATGCGACGAGCGGCAACACCGGGGTCGCGCTCGCGATGGTCTGCGCGGTGCGGGGATACGACCTCGAGCTCTGCATGCCAGACAAGGTGTCGATCGAGCGCAAGCGCATCGCGCGCGCGTTCGGCGCCCAGCTCGTTCTCACCGATCCGCTCGAAGGCACGGACGGGGCGATCCGCGAGGCGCAGCGTCGGGCTGCCGCCGACCCGGATCGGTACGTGTACGTCGACCAGTACTCCAACCTCGCGAACCCGCTCTCCCACGAGCTCGGCACAGGCGCGGAGATCTGGAAGCAGACCGGCGGACGGGTGACCCACTTCGTCGCCGGGGTCGGGACGTCCGGGACCGTCGTCGGTGTCTCGCGCGCGCTGCGCCCGAAACGCGTTCGCATCGTCGCGGTCCAGCCGGACGAAGCGCTGCATGGGATCGAAGGCTGGAAGCACATGCCGACCGCACTTCGCCCCGCGATCTGGGATGAGCGGGTCGCGGACGTTCACCGCGTGATGGCGACCGATGAGGCGATCGCGATGACCAAGCGGCTCGCACGCGAGGAGGGGATCTTCACCGGGCCATCCGGCGGCGCGGCAGTCGCCGCGGGGATCGCGGTCGCGCGGGAAGAATCCGGGCGTATCGTCGTGTTGATCGCTGATGGGGGCGAGCGCTACCTCAGCACCCCGCTTTGGGAGTAATTCATGTCTGTGACCGTCCGGCTGCCTGGCGCGCTACGCGATGCGACCGGCGGCGAAACGAAGCTCACCGCATCCGGGGGAACGCTCCGCGAAGTGATCTCGGAGATCGATCGTCGTCACCCTGGATTCGCCTCGCGGGTGCTCGACGAGGGCGGCGCGCTCCGCTCGTACGTCAACGTGTACATCGGAGAGGACGACGCCCGCACTCGCGGAGGAAGCGGCGCCGTCGTGCCGGATGGCAGCGAGGTCATGGTCATTCCCGCGATGGCCGGCGGCCGCTGATCGAGCGCACGCGCATCGTCCTCCCACGCCGGCTGCGGGACGAGATCGTCGCGCACGCACGCGAGTCGGCGCCGCGCGAGTGCTGCGGTCTGCTCTTCGGCGATGGCGAGGTGGTGGACCGACTCGTTCGCGGACGGAACGTGCATGGCACGCCTGAGACGCGGTACGAGATAGATCCGGCGCAGCTACGCGAAGCAATCGCAAGCACCGACGACACCGACCGTCACCTCGTCGGCATCTACCACAGCCATCCCCGGACCGAACCGAAGCCTTCGGATTTCGACATCGCGAACGCGCGCTGGCCGGCGCAGGTCTATGTGCTGACGTCACTACGGTCGGAGCCGCCCGAGGTATTCGCGTACCGAATCACCGGAGGCAAGGCGCCGATGCTCCCGATCGTCGAGTCCTAGGGGGCCGGCGCTCCAAGCTGCCAGGTCGCGGCGATCGCCGCGGCCTGTGCGAATGCCGCGTCAACGTCCGGCGGATCGAAGAAGCGGAACTGCAAAGCTATCCCACCGGTCCGGACCAGGATCGCGAACTGACGAATGGCGATGTGCCTACCGTCGTACGTCCCATCGGCGCGATCGTCGACCGCAACGAGCCCATTGATGCGCTCGATCGATCGTTCGTTACGCCTGGCCGAGAATCCCAGCCGCTCGCCGCGCGCGATCACGTCCGCGAACGAATCCATGGTCGCGAGGCTCTCGGCCCGCGAGACCGCCACGTTCAGCGTCGCGCTCGCCGTTTCGAAATGCGCGATCTCGCCGGGGATCCCCCGCACCGAGTACGCCCACTCCTCGGGAACGGTGAGGGTGGCGCCCTGGATCTCGTACCGTTTCCCGTGCGCCGGGGTCGTGGTCATCGTGGGCGCGAGCTCCGGCGCGATCGCGTACGCGGTCATGCGCACCCTCGAAACTTGGTCTCCGAGAACGAGCCACCCGCTGCCGAGCGCGAGGAGAAGCGCCAGCGCCGCGGCCGGCACCGGAAGGATCGCGCGCAGGTTCAGCGCCAGGCCGGCGAGCGCCCGCAGCCCGATGAGCAGGATGACCGCTGCGGTGAAGAGGAGCAGCTCCGGCGCGAAGACCGCGACGAGCGCGACGAGCGGTGTCACGAGGAGCGGCGACGACGCGAAGGCGACCGCGTTGAAGCACTGGTCGAGCGTCAGGTCGCTCTGCCGCGTCATGCGCGCGCCGATGAAGACCACGAGAGCGACGACCGATGCGCTCACCGCGAGGCGCGCGCCGAGCAGGAGCGACTCGAACACGAGTCGCGCGGCGAAGCTCGCGGGGAATATGCCCTTCGTCGTGAGGACCAGGGCATCGATGGTCAGCGAGAACGCGACGCCCGCCGCGACCACGATGAGCACGCCGGCCAGACCAAAGTGCTCGCGGGCCAGCGATCTCGCGAACGAGCGCGGCCGCACGATCGAGCGGAGGACCTCGCCACGGAACCAGGCGAGCTCGCCCGTGGATTCCACCAGTCGAGACTACGGAAAGTGGGGCTGCCGGTTCCGCAACACCGGGCACAAAAAAGCGACCCCCGGCCTTCCGGGGGTCGCCGTCGCTCTCGGCTACAGGCCTCATTATCTGGCCTCGGTTCGGAGCATCGTCAAAGACGATCTCTGATTCTCTAGCCGCCGAAAGCGAGCTCTCGGCAGTGCCCCCTTCCGTCGAGGGCGTCATCGATCGACTTGGAACACCCCGAGTCGTTTGTGAAGCCTGACCATGCGACCTCCGATTCGGCGTCCGCCGGTCTTGCTTGCTCGCTCCGTGGGCCCGTGCGGAGCTTTCTCTGTTCTACACCCACCATGGAAGGCCGAGTCAAGTGCTACCAGAAATGGACCTCAGCCTTTTCGCCGCCCGCGGCCCAGGAGCTCGCGAATGACCGCAGGTGTTACGCGAACGTCGGGCCACCATGACTCATCCGCATCGATGCCGGCGGCGAGGGCCGCTTCGACACCCAGCGAGATCCCGCTCAGCAGGTCGCTCAGACGAACGATCTCCGGGGCGAATCCACCGTCCTGAGCCGCGTTGTGATAGTTGACGTTCGGGAGCGCGATGCCCGTCGCGATCCAGCCGAGGCGCACGAACGACGACGCCTCGCACGTGCCGCCGACGAGCAGCGCGCGCTGCGACGGAATACCGCGTTCGGCCAGTCGCTCGCGGGCGACGCGCAGATATCGCTCGGCCTCGTTGCTGAACGTGTTGTAGAGGTCACCCGCGCGGACCACGATCCCCCGGCCGGCCTCGGCGCCGGGCAGAGCGCGGCTCGCCTCGACCGACACGACGTAAGCGTCGCGCGGCAAAAGGCCGTCCTCGGCGGCAAGACGGGCCCCGTAAAGGCCGGTCTCCTCGGCCCTCGTGAAAATGGCGGCCACGTCGTGCGGCGCGCCCTCGTCCCGGAGTGCCAGGAGCACCGCGACGATGAGGGCGCATCCCGCGAGGTCGTCGGCGGCGCGCATGCGAATCTCGTCGCCGGCGACGTCGGCCGCAGGGAAGTCAAGGACTGCGTACTGCCCCACGGCGAGCGGCCCCTCCGCGTCGATGCGGCACACCGTTGTGGAGTTGTGGAGCGGCTCGATGTCGGAGACCGGCTTCGTCAGGACCGCCGCGAACGAGGCGGTCCCAGTGTCGTCATGGACGGTCACGGCGACATTCGGGGGGAACACGCGTTGGCGGAATCCACCCAGCACGCGAGCCCTTCCGGTCCTTCCGGACGCTTCGATCACCTCGAACGCCGGATGATCGGTATGCGCGGCAAAGACCAGGGCGCGCTTCGGGGTCCCTGCCGAGAGACGGGCGTGCACCTGCCCAAACCGGTCGGTCGTCGTCGGGATCCCTCCGCGCTCGAGCTCACCGCGGATCGCGTCGAGCGCCGCCCACTCGTGGTACGGAGCGGTCGGGGCGACGGCGATGCGCCGAAGGATCGAGACGACCTCGTCGGGAGCGATTGAGCGCGGCACCGCGCGCGAGGATATCGTCCACCACGGGTGCTATGGCTCTACGACACGCGGCGGCGCGGCACCTTCGCATTCCAGCCCCGGACCCGTACCGCGACGATGTATGTCTGCGGCGTGACCCCCTACGACACGACGCATCTCGGTCACGCTCGCACGTTCCTGGTCTTCGACGTCCTCACACGCCTCCTCGAGACCCGTGGGCAGCGGGTGCGGTACGCCCAGAACGTCACGGACATCGACGAGTCGATCCTGCAGCGCGCGGCGAGGGACAAGGTGAGCTGGCGCGCGCTCGGCCGGCGCGAAGAGCGCGCGTTTCTAGAGGACATGCGGCGCCTCGGCTGGCGCAAACCGGATGCGCTCCCGCACGCCACGCGCGAGATCCCCGCGATGATCAAGCTCGCCGACCGTCTGAAGCTTCGCGGACACGCCTATGAGCTGCCCGGCGGGCTGTATTTCGACGTCTCGACGTTCCCACGCTTCGGCCGGCTCTCGCGGTTATCTCCACAGAAGATGCGAAGGATCCTGGGGGCGCAGGACGACGCGAGGCTGGACGACCCGAGCCGGCGGTCGCCTCTCGACTTCGCCCTCTGGCGGCGCGTGATCGAGGGACCGACGTGGCCGAGCCACTTCGGTCGTGGCCGTCCCGGGTGGCACCTCGAGTGTTCGGCGATGTCCGACCGCCACCTCGGCTTCCCCATCGACATTCACGGGGGCGGCAGCGACCTCGTCTATCCGCATCACGAGTGCGAGACCGCGCAGAGCGAGGCCGCCCACGGCATGCGAACGCGATTCGTCGGCCACTGGGTGCACGTCGCGCCGATGCGTCTGGGCGGCGCGAAGATGTCGAAGTCCGACGGCAACATGGTGTTCGTCCGTGACACGCTGAAGAACACATCGCCGCAGGCGCTGCGGCTGTACCTCCTCGATGTCCACTACCGGCGCGCGTTCGACCACGACGAGGAACGGCTGGCCCGTGCCAGCAAACGTGCCGAGGCGCTCGCCAAGTCACTGGGTCGCGGAAGACTCGGTCCGGTCGAAAACGACGCATCTACGCAGGATGTGCTCGGGGCGCTCGACGATGACCTGCATGCCGAGCGTGCGATCCGCGCCCTCGAGCGCCACGCCCGTCGCGATCTCGCTCCCGACACCGTGGCCTCTCTTCGCACGATCGCGCGGAAAGTGTTGGGGATCCTCTAGCGGTCTTCGGTCTTCAGCGCGGCCTCGGCCACCCAATGCTCGGTGGTCCGCGAGCCTAGGTCGCGACTCACCGAGGTCCGAGCATATCGGCGGCAGTCGCTAGAGTCGGGCTCGATGGGGGATTGGTTGGCGAATTTGGCGACATCTCGCGGGTTCGCTTGATGTCCGACGAGCTCGTCCTGTGGCACGACTTCAACGTGGCCCTGGTGACGGCCGCGGCGGGTCTTCTCGGGATATTTCTCGGCTACGTCGTCGCGCTCGCATTCGGGTTCCTCGCGCTCCTCCCTCAGACTCTCTGGTGGTTCGGCGTGGAGCTTTTTCTTCTGAACCTCGGAGCGGTGGTCCCCTTCGGTGCTGCCGCGCGGAGCGGATTGCGCGCGAGTGGGGTCGGATACTCGCGCAACGTCACGATCGTGCAGTTCCTCGCGGGGTTCGGTCTCTTCGCTGCGGCGCTCGTCGGAGCCATCGGCGTGGCCGTGGGCGAAACGTGGGCGCTCTATCTCAGCGCGAGCCTTGCCGTGATCGCACTGCTCTGGGGTGTGTTCAACACGTGGGAGCTGATCTTTCGCATCCAGGGGGTCGGCCGAGCGGCGGACTAGGATTCCGCCGTCGCCGATTCCGGCAAGGGAGGAAGGTCAGGTTTTGTGGCTGTGAATTTCGGAGTCAACTACATCGCGGTGGTCCTCGCTGCGGTCGTCGCGCTCGTCATCGGTTTCATCTGGTACTCGCCGCGCGTCTTCGGCACGCGCTGGATGGCGTATCTCGGCACGACACAGGCTCAGCTCGGCAATCCCGGACCGACGGGGATGGCGGTCGGGGTCGTCGCGTCGCTGATCAACGCGTGGGTGCTCGCGGTGCTTTCGTTGAATCTCGGCGGGAAGACGTTGACGGACGGCATCATGCTCGGCGTGCTGGCGTGGCTTGGCTTCATGGCGACGATCACGGCGGCGCAGATCTCGTTCGAGAAGAAGCCGTGGGGACTCTGGGTACTGAACAACGCGCACAACCTTCTCGTCCAGGTCATCATGGGCGCGATCGTCACCGCATGGCGGTGATCGCGGGCCGATAGACTTTCAACTACAGCCCGGCCCGGTCGCCTAGTGGTCCAGGGCGCTTCCCTTTCAAGGAAGAGGTCAGGGGTTCGAATCCCCTCCGGGCTACACGACCGCGTGGACGTTGGGTCTTACGCGATCCGTTTTCTGTACAGGCCGCTTCTCTGCTGTGGGAGTGATAGCGCGCTGCCGACGACGAACCGCATGACCTGGTTCACAGTTCGGATGTGTGCGGCGACACCTGTCGGGGCGGGTGTCGCACGCGCAGTACATGCCCTATGAAGTTCCGGGCTCGTACCAGTCCCGAAGTGGCGTCGTGAGCTGGCGGCGGTCGAGTTCATGCGCTCTCCGAAACTCGCTGGCTGTCGCGCCGGCCCGACGGGCGTTAACCTCAAGAAGTCTCGGTAGGTCGTCGGTCTTGGGCGCTGCGGGACGTACGACCACCGCTTCCGGATGAGGCCCCCAGCGCCGCGCCACGTAGGGAAGATGGAGAAGGAGCAGACCCGTTGCTGCAACCGGATCGTCGCCTACACCTGCGCAGACGAGCAACGTTAGTTCGGTCTGCATCAGAACAGGCAGCGTCCGAGATAGGTTGAGCATGCTGTCGTCGTTGGTAATGAACCCGTGAATCTTCTGCGCCTTGTACTGATGCAGACCCAGGAGGACTGCCCAGTCTGCGACTCGCTGCGTTAGCCATGGATCAACACTGGTGAGCGATCGCAGTTCAGCCTCGGGGAGGTGTATCGCTGTGACCTGGCGTGGGAAGTTGTGGTCCGTTACGAAGAGACGACGCACTACGCCGCTTGGCTGCGTAGGTTCCTCCGAAGTTGCTCTTCTAGTGAGCGAGCGTCATCGACAGCTGCTTCGCTGAGGAACGGATAGAAGTCGATGACCTCGTCCTTGGTGTATCCGCGAACGAGAAGCGCGTCGATCATCGCAGTCGAGAGACGCGTGTCTACGACGTGCGGCTCCCCCGCGAGTTTTCCGGGCACGATACGCAACAGGGGTCGGGGCTGTGCAAGGTTTGGCCCAACAAATCCTTCGCGTTCGGCAAGACGATATTCAGCGAGGACGTCGATCACGTTGGGTCGGGCGAGCTGCTGTCTATCAACGTGCTCAAGCGCCGGCCCAAGTTGTCGAACGATTCGCCCGCGATGGTCCACGTAGAGGTGCGACTCCGATAGATCTACGCCGTCCCGCATTAGCTCGCGAACCTCGCGCATCGTCGTCCGCGGAATCGGTAGGCCCGTGTCCTTTGCGGCCTTATCGCCTCGCCGTAGCCAGTGGATGATTCGCAGTACGACGATGTCGGAAAGCGACCAGAGACGGACTCGCTCCGGCGATACCGACGGCTTCCAGACATCGTGCGAAGCCCAGTAATGAAGGGTGCTCCTCGGCACGCCTGCAAGGGCTGTTGCTCGTTCGGCTGGGTAGGCCTCGGTCGCCTCGCGTGCCTTGAGCGCAGCTGCGGGACTCACGGCTGGTTGAGTGTAGACATCGGCCCGCGTTGACCGGGCGGAGTCGCGAGCACCCAGTACCTTCGGCGCGTGGTCCACTCGATCGAAGGTCTTACGTGGTCGGGACCCGCTCTATTTTGGCGCCGGCCGCAGGGTCCTGGCATCGGGTTAGCGGATGGCTGGAGTCAAAGAGAACCGCGGTCGCGGTCCGCCAGACAGTGAGGTTGTCATCTCCGTCTCAGCCTCCAGCTGATTCTTCGGTGGTCTGAGCGCCGCGATCCGTCTCTCTTTCCCAGCTGCCATGATCCAGCATTCGACTAACTGGCCACCGAAGAACCCACGTCGTCTTCGCAGCCGGATAGGCCGGTCCAACTCCGCGACTAATGCGTCCCGCATGCGGTCGCGCCAGTCACCGTCGTACGGAATGCGCTCGACAACAACCCCGAGGTCGAGGTCGTCGTGCGTCGACAGATCGCCGACATACGCCCACTCAAGGCGCGCAGCTCGATCGTCCGTCCAGGCCACCAACGAGACACCATCGAGATCACGGTGAGGGAGGATCACAATCTCAACCTCGGGGCCTTCACCTGTCACGATTGGGCCAGCCGGGTCTAGGTTTTCGGGTCGTCTTTCCTCGAGTACCGAGCCGACCAGCTCAGCCAGGTTCATCTCCAAAGGCTGGACCCCCTATCCCTTCAAGGTCTCCCGGACAGCCCCAACCGATTCGTTGGCTAGTGACGCTCGTCGCACGCTCGGGTCGCCGCTTTTAGGAGGTCGCGGCCCACAGGCGAGTCGGGTCGAATCGAAAGGTGCCCGTTGCGAACGATCTCCGCGACGGCGCACGGATCATGGAGTCGCTGGAGCAGGGGAAGTCCGTCTCGTTCGATCACCAACAACAGGTCCGTGACACAGTCAGACAAGTTCGCTCCGTCATCGCGCACGAACCAGGTGTCGGTACGGTCATGCACATCTGACCGCAGCACTGCCATCAGTCCTTGTCGGTGCTTCACAAGACTCTCGGGCAGATTGCCGCGAACAGATGACGCTAAGGGCCGAAACCACGGTTGAGACAATGTCTTGGAGAGTCGCATGTTGAGCTCGCACTCCCAGTAGTGTGGGCGCGGTCTCCCGTCCGGGCCCGATCGAACGCGATCGGAGCTGAAGTATGTGGGCAACGACGCGACAAATGCTCCGAATGAGTAGGACGTGCATCCGACCGCGTCTGCGAGCGTGCCGATCAGGTTGACTTCGATGAGATCCACCGAATCGCCGACGTCTCGCCACGCCACCCGCTCTGTCCGACGTGTGAAGCCATGCGATTTCAACGTTGGCCACAGGTCGGACCGGAATCGACGAGTGACCTCGCGAGCGTCCACGTCGCGCTCAGGTTGGCACGCGAAAGCGCGGTTTGCATCTCGGGGAACTTTGAGGCGACCTGCCGCCGCCTCATCAATTTGCGCTTCTCTGACGCGCGTTTCATCTCAAAGCCGGTATCAGTTCGTGCATGAATAATTCGCTAGGCCGCTTCTCTTGACCTCATCGCTTTCAAGGAAGAGGTCAGGGGTTCGAATCCCCTCCGGGCTACTCGAGAGCGCCGCCTCGGTGAATCCCTCAGTGATCATCACCGAAGCCGACAGCTCCGTGACGACACTCTTGCTCCGAGAGGATTACTAGGCCGGCCCGGCGGAGCAAACTAGAGGTTGTAGCAGTGACGACCGCTCCGACATGACCAACAGAACGTACGTGTTCCTAACGGCAGTCATCGGCGTGATTTGCGGCTTTGTCATCGTCCGCACGCTCCTCTCTGCCGATTCGCTGACCGTGCGGAACGATCTGGTGCAGGGCTTCTTCGTCGGCGCCGGGCTGGGGGTCGTCGCGGTCGAGATCCTCGCGAGGATCAAGGCCACGAGGATCAATGGCTGGACCACCATCTTCGGATGCGGCCTACCCGGTAACGGCATCTTCATGCGGGCCGCGTGCGCCCGGATCTTTCCCGGCCCGGTGAACGTGCCGCAAGAGGCGATGTACTGGAAGACGGGTGTTGACGGCGCGGGTCACACGCTCTCCGGAGAGCGTGACTTCATCCTGCACTTTCCCCCGGGCGGTCTTCCGCCCAACGACGCGTTCTGGTCGCTGACGATGGCTGACGCGAAAGAACACTTCGTGGCGAATCCCATCAATCGGTACAGCGTGGGCGATCGGTCCGGCCTCGCGCAAAATCCCGACGGCTCCGTCGACATCTACCTGCAGAACACCGCTCCGGCAGGCCATCAATCCAACTGGCTGCCCGCGCCAGCAGGCAGATTCAACCTGTGGCTGCGCGTATATATGCCCGGCGCAGCCATTCTCCATGGCGGGTACACGGTGCCGCCGGTTATCGAAGCAAGGTCAAATCGATGACGGGATACCAGCATTTGCTTCTGTTCGGTTCGGTCGTGGTCGCGGCATGCTTCCTCGTCATCTACTTCTGGCCGCGCATCCTGCTGTTCGTGTACAAGAGGGCGATCCTCGTAAAAGGGTTCGGCGAGGGGCCCATTCCGGTCAATACGCTCTATACGGAGCCCCAAGCGGTCTTTGCAGATCCGCTCCGTGCGGCGCCCGCCTCGGGCTCGAACCTGATGACCACCGGCGCGAACCGCGACACGCTCCTCATGGCGGGGTGGTTGGATCTCAGGACAGGGCCGCAGGTCCTGCACGTACCGGACATGGGCGATCGTTACTACAGCGTCCAGCTCACCGATCCGTCGAACAACACGAATTTTGCCTACGTCGGCAAACGCGTCACCGGGACCGAGGCCGGCGACTACGTTATTAGCGGCCCCGGCTGGACAGGATCCGTACCGCAGGGCATGACGCGGATTTCATCGCCGAACAATTCGGTGCTGATCCTTGGCCGCACGCTCGTCGAAAGCGACGCTGACCTCTCAGCCGCTTACGCGCTCTCCAAGCAGATCCATCTCAGACCACTCGGAGGCTGACCTCTCGCACGCCCACGTGGCCTACCCGCCCGCAATGGCACCTATGACGAGGAAGGGTTCCCTCCCGGAGGCGACGTCGTCCGGCAATGGTGTGTCCGGCGACTCGTGCGAGAGATCCTGCTGGCACGCGAAGAACCGTATGAACGCGCGGCGCTCCCG
>VBIZ01000092.1 GCA_005880575.1 Chloroflexota bacterium | reverse complement strand
CTGATCCAGGCGCCGACGATCGATCCGCTATCGCTGAAGAACCAGGAGATGGCGGTCAGCGGCGCGCGCGAGATCGTTCGGAGATGGAAAGTGGACGTCGATCGACCGATCCTCCTGCAGGTGTCGCGGTTCGATCCCTGGAAGGACCCGCTCGGTGTGATCGATGCGTACCGGCTCACCAAGAAGGAGGTTCCCGGCGTCCAGCTGGTGATGATCGGGTCGCTCGCCGATGACGATCCCGAGGGGCAGGAGTATCTGAACCGGACCCGTGCCCACGCCCGCGGCGATCCCGACGTGTTCCTCTTCACGAACCTGGACGGCGTCAAGGACGAGGAAGTCAACGCCTTCCAGCGGGCCGCCACCGTGGTCGTCCAAAAATCACTTCGCGAAGGATTCGGCCTCGTCGTCGCCGAAGCTCTCTGGAAGGGCATTCCGGTGGTGGCGGGCAAGGTCGGCGGCATCGTCATCCAGATCCAGGAAGGCCGCTCCGGCTACCTCGTCACGAGCCCGGAGGAGTGCGCGGCGCGCTGCGTCGACCTGCTGCGCGATCCGGCGCTCCGCAAGCGCATGGCTCAGGCGGGCCGCGAGCACGTGCGCCAGAACTTCCTCATCACGCGCGACCTTCGCGATCAGCTCGAGATCGTCACGACGTCCGCGACGGCTGCCCGGATCCAATAGCTAGCATCGCCAACGTGGGCGATGCGCTCTTCGAGATTGATCCCGACATCCGCCATGCGCGAACGCTTCCGGCGCGCGTGTACTCGGATCCCGATATCTTCCGGCTGCAACGCGATCGCCTCTTCGCGCGGACCTGGCACTACGCCGGACACGACGACCTCGTGAAGGTCGCGGGACAAGTGCATCCGTTCACGCTGCTCCCCGGTGCCCTCGACGAGCCACTTCTGCTGACGCGCGATCAGAAGGATGAGCTCCACTGCGTGTCGAACGTCTGCACGCATCGCGGGACCCTCGTCGTCGAGGGCCCGGGGCACGAGCAGCAGCTGCGCTGCCGCTACCACGGACGGCGGTTCACGCTCGATGGGCGCTTCCACTCGATGCCGGAATTCGAGGAGACGGCCAGCTTTCCGTCGCCGGCCGACGACCTGACGCAGGTCTCACTCGGTCTGTGGACTCGCTTCCTGATGGTCTCGCTCGCCCCCGCGATGGCGTTCGACGAGCTCATCTCGCCCATGCGCGGCCGGCTCGACGGCCTTCCGTTCCGCGAGCTGGTCTTCGACGCGGCGGGCGCGCGCGATTACCTCGTGAACGCGAACTGGGCGCTGTATCTCGACAACTACCTCGAGGGCTTCCATATCCCGTACGTGCACTCCAGCCTCGCGACAACGCTCGATTACGGCGAGTACGCCGTCGAGCTCGACCGCTTCTCGGTGCTGCAGGTCGGCGTCGCGAAGCCCGGCGAGCCCGCCTTCGCGCTGCCGCCGACGCACCGGGACCACGGACGCAGGGTCGCTGCGTACTACTTCTGGCTCTTCCCGACGACGATGTTCAATGTGTACCCGTGGGGCGTGTCCGTGAACGCGGTCACGCCTCTCGCCGTCGACCGGACGCGCGTGGCGTTCCTGCCATTCGTGTGGGACGCGAGCAAGCGAGACGCCGGCGCGGGCGCGGGACTGGATCGCGTGGAGCGCGAGGATGAGGCGATCGTCGAGTCGGTGCAGCGCGGCGTCCGGTCGCGCCTGTATGACCGTGGCCGTTACTCGCCCGCACGCGAAGGCGGCGTGCACCACTTCCACCGCCTTCTCGCGGAGTTCATGCGCGCCTGAGCTCGCCCGGCTGAGCTCGTCCTTAGGGAGAGCCTGTTCCGAGGAAGACCTCCTGTGCAAAGGTGTCCGCTCTGGGGAAGCCGCCCCCGACAAAGATCGGCAGCACGGCATCGGCGACGGATGCCTGCCAGTTGTAGTCGCCGATGAAGTTGTCGTTCGATGCGTCGAAGCCGGTCGTCGTCACCTGACCGCTCGTGAACGTCCTCGCGCCATCTGAAGAGAAGGCGCATGTCGCTCATCTCTGTGATCACCGGTCATCGGGACCGGACGATGTACATGGTGGCCGCGGCATAGCTCGCTCAGCACCGACACCGTGACCGCGCGAGAATGCGTGAGCTAGATGAGAAGTCTCGGCCCGATCGGTTTGGCCGCATCCGGCGAGCGGAGGTCCGGCTACTTCACGTTCGCCGCCGATCCGGGCCTCGCGAAGTACTCGTGGCCCTTCTTCAGCATCACCGGACGCCGCGATGGCCCCTTGTTCTTGATCACAGCCGGCATCCACGCTGCCGAGTACACCGGGATCGACGCTGCGATCCGCCTCGGCAACCTGCTCGACCCGGCGCAGGTGCGGGGCCACGTGGTGATCATTCCGCTGCTCAATCGGCCGGGTTTCTACGAGCGCAGCATCTACGTGAACCCGGAGGACAACGACAACATGAACCGCGTGTTCCCCGGGCGACTCGATGGCACATGGAGCGAGCGGTTCGCGCACTGGCTCCTCAACGAGGTCGTCGCGCGATGCGAGTACGCAGTCGATCTCCACGCGGGCGACATGATCGAAGACCTCGTCCCATTCGTGACCTATCGAGAGACGGGCGACGAGCGCGTCGATGGCCGAGCGAAGCAGATGGCGGAGGCATACGGCGCGGAATGGCTTGTGAGAGCCATGCCGTCCGGCGAGCGGGCTGGCTTGCTCTTCGCGGCCGCGGCTGCGCGGGGCGTCGCCGCGATGATCGCCGAATCCGGAGGGATCGGTCAGCTCGAGGCGGACGCCGTTGCGCGCCACGTCAACGGCGTGCAGAACATCCTGCGCGCGGTTGAGGTGCTCGATGGCGCACCCGCTCGCGTGAGCCCGCCGCGAGTGCTGAACCGGTTCGAGTGGCTGCGCTCGCCCTTCGAGGGACTCTTCCGCTGCGCCGTGCACGTGGGCGACCGGGTCCGGAAGGGTCAGCCACTCGGCGAAATGGTCGACCTGCTCGGGAAGCCCCTTGGCCGGATCGAATCTCCGGTCGAAGGGATCGTGCTCTTCGTGGTCACGAGTCCGGCGATCAAGAAAGATGGACTTCTTCTGGGAGTCGGTGTCCCCGAATAACCCGCGCCCGGTGTTATGCTGCCCGCCGTTTCAAGGGGGAGGAATCGCAGGATGAGAAACTCAACCATGAGCCGCCGCGCGCTGTTGCGCGCCGCCGGGGCCGCCACGATCGTCGCGGCGTGCGCGCCGGTCACGACACAACCGGGTGCGACGCAAACCGGCACGACCGCGACGACGAAGCCCGCGGGAGCCACCGGCACGCTCACGTTCCTCTGGGGTGGGGACACCGACAAGCTCGATCCGCCGGCCATGACCACCCAGGAAGGCTTCATCGCCACAACCGCGCTATACGAAGGTCTCGTCAGGTACAAGCCCAACAGCACCGATGTCGAGCCCGCCCTCGCCGAGCGCATGCCGGACATCTCGTCCGACGGCCTCGCCTACACCTTCCACTTGCGGTCGGGGATCAAGTTCCACGACGGCTCGCCGCTCACGGCCGAGGCTGTCGCGTTCTCGTTTGACCGGAGCATCAACAAGGACAACCCGCTCTTCAAGGAGGCGCAAGCAGCAGGCGGGTTCCCGTTCATCGACGACTACATCGGAAACGTCGTGGCCAAGGTCGAGGCTGTCGGAGCACTCGATGTCCGCTTTACGTTGCGGCGCAAGTTCTCGCCACTGGTTCCGAATCTCGCAATTCCACCCGGCTTTGTCATCTCGATGGAGGCGCTCAAGAAGTACGGCAGCAAGATCAACGAGAACCCCGTGGGAACCGGCCCCTTCAAGTTCGTGGAGTGGAAGAAGGACGACCACATCACGGTCGAGAACTTCGATGGCTACTGGGGCGATCGCGCCAAGCTGCAGCGCATCATCTTCCAGCCGGTTCCTGAGGCTTCCGTCAGGATCCTGAAGATCCAGCGGGGCGAGGGTGACATCGCTTGGCCGTTTGACCCGAAGGACGCGTCGTCGGTCAAGGGGAAGGCAGACACGGACGTTCTCGAGCAGCCCGGCCTCAACGTGAACATGGCCGAGTTCAACCTGAAGAAGGCGCAGTTCCAGAACAAGCCGCTGCGCCAGGCGCTGAACTACGCGATCAACAAGCAGGAGCTCGCGGACAAGCTCTACAGCGGCGCGGGCGTCCCTGCGGTCGGGGTGCTCCCGGCGACTTCCTGGGGCTTCGATAGCACGTTGAAGGGCTACACGTACGACCCCGAGAAGGCAAAGGCACTCCTGAAGGACGCCAAGTACGGGGGCGAGACGATCACCCTCGATTCGTACACGATCCCACGGGGCTACAACCCCCAGGGCGCGAAGCTCGCCGAAGCGATTCAGCAGTACTTCCAAGCGGTAGGCGTCAAGAGCGAGATCAAGACGGCGGAGTGGACCGAGTACCGCAAGATCCGGCGTCAGGGCGAGCTGAACGTCGCGTTCGGCGGATGGCAGGCGGACACCGGGGACCCCGAGAACTTCCTCGGCGTGTTCTTCTACAGCAAGAACCAGGGCGGCGTGAACACCTCCTTCTACGGCACTCCTGAGGTGGACAAGCTCCTGGAGCAGGCCAACGAGGAGACCGATACACCGAAGCGGAAGGCGCTCTTCAACCAGGCGGAGGCGAAGATCGTCGACGACGCGCCGTGGCTCTTCATCAGTCATATGAAGCAGCAGGTGGCCATCCGCAAGCGCGTGAAGGACTTCGTCCTGCAGCCGACCTACATCTACTACTTCAATAAGGTCAGCGTGAGCTAGCGGGGTGCGTCGCCGCTCGAGCGCCTAGAACGTGCGCGGTTACATCCTTCGACGGATCGCGTACGTGCTGCCGGTGCTGCTCGGCGTCGTCACCGTTGTCTTCCTCGCGTTGCGGCTCATCCCGGGCGATCCGGCGATCGCTCTCGCCGGGGAAAAGGCGAGCGCCGAGCAGATCGAGCAGATGCGCGAGGCGCTCGGTCTGAATCGGCCGCTGCCCGTTCAGTACATCGAATTCATCGGCCGTTTGGCGAGCGGGGATCTCGGGCGGTCGATCCGGACCGGCGGCGATATCCGGCAGGAGCTCATCGAGAACTTTGCCCCGACGATCGAGCTCTCGATCGCCGCGCTCCTCATCGCGCTCGCCGTCGGGTTGCCGGCGGGCATCCTCGCCGCGCTGCGACGACGGACGCCGATCGAGTACGGGACGATGATCGGGTCGCTGGTCGGCATTTCGATGCCGGTGTTCTGGATCGGGCTGATGCTCATCTACTGGCTAGGTGCGCGTGCAGAGTGGTTTCCGCTCTCAGGCACCGCGAGCGTCGGGCTCGACATTCCCGCGCGAACGCACTTTTACACGATCGACGGATTGCTCACCGGTGACTTCGCAGTGTTCGGGGACGTCCTCTGGCATCTCGTGCTTCCGGCGATCACCCTCAGCACGATCACGATGGCCATTGTCTCGCGTATGGCGCGGTCGAGCATGCTGGAGGTCCTGGGCAGTGATTACCTCGTGACCGCACGCGCAAAGGGCCTCTCAGCCCGGACGGTCGTCCTCCGTCACGCCCTCAAGAACGCGCTCATCCCGGTCGTGACCGTCATCGGGCTACAGCTCGGTGCGCTTCTCAGCGGGGCGGTCCTCACCGAGACGGTCTTCGGCCGAGTCGGTGTCGGCCGTTACGTTCTGAACGCCATCACGGCCCGTGACTACCCGGTCGTGCAGGCGACGGTCATCGTTGTCGCGCTCTTCGTCGTCGTCATCAGCCTCGTCGTGGACCTGGTGTACGCAATTCTGGATCCGCGCATCCGGTACGCCTGACATGGCCGGCGCCAGTGCCACCGCCGTGCCGTCACCGCTCGACGGCGGAGCGCAGCCGGCGCCGTCCCTGTGGGTAGGGGCGCGCCGGCGCTTCCTGCGCTCCGCAACCGGAATGCTGGGAGCGACTCTGCTAGTGCTTTTCGGTCTCATGGCGATCTTCGCGGGGCAGGTGAGCCCGTACGACCCGATCCACCAGGATTTCCGTATCGAGCGCGAGGGCCCGAGCGCAAGCCACCTCATGGGAACAGACGAGTTCGGCCGTGATGTGTTCAGCCGTGTTGTCTGGGGCGCGCGGGTGTCGTTGCAGGCTGGCGGGGTCGCCGCCAGCATCGCGCTGGTGGCGGGTCTGTTTCTGGGCATGACCGCCGCTTATTACCGCGGGCGAACCGACGGCCTAGTCATGCGTTCGATGGACGTGCTTTTGTCCTTTCCGTATCTGCTTCTCGCGATCGGGATCGTGGCGATCCTTGGCCCGGGCCTGCTCACCTCGATGATCGCGATCGGCATCGTGTATATCCCGAACTACGCCCGCGTCGTTCGGGGCGCCGTGCTCTCCGTTGGCGCGCGCGATTTCGTCGAAGCGGCCCGCGCCATCGGCGCGCGCGACAGGCGGGTCATGTGGCAGCACGTCCTGCCGAACGTCCTTGCCCCGATCATCGTCCAAGCGACGCTCAACATCGGCACGGCGATCATCGACACCGCGGGCCTAAGCTTCCTCGGCCTCGGGACGCAGCCGCCGACGCCCGACTGGGGCAACATGCTGTCGGCCGGCCGGAGCTACATCATCGACTCGCCATGGATCGCGACGTTCCCCGGTCTCGCGATCCTCGCGACGGTGCTCGCCTTCAACCTCGTAGGCGACGCGCTTCGTGACGCGCTCGACCCGCGCCTCTTGTGACGTGCCTATCTCTTGCTAGCTGAGGCACGAAAGGACCACACCTCTACGGCGCTCCACTGCCAGAGCACCAGGCGGCGAATCTTATCGAGCGCGTCGCCCACGAAGGCGTCCGGGTCGTTGACGATCCTCTTCATCGCTGCTAGCAACTTTTCTGGCGACGTCCTCGCGGACACAGAACAGTTATCGGGGCAGAGAGTCTTCTCCGGCACCTAGCGCTGTTTCGCTCGCTCCACAGACTCGGACAGTGGTCGACATCGCGATCGTCGCGTTCATCTTGCTTGGGGCTCTCATCGGCTTCCGCAACGGATTCGTCATCCCGCTCGTTGCCGCGGGCGGTGCGTGCCTCACGCTCTCCGTGCTTTACGCGGGACCTCTCACCGGCGCGCTCCCGACGGGAACGGTGAGCCTCGGCGTCGGCGCGATCGCCCTCTTCGTCGGAGGCACCATTTTCACGACCGTCGCGACGTTCGTTGTCAGGATCGTCCACCGCGTCGGCCTTCTGAAACGCTTCGACAAGGTCCTCGGCATCCCCCTCGGGATGGCGACCGCGGCCGCGACCCTGTACGTGGCAGTCCTGGCGACCCTCGTGCTGGACGGCTGGCTCGATCCCCTTCATGGAAAGACCGCGTTCGGGCCGCAGGAGGTCGCCGCTCTGCAGGCGGCTGCCGGCGCGAACCCGGCCTTCGCGACCTTCGCCGATCCCCAACTGCTGAAGCTCATGGCGCAGAGCGCTGCGAAGGCACCCGTCGCGAGCGCGGAGCTCGAGAAGATTGACGCGGCGGTCGCCCTCTACAAGCAGAAGCTCCGGCCCGAGCTCCTCCAGAGCCGGGTGGTGCCCCTGCTGCTCGCGACCGGGGAAAAATTGCCCTTCATCGGACGTCCCGCGACGCTCCCGACCCACTAGCGCTCGGTCTCGAACTCCCACTCGTCAACGACGTCGCCCCCCGCGACCGAGAGGTCGAGCCGCACGCGGTAACGCGCACCGGCGGCGAGGGGCGCCGTTGGCACGATCGCGGCGTAGTCACGCTCGTAGATCTGCGGGACGACGAAGACCGCGACCTCGCCTCCGTTCGCGTCGGTCAGCTTCGCGTTCTTCAGATCGACGGGCCGCGCGCTCGAGTACACGATCATCACCGGATATCCGACCGGACGCGCCGCTCCGGCCGGCAGCGCGTCGGGCGATTCATCCCCCGCCCACGATCCGATGACGCGCTGGCCCGCCGCGGGCGAGCGCACGTGATCCGGCGCGGTGACCGCGAAGTCGAACACGAGCACCCCGACCGTTGCCGTGTGCCCACCGATCTCGGCGTGGCCCCATCCCGCCAGAACGGCGTGCGGATGCATGAGACCGAGGCGGTGATAAGGAAGGTCCCACAGGAAGCGCACGTCTTCGGTCCCGGACTCTGATGACGCCGCCACCTCGCTGGCCGTCGCGTCCGCATAGCCCTGAGCGGCGAGTCGATCCCGAACGCTGACGCCGGTGAACCCGGGATTGCCCGGGGTTTCCTCGTGGCCGATGGCCCCGGCGCGCGCGAGATATTCGGCGTGGTGCTGCGCGGCCGCGGTCACGCGATCGTCCGGCCGCACCGCCGGCGCGCCGACCGCGGCGCGGAGGTCGTTGTGCGTGCGCAGCATCTCAGCCGCGTCGTTCGACCGTGCGGCGTTGCTCGGTGCGGGCGTCGAGCGCGACGGAATCGGCCCCGTAGCTTCGGGGGTCGTAGCGACGGCTGTGGGGATCGCCGTCGCGGGTGGGGTTGATGCTTCAACTCGATCGGGGATAGCCGGCGCGTGCGGACTCACGATGTACCCCGCGACCGCCACACCCACGGCAAGCGCGGATACAAGCGCGAACGGTGCGAGCGTGAAGAATGTCCCACGAGCCATCGGCCGCATTTTCATCGAATGCGACCGATCGTCGGCATCAAACGACGCGCAAAGACACGCGCAAAGCCGCACCCGAGTTTGACGAGTGACCCCGCGCACCCTGATGCTGAGGGTCCCCAGCACGCGTCGGTGGCATCTCGCGCAAACAAAGTCGAGGTGAGTGCGATTAGGGAGCCAAGGGCGGCCAAATCGTTCCGCGCCGCCGGCGATCGCATCGTTCGTCAGGAATCGGCGATGCCGTCGATCGTCAGCCGTTTGCTCACCCCGTCGATAGTGGCCAGACGGCAAATCGCGAATGACGCTGACGAGTGGTCCATCAGGCTCGCGGCCCTCGCGACGCTCGGCCAGTACGACGGGTTGACGTTCCTGGTCGATGGCGCCGCCCGTTCTCGATACGCATACAACGTCGCCGACGAGCCGGTCGGCGATGTTGCGACTCGGTCTGCGATCGAGGAGACGCGACGAAGCGGCGCGACCGTCCAGACACGCACGGCGATACGCCTGGCCGATGACCGCGTCGCCGGTGCGGCGATGGTCGCCCCGCTCGTCGCGACCGATGCGGTCAGTGGCGTTCTGATCGCGCTACGCGTCGGGCGATCCTTTGCCGCGGCCGACGCGCTCACGGCATCGGGCGTATCCGAGCTCCTGTCCCTGGAGCTCGCTCGCGAGACTGTGGCCGTGCGCGACGCGGCGCATCGCCGCCAGGCCTTCGCGCTCTACGAGCTGGCGCGTCTCGCTCTCTTCGGCGAGCGCCTCTTGGAAACCCTCCAGGACGTGACCGCCCTCGTCACCAGCGCGCTCGATCACGACCTCGCGCAGATCTGGTTATTCGGACGGGAGGGCGCCCTTGAGCTGTCGGCAGCGAGGCCACGCGAGAACCTCCGATTCGAGCAGGCGCACCCATCCGAGCACGATGCGCTCGCGCAAGCCATGCAACAGCAGCGACTCGTTCGCATCGGACAAGGCGCCCTTCGTCCATGGGTCCCGGTTGACACCAGGGAGCTCATCGTCGTGCCACTCGCCGACAGAGCGCGGAGCCTGGGAGCCCTCGTGCTGGGCCGAACGCAAGAGCGCTACGACGAGTCGGACGAGGAGCTCGCGAGCGTGCTAGGCCGGTTCATCGCTCGACTTGTTGTCCGTGCGGCGGCCGTCGATCGCGAGAGCACGGCCCAGCCTGACGCTGATCGCGAATGGGAGGCCGAGCCGCAGCTGACGGGGAGCTGACCTACCGGCTCACCGCGGGGCGCTTCGCGGCTCCAGCCTCTTCGCCTTCCGCAGCGGCTACGACCACGAGGCGACACACCCCGATGTCGATGATCTGGCCCGCCGCGACGCGTCGGGGCGCGGCGAGCTTCGTACCATCGATCCACGTGCCGCCCATGCTCCCGAGGTCGCTCAACCAGTACGAGCCCTGTTTGTAGGTGATCCTCGCGTGCTTGCGCGACACGGAAAGGTCCGCGAGCTGGATGGTGCTCTCCGGTCCGCGACCGATCGTCGCGCCGGACTTTGTTACCTCGAATACCGATCGCGACCCCCGCTCGGTCTCAAGTCGCAGGGTGAGCGCTCCGGGTCGCGCGACCGCGGCCACGAGTTGGTCGTCGGTCGGAGCTTCTTCCGTGACGGTCGGAGCTTCTTCGCTGAAGGTTGGAGCCTCCACGGCCGCGGCGACGGCCTCCATGGTGGGAGCCGGTATCGCCTCCGGGGGCGGCGGAGGCTCTTCGAACAGAGTGGGGCGCTCGGGTGAAGACGTTTCCCTGATTTGGGGAGCGGAGGCAGCCGGTATCGGCGTTTCTTCGGCCTCTTGCGCGGGCGGTGTTGGACGACTCGGCTCGAAGAGAGCCTTGATCCTCGCGAGGAGCTTCGGGGTCCCTGTCACCGGCGCACCTCCTCGGTCCATCACCTTACGCCTTGGACTTAACGCTGAACAAGAGATCCAGATACGCGCGCGCGGCGTTTGGATTCGCGTCCCCGCGAAGGTCGCTCGGCTGCCGGAGGGATAATGCCGCCAGTCGCCCAGTTGGCCCGCGTGGATGGGGAGGTCCTCGCGAACTCGACACGGTTGCATCGCCGAGGGGCACCAGTTCCTGTTGCTCGCGTGGTGGATGACGATGCTCGCGCTCCTCGTCCTCGGCGTCGCGCTCGGCCTCATCGGCGACGGACTCGCCGAGGGCCGCGGAGGCTAGATCCATGAGATTCTTGATCTGGGGTGCCGGCGCGATCGGAGGGACCATCGGCGCGCATCTCGCCCGCGCGGGGCACGATGTCGCGTTCGTGGACCGTGCGGAGGATCACGTCTACGCCATCAATCGAGCGGGGCTTCGCATCGAGGGCCCGCTCGCGCAGTTCGTCGCTCGCGTGCCGGCGTTCTTGCCGGATCAGTTCGTGGGCGAGTTCGAGCACATCGTCCTCGCCGTCAAGGCGCAGGACACCGCCGATGCGACGCGCGCACTCGCCGCGCACCTGAGCGCGGACGGCTACGTCGTCTCGGCGCAGAACGGCTTGAACGAGCTGGTCATCAAGTCGATCGTCGGGGACGCCCGCACGATGGGCTGCTTCGTCAATTTCGGAGCCGACTACATGGCCCCCGGCGTGATCCAGTACGCGGGCCGCGGCGCGGTGGTGCTCGGCGAGATCGACGGACAGCTGACGCCGCGCGTCCGCGAGCTGCATCGGGCTTTCCGCGACTTCGACGATGCCGCCATCGTGACGACGAACATCTGGGGCTACCTCTGGGGCAAGCTCGCGTACGGGGCGCAGCTCTTCGCGACAGCGCTGACGAATGACTCCATCGCGGACGCGCTCGCTGATCCGCGCTACCGCGACGTCTACGTCGAGATCGCACGCGAGGTGATGCGGGTGGCCCGAGCTCGCAAGATCACGCCGGAAGGCTTCAACGGCTTCGATCCGCACGCCTTCGCGCCGGATGCCGAGCGCGAGGTCGCGGAGCGCTCGCTCGACGACATGGTCGCCTTCAACCGCCGGTCGGCGAAGACGCACAGCGGGATCTGGCGCGACATCGCGGTCCGCAAGCGCCGCACCGAGACCGACGCGCAGCTCGGGCCGATCGTCACGCTCGGCACGGAGGTCCGCGTGCCGACGCCTCTGGTCTCGCGGTTGATCGAGCTCATGCACGAGGTCGAAGACGGCAAGCGGCCGCAAAGCCACGAAACGCTCGACCTGCTCAAGCTCGCCGCGACTCGGGGATGACGCCCCTCGAGCACCTCGGGGCGCACCGCGACGGGATCCTGGCCGAGCTCATCGAGTTCGCGAAGATCCCGAGCGTGAGCGCCGATCCCGATCACGGCGACGACATGGCGCGCGCCGCCGAATGGGTCGCCGCGCGGCTGCGCCAGGCGCCTGGTCTACGGCCACTACGACGTTCAGCCGCCCGATCCGCTCGAGCGGTGGTCGAGCGATCCGTTCGCGCCGGCACTGCGCGACGGCCGCCTCTACGGCCGCGGCGTCTCAGACAACAAGGGACCCATGCTCATCCCGCTCAAAGTCGCGCAGGCCTTCTTCGCCACCCGCGGGGCGCTGCCGCTGAACGTGAAGCTCGTCTTCGAAGGTGAGGAGGAGATCGGGAGTCGGAACCTCGAGCCGTTCGTAGCCGCGAACACCACGGTCCTCCGAGCGGACATGGTTCTGGCAGCCGACGGCGCGATGTGGCGGAGCGACGAGCCGTCGGTTACGGCGGGGCCATCGCGAACGCGCTCCACGCCATGGCCGAGCTGGTCGCGAGCCTGCACACACCCGACGGGCGCGTCGCGGTCGCGGGCTTCTACGACGACGTCGCCCCGCTACCGGCGGACGAGCGGCGCGCGATCGCGGAGCTGCCGTTCGACGAGGCGCGCTTTCTTTCGGACGTCGGCGCGCCCGCGCCGTTCGGCGAGCCGGGCTTCAGCACGCTCGAACGGCAGTGGACACGCCCAACCCTCGAGGTGAACGGCATGTGGGGCGGTTATCAGGGAAAGGGCAGCCAGACGGTCACGCCGAACGAAGCACACGCGAAGCTGAGCTGCCGCCTCGTTCCCGACCAGGATCCGGACCGGATCCGGGCGCTCGTCGTGCGGCACCTCGAAACGCACGTGCCCGCCGGTGTCACGCTGACGGTAGCTGGCGAGCGTCACGCGGCACGGCCATACCGCATCCCCGCGGATCACCCCGGCTTGCTGACGGCGGAGCGCGTCCTCGAGCAGGTCTACCGAAAGAAGCCGCTGCGGGTGCGCATGGGCTCGACGCTTCCGGTGAGCGATCTCTTCAAACGGCTGCTCGGGATCGACACCGTGTTCTTCTCGTTCTCCACCGCCGACGAGAGCTTCCACGCGCCGAACGAGTTCTTTCGCGTGCATCGCCTGCACGAAGGCCTCGAGGCCTGGACCCGGTTCTGGGAGAGCTACGCGCGATCAGAACAGTGAGCGGCCCCCGTCGATCGAAAGCACCTGCCCCGTGATCCATGACGCTCGCGACGAGACGAAGAACCGCACGCCGTTCGCGATGTCTTCGGCACGTCCGAGACGGCGGAGCGGGATCCCTTCGATGAGGCGTCGCTGCCCTTCTTGGCCGTAGCTCTCCCACTGCTTTTCGGTCGTCGGATTCGACCGCACGAAACCGGGTGCGATGCAATTCACGGTGATGCCGAACGGGCCGAGCTCGTGCGCCATCTGTCGGGTGAAGCCGATCTGAGCGGCCTTGGCGCTGGCGTAAGCCTGGATACCGGTCAGGCTCACGCTCCGCCCCGCGCCGGACGAGATGTTCACGATCCATCCGGCACCCGCGGACTTCATGGCAGGGATCGCCGCGCGTGTGCAGAGAAAAGCGCTCGTGAGGTTGGCGTCGACGATGGCGCGCCAGTCCTGGTCCGTGACCTGGTCGAGCGGTTTGCCGACCTGACCCACCACGCCTCCCGCGTTGTTGACCAGCACGTCGACGCGTCCGAGCCGAGCGAAGAGCTTCGCGACCTGCGGTGGATCGGTGAGATCGGCGGTGTCGCGATCGACCCGGTGGACCGTCGCGCCATCCTCCTCGAGGCCATCCGCGATCGCGGTGCCGATGCCGTGCGCCGTACCCGTGACGAGAGCGACTTTGCCCGTGAGCTCACCCATCCTTGTTCCACCCGTTCTCGATGAGATCGCGAACCTCGGCCACGCCGGTCCGCCAGAGCTCGAGGACCTCCGCGTCGGGCCGCTCGTACGAGCCGCCGAAGCTTCCGTCGACGGTTAGGCGGCGCAGCTCCGCGGGCGGCGCCTGCCGGATGGCGGTCTGGGGGATGAGCGGCTTGGTGCCCTTCGGCATGGTCACTCCCGGCAGCCTCGTCCACGGAAAGTTCTCCATCCACGAGCCGTGGGAGGACTCCTTCTCGTAGCGCTGGACGACGGCCCAGGCCCGCGGCGCGTTCCACCAGTCGTGGAAGAGCACCTGCACCCGCTCCTTGCGGGGCTCCGTGAGCCACTCGCGCATGACCCCGGCGGCGAACGAATTGCCACCGTGGCCGTTCACGACCGCGATGCGGCGAAAGCCCTGACCGAAGAGCGAATCGAGCAGATCGCGGATGACCGCGAGGTACGTGCTCGTGCGCAGCGACGGACTGCCGGGGAACGCCGCGAAATAGGGGGTCACGCCGAAGGGGAGCGCGGGCAGCACCGGCACGCCGAGCGGCTCGGCGGCTTCGACCGCGACGCGCTCGGCGAGGATGGCGTCCGTTCCCACCGATAGGTACCCGTGCTGTTCCGTGGATCCGATCGGCAACACGATCCGGTCATCCCGTGCGAGATATTCCTCGAGCATCTGCCAGTTGCAGTCATGGACCCGCATGAGCGCCTCCCCCTGACCGTCCACCCGGTCGAGGGCGATAGCCTACGGGCCTTACGGGTTCGGTGTGACCGTGACCTTCACGTAGATGCCGAGGTCCGGCAGCATGCCGCGACCGTCGATGCGCGGACGAAGCGGGACGCGGGTCACCCCGGGCTGCGTCGGCGCCTGGAAGTGCACGACGAACCAGCCGACCTGGCCCGGACCCACGTACTGCGTGCTCTGCACCGCCGCGCTCGTTCCATCGGCGAGCGCGATCGAAGCCTGGGCGCCATCGATCCCGCGGTACCAGCCGGCCGATCCGGTGTTGCGGAGCGCGATGACCCACTCGACGGTGCTGTTCGGATGCGCGGTCGGGTACGGCGCCTGCGATTCGAAAGCGGCGGCGTACGCGCTGAGCGGCGGGACATCGAAGGTGGCGCGCTGCAGCTCCGGCGACTGTGACGACGCGAGCTTCTCGCTGATCGTCGCGCTCACCTGGCTCGCGACATTGCCGGCGACCTCGGCGACGTTGCCCGCGACGCCCTGGAGATTCCCGAGGACGTTCGGCGGTAGGGAGACCAGGACGGCTGCGATGACGCCGAGGGTCAGCCCGCGTGTGAGCACGCGGCCCCAGCGGATCCGAAGGCCGGGTCCGCTCGGAGCCCGAGGCGCGCGCGGCACCTTCAGCTTCGGCGCTTTGAGCGGCTTGGCCGCCGCGAGCGGCGCCTCCTTCATTCGCGGAGGGGACGCCACCTTCTGCGCCTTCGGCGGCTTTGGTTGTTTCGGCTGCTTCGGCTGTTTGGGCTGCGACAGGCGTGGCCCCGCGATCCGGATACGCGGGCGGAACGTCGCGATCCGCCCGAGCGCGGCGACGGCGCCTCGCGGCCCCGCGGTGAGAAGCGAGCCCACGAAGGCGCTGGCATCGGGCACCAGGTCCGGGTCGAGCCGCACCGCTCTGAGCTCGTCGATAACGACGTCGAGAAATTCGATGGCCGATTCCTGCAGAAGGGCTTGGTCGATCAGCGACAGCTCGCGCGCTCGCAGCGCGTAGAGCAGCAGGCCCAAACCGTGATCGCCGGGCGCCTCGCTTGGCTCGGTGGTTGCGATCGCGGGCGCCGCCGCGTCCGGCCCGGCGTTCGACGTTTGCATCGGCGCCGGTTCGGCCACCTTGAGGAGAGGGGCGGCTGGCTCGACCGCCGACTTCGCCCACTCGACCGGGGCCGGTATGTGGACAAGGTGCTCGAACACGATGAACGTCCCGTCGGCCTCGTCGTGAATCCCGGCAACTCGCATGACCGACGGCTCCGCGACCGACGCGAGGCGGCGTGCTCCGGCGAGGAAGCGCTCCCTGCTCGCCGGACTCAGATCACGCAGGAACTCGAGGCTGACCATCTGATTGGTCGATTCGTCGAGCGCTCGCCAGACCTCGGTGTTGTTGTCCCCCCGATGAAAGGAGGCGAGGCGATAGCGAGACGCGATGAGCTGCCCGGCCTGAGGGCCCGCGGCCAAAGCCTGCGTGACGGTGCTGTCCACTAGGGGTGTCTAACGGTGCGCCTCGCGGATGGCATCGGGTAGCCACTCGAACGGGGCAGTACGGCCGTACTACGCCGCTCCGCAAGCTGATGTCTAGCTGCTACCGGACCTCACCGCGCCGCGCGGCTTCCGCTTCGCGCTCGACGCCTTCACCTTGGCTTCCCAGTCCATACCGTGCGCACGCGACCACTCCCGCCACTCCGGAACGGGATGCTTCACCGTCCAGAGGAAGTGATACACGCCGCTATCTCCGACGAATTTGAAGCGCTTCTTCAGATCGGTCGCAAGCTCCTCATATTCCGGGAGCGATTTGAGATGTTTCTTGAAGCCGCCCGCGCGCTCGAGCGCGAGCAGCTCGTTCGCGTTGTGCACGACCGCGGCGATCTTCGGCCGGCTGCGGATGACGCGCTCGTCCTGCACGAGCGCGTCGATGTCGCGATCCGTCATGCGCGCGACCCGCTCGACCTTGAACCCGTGGAAGGCCTTGGTGATCGACGGCCACTTCGCGTCGACGACGCGCCAGCTGATGCCCGCCTGGAAGACACCTCTACTCAGCTGCTCGAGGTAGTCGTCCAGACTCTTCGCGCTGATCTGCGGCGGCGGCCCTTCCATCGATGATCCTCCCCTGCCCCATCGCGACTCGCGCTACTTCGATATCCGCTCCAGGACAACGACCGGAATGACTCGCTTGGTCTTCTTCGGGTAATCGCGGAACGCCGCGAAGTTGTCGCCGTGCGCGCCGTACAGGCGGTCACGCTCCGGTCCCTTCGCGATCGGTGTCGCTCGGACCTTGAACTTCTCGCGGCCGACCTCGACCTCCGCCTCACGATGCTTCACCAGGTTGTGGTACCAGTCGGGGTGGGACGGCGCGCCGCTCTTCGAAGCCGCGATCACGTAGCGGTCGCCATCGCGGTGGTACACGACCGGATTCGTCCGAACCTCTCCGCTCTTCGCGCCGCGGGTGGTGAGGAGCAGGAGCTTGTCGCCGAAGGGGCCGATCCCCTTGCCCCCCTTCGCGCGGAAGTCGTCGATGGTGCTCTTGTTCCAATCACTAGCCATGTGAATACGGTACGCGGCCGTGAGCGTCCGGGCTCGGAGGCGCAGAGTTGAGCGCCGAATGTTCCGCCCGACCATACCGATCGACGAACTGACCGCCTACCTGTTCGGTCCCTCGTCGCTCGCGGCTGACGTCGGACCATGGCTCGCGTTTTCACCGCGCTTCCGAGCGTTCGCCGAGATCTACCGCGACAAGATCCGCAAGAAAGCGCGCGGGCCGCGCGACGACGAGGGCCGTCGCGATCTTGAGTTCGAGCTCCGGGTCGCGCTGCGTCTTCTCGACGATCGCCGCTTCGCGCTCGAGTACGAGCCGTATGGCCTCGGGCTGCGGGCGCCCGACTTCCGTGTGACCTTTCGCGGCGTGCGCTTCAACGCCGAGGTTCGGCGGCTGCGGGGATCCGCGACAACGACCGGCGTGCCGATCGATCCAGCGAGGCTCACTCGCGCGATCTGCGACAAGCTCGGGCAGCTTCCGCCCGCGATGATGAACGTGCTGTTCCTCGGCGCCGATGATCCATCGTCCGCCGCGGACTTGCTGACGCCGGTGATGCGCACCCTTGAGGAGCGCGCAACCCGCAAAGACGATACGTACTTCCAGGAGCGCGGCTTCGCCGGCGCGCGCGACTTTCTTCGTCGCTACCAGCGACTCAGCGGTGCGCTGTGGCTCTCCGCCGCGCCCGGCGCTCCGCCGAGCCTTTGGCGCAACCCGCAGGCGCGCCATCCGCTTCCCGCCGATCTGGCGCGAGCGCTGAGTCGGCCCGCGCCCTGAACGGAAGCCGACGACCGTGCCTCGCGGCACGGCCGTCGGACTCTTGTGTGGCTACTTCCGCGGGTCGTCTGCCGGGTTGTTGTACGCGATGCCGCTGGGTCCGATTCCGTGCACCTGGGTGATCGTCACGCCCTTCGCGAAGACGTAGTGCTTGGTCAGGGCCGGGATCAGGATGAACGAGCCGGTCGGCATCTCGACCGCCGTTTCGCGGTTGCCGCTCGTGCCCATGCCGACCAGGAACGTCCCCTGGATCACGGTGACGTGCTCGTCGATCGGATGCTGATGTGGCGGGAGCGCGTAGCCGTCGGGGAACCTGAACCGCAGCGTGAACGGGACGGGCTTGCTGGTGTCGCCCTCGATCACCATGATCTCGAGACCGGCCGGATAGGCAGCAGGCGCCTTGGCCCATACGAACGGCTGCGGCACCGAGTTAGCGGGCGTGTACACCATGGCAGGCGCTGCGGCCACCGTCGGCGCCACGGTCGGCGCGGCCGTTGCTGCTGCCGGCGCCGCCGCGCCACCGCAGGAGCTCGCCACGAGGGCGGCGACCGCCGAGAACGCCAGTAGAGATACGCGGAGCGCGCGCGGAGCAATCATTTAGTCCCTCCCTGGATCACGAGGAACACTCCGCCCTCAGCTCCAGGGGCGCATCCGGAAAAGTACCGATATTCCGAGAAACAGCACACCCCGGGTGACAATGGCCGGATGCAGGTCAGCAGTCTGACAAAACGTGAGCGCGAGGTGGCAGGTTACGTTGCTGAGGGTCTGACCAACCGCGATATCGCCGACCGGTTGGTGATCTCAGATCGGACCGTCGAGACCCACGTGGAGCACATCCGCAACAAGCTCGGCGTGCGATCTCGTGCTCAGGTGGCGATGTGGACGGTCACCGGCGGCGAGCTCGACGTCCGACCGGACACGGTGCTCGTCGGTCCCTTCACTGCGATCGCAAGGGGGAACGTCTCACGCGGTTCCGAGCACCGCGTCGTCACCTGCCTCTTTGCCGACGTTGTTCCCTCGCCCGAGGCCGCCGCGCGCCTCGGCCCCGAACGCACGAAAACGGTGATCGACCGGGCGCTCCACGAGCTCAGCGAGATCGCGACGCTCGAAGGCGCGGTGGTCGAGAAGTCGACCGGCGGGTCGTACTTCGCGATGTTTGGCGCGCCCGTCACGCACGCGGACGATCCGACGCGTGCTCTCCGCGCAGCCGAAAGCGCGATCCGCTGGGGAAGCGACCATCCGGACACCGCCGTTCGCATCGGCATCGAGACGGGCGAGGTGCTCGTCGACCTGGATGCGATCGCCACAACAGGAGACGGCATGGCCTTTGGCGGCTGCATCAGGGTCGCGGGACGAATGCGCAACGAGGCCGCGCCCGGCGAGGTCCTCGTCGGACCCATCTGCCGCGAAGCGACCTCCGCCACGGCCGCCTTCGTCGGTCGTGGCGAGCGCGAGATGGAAGGCATGGGTGCGGTATCCATCGCGGCGCTCGTGCGGGCCGAGACGGGCCACACGGCGCGCCCGCCATTCGTGGGGAGACGGCGAGAGCTCGAGCTGCTGCGAGCCGCGCTGGAACGCGCTCGCTCGCGCGAGGCCATCTTTGCGCTGCTCAACGCGCCACCCGGCCAAGGGAAGACCAGAACGGCTGAGGAGTTCATCAGAGGCATCGAGGGGACGGCCCACATCCTTCGCGCGCGCTGCCGGCCCGGAGCCGAGCTCGGTGTGCAGACACCCCTCCACCAGATCCTCATGTCGGACCTCGGGCAGCCGACCGTGGAGGCGATCGAGGCGCGGACCCTGAGCTTGGTCGCCGACCTGGGGCAGCAAGCCGACACGGTGGCAGCCCTCGCACACAGCGCCGGCTTGCGGGTCGATCAGCGGCTGCTCAGCCTGAGTCCGACCGAGCGCCTCGAGGTGCTGTCCAACGCATGGCGGCGCTACCTCGGCGGCCTCGCAGCGAATCGGCCGGTCGTGATCTGGATCGATGACCTGCATTGGGCCGACCCGCAGCTCGTTCGGCTTCTCGATCGCATCACGTCCGGATCGGGGATCGCGGTGCTCGTCCTCGCTGCCGCGCGTCCCGAGTTCGCGGACGCCGGACTGCGACCTGGTCCCGACCGCCTGTACATCGACATCGGTCCGCTCGACGCGGCGGATGCGGCATCGCTCGGCGTGAGCGCCGGCGCGATCGATGGGCGCGCCACGCTCCGCGCGGAGGGGAATCCGCTCTTCGTCATCGAGCTCGCGCGGTCGCATTCGACCGACGACATCCCCGTCACGGTCCAGGGCGCGATCGGCGCGCGGCTCGATGAGCTGCCGACCGCCGACCGAGACCTTCTCCAGCGCGCCTCGGTCGCTGGTGAGATGTTCGATGTACGCGAGGCCGCGCTCCTCGCCGGATATGACGCCTCCGCGGTCGCGGTGTCGCTCGCACGCCTTGTTCACCTCCGCTACCTCCGATCGGTCGAGGGCAGCTTCCGGTTTCACCATCCCCTCGTCCATGAGGTCGCCTATCACCGGCTCACTCTCACCGACCGCATGAGGCTTCACGCGCGTTTCGCGCGCGACGGAGTCGACCGCACGGACGTCGCGGCTCTCGCGCAGCACTGGTGGGACGCATTGCGACCACCCGATGGGGACTGGGTCTGGCAGGACGTTTCCGCGCTCGCCGACATGCGTCGTGAGGCGATCGAAGCGCACATCGCGGCAGGTCAACGGTTCGCCGACCAGGACTCGCACGAGCGCGCGGTCGAGTTCCTGGACCGCGCGATCGCGCTGGCGAAGCTTCCGACGGACCGAGGTCGAGCCGAGCACGCGCTCGCGAGCGCGTACTGGCGCTACTCGATGGGCGATGAGGCCTGGACGCATCGGCTGCGCGCCATCGCCGCCTACAAGCTCTCCGGCCGGGCCGCGCCCGCTTCGCTCTATGCGGATGCGATCGAGCTCACCCTGTTCCAGTACGGCTATTTCCACACCCTCCCGGACATGACCGTCGTACGTCGACTCCTCGATGAGGGCCTCGACGCCGCGCGCGACGCGGGCGACGCGATTTCCCTCGCGCGTCTTCTGGTGCAGCACGGTCAACTCGTCGGCGATGCCGAATCGGTGGAGGAAGCGCTCCAGATCGTTCGCGCCTCGACGGACCCGCGCGTGCACACCGACGCCCTGCAACGTCTTGCCATCGTGAAGAGGTGGTCGGGTGACATCGCCGGCGCTCAAGACGTATACCGCCAGGTCGACGAGCTCGTCGCGCAGGGCGGATGGGTCAACGAGGTCGAGATGCTGTGGTGGCGGGGCCTCACCTGCTACGACGCCGGTGATCTGGACGAGGTCGAACGGCTGAGTGACCGGTTCACAGCTCTCGCGGCACGTCGAAGTGCGCATCTGCGCAGTCATGCGCTCGCGCTCGTGGCGCATGTGCGGCTCGCGCGCGGAGATTGGGAGAGCCTGGCGACGCTCGGCCGCGAGATCGCCGACCTGGTCGCTGCGAATCCCGGCACGCAGTTCTGTCTCGCGGCCGGAGGCGCAGTCGGCTATGCGGCCGTGGCCGACTCGGTGCGCGGCCGTCGATCGCCGCTGCGGATCGACGACCTCGCCCTTCAGATGGTCCCGGAGTCGGCAGCCGTGCGAGACAGCATTCTCGTCTTGCCGATGGCAATGGCCGGCCGCGACTGCAGCGCACTCTCAACGGCCGCGTTCGAGAGATCAGATGCGCTGTGGGACCGTGAGGCCATCGATGCGCTGGGCCTCAGGCTGGCCATGGCGCTCGTCGTTCAGGAACGCTGGGGTGAGCTCGAGTCGGCGCTTGGTCGACTCGATCGCGCCGCCGCTCTTGGCAGCGCCCTCGCGAGCGCTCTCGCGACCGCGGCACGCGGCGAGATGGCTGGTGGGTCGGCGGCTCGCGAGGCTTCGCACCGCGAGCTCAGGTCGCTTGGTTACATCGGTCTGGGCGAGACGCTCGGGTTCAGGGCGATTCGCACGTAGACGTCGTCCCGCCGATAGGTTAGCCGCTTACCGAGCCGTCCCCGCTGTTTGGCCCCGCGAGTAGGCTTCGGGCGGAATCACCTGGGGAGGCGGATCACATGATTCGATTTGTACTCACGATCCCGCTCACGGTCGCGCTCGTGCTTTTCGCCGCAACGCCCGGCACCGCCACCACGACGACGACGCAGACCTTCAAGGACGTCACGATGACCTTCGTTGCGCCGACTCCGTGTGTCGAGGGCCTCGCAACCATCACGACGACCTCGAACGGTGTCTTCCACGAAACAGACCTCGACAACGGCACGATGCACGGAACGTTCACCCAAACAGGGACCTTCAGTCTCGTGCCGCTCGATCCGACCGCGCAGAGCATCTCGGGGCACTTCACGATCTGGGGCGGCTTCAACGCGAATGCGGACAACTTCGAGACGACGTTCACCTTCAACTTGAGCGGCCATTACGCCGACGGAACGCCCTTCGGCGCGCATGCGGTCGACCACATCAACACGAGCGCGAGCGGCATGCTCAACTTGTTCAGCAAGCTGCACTGCTAACGCTTCACGGCGAGGGGCGGCTCGACGGCCGTCCCTCGCTGTGACTGGAACTTGCTCGGCCCCGTCCTCTAGGCGCCGGTGGCGTGCGCCTTCGCGACGTCGCCGATGATCCTGGCGAGGTCCTGCGGGCGCGACCACATCGGCCAATGGCTCGTCGGCACGTCGACGTACGTGACGTCGCGCAGCTCGGTCAGACCGGCGAGCCACGCCTGGCCCTCCCTGGCGGCGTCCTGGTACTGCTCGGACGTGTACCCGGTGCACACGACGGTACTCGGCACGTCGAGGCGCGCGTCGTTGGTCAACGTGGCCCCCTCGCGCAGGGCTGCGCCGGGCTCCGGTAAGGCCCGCTGCCGGAAAGTCTCCAGCTGCTGCTGGGTGAGCCCTGTGAGGTTCTCCTCCGCCGCGAGCTTCTCCAACGAGGGCATTGGCTTCTCGACGCCGTCGAAGTCGGCGTCGAGCGGGCCCTTCGCTGGACCGGTGTCGACGTACACCATCGCCGCGATCTTCTTCGGGATACGGTCGGTGACCGCATACCCAGGGGCACCGGCACCGCTGTGCACCGCGAGCACGACAGGGCGGCCCGTCGCATTCACCGCATCGCAGATCGCACCGATGTGGTCGGCGAAGGTGATCGCGGAACGGTCGACATCGGCCGACTCGAGACCGGGCAGCGTTAAAGCGGTGACGTTGTGGCCGTCGGCACGCAACGCGGCGGCGACCTCGTCCCACGCCCACGCGCCGAGCCAGAAGCCGGGCACCAGAAGAATCGGTGCGGGAGTCATCTCGAACCGACCGGCGGTGCCCGTAACAGCGAGACAGGTGCGCCGTGCATTGCCGAATCATGCAGCGCTTCAAGCACGCGGGCCTGCGCGACTGCGTCGTCGCGGCCGAGGAGCAGCTCGCCTTCGCCGCGGATCGCGTCGCTTAGGTTTTCGAGCTCGAGCCGGTAAGAGTCGACGGTATCGAGCTCGATCCGCTCGACCCTTCCATCACGACGGAGCTCAATGCCCGGCACCTGGCAGTGCCACGGATCATCAAGGAACAGCGAACCCTCGCTGCCGATGGCCTCCAGCTCGTCGCGCTCCGTCATCGCGGTGCCCGAGTCGAATACGGCGACGACGTTGCCCGGGAAACGGAGCACGCCGGCGAAGGTCCAGTCCGTCCCCGATGGCCCGAACCACGCCTCGCCATACACCTTCTCGGGCTCGCCGCCGAAGAGACGCGAACCGCTGACGGTGTAACAGCCGATATCCATCAACGCGCCGCCGTCAAGTGCCGGGCGCAGGCGGATGTTGCTCTCGTCATAGAGCGAGTAGCTGAATGCGGAGCGAATGAGCCGTAGCTCGCCGATGGCCCCGTCGTCGACGAGCTGCTTTGCGCGCTGCGTCTGTGGGTTGTGGCGATACATGAACGCCTCGCTGAGTAGCCGACCTGTGCGGTCGGCGGCGTCGAATGCTGCTTCAACCTCGCTCGCGTGGCGCGAGAGCGGCTTCTCACACAGCACGTGCTTGCCTGCTTCGAGAGCTTTGGTCGCCCACTCGCAGTGCATCGAGTTCGGGAGCGAGATATAGACCGCCTCGACCTGTGGGTCCGCGAGTAGCGCGTCGTAGGAGCCGAACGCGCGCGGGATCTCCCAGGTCTTCGCGTATTCGTCGGCGCGCGCTTGATCACGGCTCGCGACTCCGACGAGCTCCGTCTTGGGCGACATGTGCGCCGCTGGGATGACCTTCCGATTGATGTTGGCGGTCGACATGATCGCCCACTTGACCGGGTGTGCCACTCGGACTCCTTGTGCGAGTGAACGTCACGTCGCAGGGTAACGGCGAATCACGCGCGGCCGCACCCGACCTGGTGCGGATCTGCTGGGGAATTGCGGAGCCGACGGGCAGACTCGAACTGCCGACCGGCGGTTTACGAAACCGCTGCTCTACCGGCTGAGCTACGTCGGCGCGGATTTCCTAGTGATTTTGGCACGTCCTGAACGACGAAGCGAGGGTTGCGAAAACTCCCGCTCCATTGCCCAACCCCACTCCGGTTGTTTCTCTCGATAAGGTCGCCCATTCCGAGCGACTAACCGGGAGTTTGGCCCTTCGCAGGTGGGAGTTCGCATCGGGGGGTTTTTCGCCGTCTCGGGATGCCAAGCGAGTTCTACCCTCCGAAACGCGCGGACGCCGCGGCCTCGGGACTGGCTTCGGTGGTATCGACAACGCGCCAACGATCCGCAGGACGGCAACCCTCGACAAGCATCGCGAAGATCGTCACGGCGGACGACGGCATGGTCCACATCTCGCCCTTCTGAGTCGCCGCGGCTCTCTCGGCTCGTGTTTGTCCGCCGATTTCGATCTTATTCAGGCGGCAGCGCTATCCTCGCGGCTTGCCTCGGACGCGACGGGGTCCGGCTTAGTGCATTGGGGGTGTCATGCAAGCGTCGCAGCAGCCAAAGATCGGTCGTGTTGTCCAAGCAGGCGAGGCGTACCTGGGAAAGCAAGGACTCAATTACACGCCCGGGATCAGCGCAGCAACTGTGGGCTCCCGCGCGCTTTGGGTCGGCTCAGTCGTGCTTCCGCCAGGCGGACGAACGAAAGCCCACATACACGAGAACCATGAGTCGGCTTTCTACGTGATGAGCGGGGACGAGGTCGAGCTGTGGACAGGGGAAGATCTGAACGAGAAGGCCGTCGCGCATGCTGGCGATTACCTCTACATCCCGGCGGGCGTACCGCACGTGGCTGTGAACCGCGGCGCCACTCCCGCGCTGTGTGTGGGAGCGCGCACTGATCCGAACGAGCAGGAGAGTGTGGTCATGCGCCCTGATCTGGAGAGTCGAGTCCCGTAGCCCCGGCCTTTAACAGGGCCCGCGACGGGAAACGGTCATGACTTCTATTTCGAGAAGATCTGTCCTGGCATCAGTCCGGCCAACCCGACCTGCCTCGTGACGACGTCCACACTCCGGATCCTGCGTGGAGCGACGTTCCACTACCTCAATTTTCCAAGCCTCTTCGGGCCGAACGGCAGTCCGATGCTGATCACGACCGCCGACGCAAACAACATACGTGAGAGCACTGCGAATGGTGTTTGCCACTTCAACGCAGCCACCTTCACCGGGCATTGCGAGTTCGCCGGGGGAACCGGATCCTTGGCCGGACTCCACATGGACGTGATCGTCGTGGGGATCAACGCGATTCCCACCTTCACGCTGACAGGTACCTACTACTTCAGTCACGGCGACGGTGACGAAGGCGACGACGACTGACCTAAACGCAAATCGAGAGCGACTCAAGGAGCACCCCGACCGGGGTGCTCCTTTTCGTTGACACTGCGCGCTCAATGACCGCGCCGCCGCTCGGGCGTAATGCCGACTTCGTCAAGCTGTGGAGCGGCTTCACGATCGCGCGCGTCGGAAGCCAGATCACGGTCCTGGCGCTGCCGCTCACCGCCGTGCTGCTCCTCGGTGCGGGCGCGACCGAGACCGGTCTTCTCGTCGCGGCGCAGATGCTGCCCTCGATCGTCGCCGGTCTTTTCGTCGGCGTCTGGGTCGACCGCCTACCGCGCCGGCCGATCATGATCTGGTCGGACATCGGCAGTGCGGTCGTCATCGCCAGCGTCCCTTTCGCCGCCGCGCTCGGCGCGCTTTCCCTCGCGCAGCTCTACGTCGTGTCTTTCCTGGGAGG
>VBIZ01000091.1 GCA_005880575.1 Chloroflexota bacterium | reverse complement strand
CGAGCCCGCGGCCGCGCTGATCGCAGACGCGATCGCGAAGGTGCGCGCGCCGGTGCTCGTTCTCGCCGGCGAGCCGCGTCTCGGTGGCGCCGTCGACGATCCCTCCGAGTGGAGGCTCAAGAAGCTCCCCGACGTGACGGTGAAGCGTTTCCCGGGGTCGGGTCACCTGTTACACGGATTCCGTCCGGAGCAGTTCATCGAGAACATCGAGCCCTTCCTGCGGAAGTTGCGCGACGGATAGACCGTTTGGTGCCGGGCGTAGGCTCGGGCCGCCTAGCCGCCAGGCCCGGGCACAAGGGAGGAAGAAAGATGCGAAGACTCCGTCTTGTTTTCGTTGGCACAGCGATCGGCATGCTGGTCCTGTCGTCGTCCGTCTCCGCGAGCTCGAGCGTCGTGTCCGATCCTGCCGGGGACGCCGCACCCGGCTCGCCCGCATACGTCGACATCGTCCACTCGAAGGTCACCGCACAAGTCGGTCGCGACACGCTGTACTTCTCGATGGAACTCGCCCAGGCGATCCCGGCCAACCCGCCGGACAGCTTCCTCGGGTACAACTGGTTCCTCGACACGATCCCGCCGGCCGGGTCCGACTACGTGGTCGTCGTCCGCTTCTGCACCGAACGGACGGGCGCAGCATGCGCTCCGGGCCCGCTCCCACGATGGGAAGGCCTCGTGAACGACTTCGTTAACCCGCCCAGGTACTTCTCGTCGTTCAAAGTGGATGGCGCCACGGTGAAGGCGTTCATCGATCCGGCCCTGATCGGCAGCCCGGCCTCATTCGAATGGCAATCGCTCAGCCGCACCCGCCCGGCAGGCTCGGGCGTAGCACCCAGGGACTTCGCACCGAATATCTGCTGCGCGTCGTTCAGCCGCTGATCCAGCAACTCCGGCGGGCGAACCGCGCCCGCCGGGGCCTTCACCTAGGACGCCGCGCCCCGTTCGCGCGCCTGTTTCGCGAGCGCGTCCGCGAGTTGCGTAATCCGTAGATCCGCCGCATCCAAGCGTTTCGCGCACTCGGCGTACAAGCGAAGCCCCTCCTCGTAAAGGCGCACGGCCTCGTCGAGGTCGAGTGCGGGATCCTCGAGCTTGTCGGCGATCGCCTCCAGCCGCTCGAGTGCCTTGTCGAGAGAGACCTCGGGTTCAGCCATTTCGCTCGACAGCCTCCACCAATGCGCCGGCGCGCCCGTCGCGCATTCGGATGCGGATGCGCGCGCCCGCCTCGAGTGTCGCGACCGATGCCCGGATGTGGCCATCGGTGCCCTCGACGATCGCATAACCGCGTCCGAGCACCGCGAGCGGCGAGAGCGCGGCGAGGCGGCGCTGCGCGGACACGGCGCGCTGGCGTCGTAGGGGCACCGCTCGCGCGATCGCGCGGTCGAGCACGCGTCGCGCGTCGTCAATGCGCTGGCGTCGGACCGCGAGCCGCATTGCGGGAGCGCGTCGATCGACCAGCCGCCGGGCCGTTTCGAGGCGCCGGCGCCGCTCTTCGATCCGCTCGCGAACTCGGCCCGCAACGCGCCGCCACGCGCGGTTCGCGCGCTGCTGCGAAGCGCTGGAGTCGGGCACGACGAGCTCCGCTGCGGCCGAGGGCGTCGGCGCACGCACGTCGGCCGCGAGGTCGGCGAGCGTGACATCGGTCTCGTGGCCGACGCCGGAGCACACTGGACGCGGGAATCGCGCGAGCGCGCGAACAAGCGCCTCGTCGTTGAAGGGAGCAAGATCCTCAGCGGCGCCGCCGCCGCGCGCGAGGATCACGACGTCGAGATCGCGGATCTGCGCGAGCCCATCGAGTGCGGCGATGAGCGATTCGACCGCGCCGACGCCCTGGACCTGCGCGGGCGCGAAGATGAGCTCCATGCGCGCGTCCCGGCGCGCGACGATCTGCTGGATGTCATGCCAGACCGCACCGATCGGGCTCGTGACGACACCGATGCGCCGCGGCGCCGGCGGCAGCGGGCGCTTCCGCTCGACAGCGAAAAGCCCCTCGGCGGTCAGTCGGCGCTTCAGCGCCTCGAAACGCAGATAGGCGTCGCCCGCTCCGGCCGGGCGGAGGTCGTCGACCTGCAGCTGGCACCGCCCGTCCTTCGTGTAGAGCTCGATGTAGCCGTGCGCGAGCACCTTGTTTCCGTCGCGCGGCGTCAGCGCGACCTGCGCGGCCTTCATCGCGAAGAGCACGCACTGCAGCTGCCCGACGTTGTCGCGAAGCGTGAAGTACACGTGACCGACCGGCGAGCTTCTCGCTTGAACGACCTCACCCTCGATCCAGAGGTCCTTGAACTCGTCGCCCGACTGGATGTGCGCGGCCAGCCGAGTGACGACCTGGCCGACGCGCAGGATCCGGCTAGGCGCGCTCGAGGTACTCACCCGTCCGGGTATCGACCTTGATCTTGTCGCCACGCTCGACGAAGAGCGGCACGTTCACGCGAATTCCCGTCTCGAGCGTCGCAGGCTTGGTGGCCCCGGTCGCGGTATCGCCCTTGAGCCCGAGATCGGTGTCGGTGACCGTGAGCACGACCGACGCCGGCATCTCGACGCCGATCGGGGAGCCCTCGTACTCGCTCAGGATCACGGTCATCCCGTCGGTGAGGTAATTCGTGGCGTCGCCGAGCTGGTCGTCGTCGAGTGCGATCTGGTCGTACGTGGCCGTGTCCATGAAGTGGTAATGAGTGCCGTCCTTGTACATGAACTGCACGTTGCGATGGTCGAGCCGCGCCCGCTGGTACCGGTCGTTGGCCTGGAACGTCTTCTCCACCAGATCGCCCTTACGAACGTTGCGCAGCTTCATGCGCATCTGCGCGCTCCCGCGGCCGAGCTTGATGTGCTGGAACTCGACGATCTGGTAGAGGACGCCATCGAGCTCGATGGTCATCCCGCGCTTGATCTCCCCGGCACTGATCACGTCTTCTTCGTCTCCTCGATGAGCCAGCGTAGGGCCAGCTCGTATCCCGCCACGCCTTTGCCGATGATCTGCGACTCGGTCACCTCGGTCAGATAGCTCTTGCGCCGGAACTCCTCGCGCGCGGCGATCTCGCTGATGTGTACCTCCACCACCGGGAACGGGGAGTCCGCGACGGCGTCGCGCAGCACGATCGAGGTGTGCGCAAGCCCGCCGGGATTGATGATCGCACCTCGCGCGTCGCGGTGCTGCTGCAGGAAGTCGATCAGCGCTCCTTCGTGGTTCGACTGGAATGCCACGAGGTCGCACCCGGCCTCGCGCGCGATCTCGCGGCAGCGCGCCTCGACCTCCTTCAGGGTCGTCCGGCCGTAGATCTCCGGGTCGCGCGTGCCAAGCAGGTTCAGGTTCGGACCGTTCATGAAGAGGAGCTTCACGCCGCGCGCTCCACGACGCGAGCCGCCGCGCGCAGGGCGGGCTCGCCCACGTCCGTCACCTCGCTGAACTGCCCGATCCGGCGCGGCAGGATCCACCGAAGCTTCCCCCCGCGGGCCTTCTTGTCCTGGAGCACGAAGTCCCACACACCCTTCGGCAGTCGCGCGCGCGTCGGAAGTGCGGCTCGATCGAGGAGATTTTCGAGCTCGGGTCGAACGTTCGGCGTGGTGAGCTCGAGCCGCTCCGCGAGGGCCGTCGCGTAGACCATGCCGACCGCGACCGCCTCGCCGTGCGTCACGCGGTAGGACGACGCCGCCTCGTATGCATGGCCCATGGTGTGCCCGAAATTCAGGAGCTCGCGTAGGCCGGACTCGCGCGGGTCCTGGCTCACGATGCCGGCCTTGACCTCGGCAGCGATCGTGACCGCCGCGAGGACCGCGCCGAGATCGCCGGCGCGCACATTTTCGAGCGACCGCGCGAGCTGTTGGACCGACTCGCGGTCCGCCAGGAATGCGCACTTCGTCACCTCGGCGAGGCCCGACGAGAGCTGACGCGCCGGAAGCGTCGCGAGGACGGCGAGATCCGCAAAGACCGCATCCGGCGAATGGAACGCGCCGACGAGGTTCTTGCCCGCCGCGATGTCGATCGCCGTCTTGCCGCCGATCGAGGCGTCGGCCATCCCGAGCAGCGTGGTCGGGACCTGCGCGAGCCTGATGCCGCGCAGGTATGTCGCCGCGACGAAGCCGGCGACGTCCCCGACGCTTCCGCCGCCCAGCGCGATGATCCCGCCGTCACGGCCGATGCGAGAGCTCGCGAGCGACGCCCACAGCTGGGCCGCGATCCGGAGCTGCTTCCCGCGCTCGCCCGCGGGCACGCGCAAGGTCACGGCCTTGAGACCCACTGATGCAAGGGACCGCTGCAGATCCGGCTCGTACCGTGCCGCCGTCGGAGCGTCGCTCACCACGGCGACCTGACCGCGCCAGCCCAGGTCGGCGAGGTGCGGCCCGACGTGCTCCAGGAGACCCGCGCGAATCAGGACACGGCATGGCTGCTCCGGTCCGGCCACGTCGATGCGCACGCCGCGCGCGGAGACCAGCCACGCCGCGATCGCCCGCGCGGTCTCTTCGCTCGTCGCGCCATCGACGTCGAACGTCACGTCGGTGTCGGCATACGCCGCCTTGCGCTCTCGGAGCACCTGACGCGCTCGGTCACGCGGAGCGACGTTTTGATAGGGCCGCTTCTCCTGGGTCGCCGCGATCCCGGACGCGACGCGGTCGAGCGAGCCGCGCAAACCGATGATCAGACCGAGGCTGCGCATGAGGGCACGGTTCTCCTTACGGATCGGCGCGCCGCCACCGGTGTCCACGACGACCCACGACGGTGTCGCGGCGAGCCCCGTGAGGACGCTCGACTCGACCTCCCGGAACCGGTCGATGCCGTCCTGCTCGATGAAGTCCTTGTTCGGCTTTCCGGCGCGGCGCTGGATCTCGCGGTCGAGTTCGAAGACAGAGGCGCCGAAATGGCGAGCGAGCACGGGAGCCACGGTGGACTTTCCGATGCCAGGCGGCCCGACGACGAAGAGGTGCATTACCTGGAGTCGATAGGACGGAGTCGCTGACGGTACCGCTCGACCGCCGCACAGAGGTCGTCGACGCTGTCGTTCCCGAACTTCTCGCAGAGCGCGTCGGCCAGAACGAGCGCGAGCATCGCCTCCGCCACGACGCCGGCCGCGGGTATTACGCAGACGTCGCTGCGCTCGACGTGCGCGGGCGACGGGGCGCCGGTCCGCAGATCCGCGGACGGCAGCGGCTTCATGAGTGTCGAGATCGGCTTGAACGCGATCTCGAGCACGATGTCCTCCCCGTTCGTGACACCGCCTTCGAGGCCTCCCGCGCGGTTGCGACTTCGCACGAACGCTCCGCCTTCGACCGCAATCGGGTCGTGCACCGCGCTCCCGCGCTCGCGCGAAGCGACGAACGCGTCCGCGAACTGCACGCCCTTCGCGCTCTGGATCGACATGAGCGCCTGCGCGATGCGGCCGTCGAGCCGCCGGTCCCACTCGGCGAACGAGCCGAGACCGGGGACGACGCGGCTCGCTCGCAGCGCGACGACACCACCGAGCGTGTCCCCCGCTTCGCGCGCCGCGGCGATCGCGGCGATCATCGCGCGGCTGCGCTCTGCGTTCGACGATCGGACCTCGCTCGCCTCGATCGCGTCGCGGTCGAAGCGTGGCTCGCTCGTGACATCGCCGATCGACTTCGTTTCGCTCAGCACGTCTGTCCCGACCACACGCAGGAGCGCCTTCGCGACCGCACCCGCGGCAACGCGCGCCGCCGTCTCGCGCGCGCTGGCCCGCTCGATGACATCGCGGACGTCGTCGTGCCCGAACTTGAGCGCCCCGGCGAGATCGGCGTGACCCGGGCGGAGACGCGTGACCGGATCCGGTGGCTCCGCCACGGGCTCCACGCTCATGACACGCTCCCAGTTCACGGCATCACGGTTCAAGATCTGCAGCGCGATCGGCGCGCCGGTCGTTCGTCCCTGGCGAATCCCGCCGGTGATGCGCACCTCGTCGCGCTCGATCTTCTGCCGCCCGCCCCGTCCATACCCCAGCTGTCGTCGCCGCAGGTCGGCGTCGATCTCGGCCGGCGAGACCGCGAGACCTGCGGGGACGCCGTCGATGACGGCGATGACCCCAGGCCCGTGAGATTCGCCAGCGGTGAGGAACCTCATATCGGTCGGGGCAGCGCGGCGCGCATCGTCTCGAGCGGCGCCGGCACGCCGGTCCAGAGCTCAAACGAGCGCGCCGCCTGATGCAGAAGCATGCTGAGGCCGTCCACGACAGTCACATTCTCAGTTGCTTTCGCTCGCTTGACGAGCGGGGTTTCCTCCGCGGTCGGGACGAGATCGATCACCCACTTCGGAAGCTGCACGTCCTCGAAAGCCTCCTCGCCACCGAGTCCAAGAGGCGTCGCGTTCACGATGGCGTCGCCGGGCTCGCGGCCCCGCGGCCAGGGAACGACCTGTGGGCGGCGGCCATCGACCTCGATCGATCTCGCCAGCGCCTCGGCGCGTGCCGGATCCCGGTTCGCGATGTCGACGTCGTTGCCATGCTCGAGCAGGGCGAGGGCGCACGCGCGGGCCGCGCCGCCCGCTCCGAGGATGAGGATCCTTTCGTTGGTGAACGGAAACCCGTCCGCCGACGAGGTTCGGCGAGGCTGCGTCTCGAGCGCCTTCTCGAATCCGTACTTGTCCGTGTTGTATCCGATGAGCCGGGCACCGCGCGAGACGATCGTGTTCACGGCGCCGATCCGGCGCGCCTCGTCGTCGATCTCATCCAGCAGCCGCAGCACGGACTCCTTATGCGGGATCGTCACGTTCGCTCCGAGGATGTCGTCGCGGCGCAGGCGGTCAAGCGTCGCCGCGAGCTGATCGTCGGCGGTCTCCTTCGCTTCGTAGCGATGCGGCAATCCGAGCTTCGCAAACGCGGCGTTGTGCATCGACGGCGAGAGTGAGTGCGCGACGGGCCGTCCGATGAGCCAGACCTGAGCCATGCGCTACGGGACCGCTCGCGCTACACGACCCCGTAGAAAGGCGAAGCCGATCACCGCCAGCGCCGCGGCGCCGGCAATCGCGGGGATCGGTCCGCCCGAGAATCCGACGTAGCCGGCGCATCCGGCGATCACGAGGATCCAGCCGAGCATCGGCCGACGCGGTACGAATCGAGCCAGGGGCCACGCGATCACGAATGCGATCAGTGCGGCAACGGGCAGGAGCAGGACGAGGACGCTGAACGCGCTAACGTCGTTGCAAGGAAGCTCCGCGCACGCGAGAGACCAGTTCATGCCAACCACGCTCACTTGTTCCCGTATTTGACCCTATTCGCCTCGTGCTCGGCGAGCGTGACCGCGAAAGCGTGGTCACCCGTGCCGTCGTTCTTCGCCACGAAGTAGAAGTACGGGACCTTCGCCGGCTTGGCCGCGCCCTCGAGCGCGGCTTGGCCGGGACTGCAGATCGGGGTCGGCGGGAGGCCGGCCACCCGGTAGGTGTTGTACGGCGAATCGATCTCGAGATCTTGGAGCGTGGGCTCGCGCCACTCGCCGATCGCGTACTGGACGGTCGGGTCCGCATCGAGCTTCATCCCGATCTCGAGGCGGTTGGCGTACACGCCGGCGATGGTCGCGCTCTCCTTCCGGTCACGAGCCTCGCGCTCCACGATCGAGCCGAGCTTCACGATGTCGTGGATCGTGGTCTTGCGATCCACGGCCGCCTGCCGCAAGGTTTGGCCTACCCGCTGCTCGAACTGATCCAGAAGCGCGTCGATGATCTGCTCCGCCGTCGCCGTCGGCTTAAAGAAGTAGGTGTCGGGGAAGAGGAACCCCTCGAGCGACGCCTCCGGCCCGAGGCCCGCGAGCACCGTGTTCTTGCGCTGCCCGACGACGGCGCTCTTCATGAACTCCTCGACCGTGATCGAGGGGAACGCCTTGTGCACGGCGGCCGCGGTCTCGGAGAGACGCCACCCTTCGATGATCCGCAGAACGGCCTGCTCGCTGGGTGCCTTCTCGAACACGCGCGCGAGCTCGCGCGGGGTGAACGCCGGCGAGATGGTGTAGTTCCCTGACTGAAGCGACGTCTCGCGGCCGGTCTCGTAGAGGACGAACGTGAATGCGAGCGCGGACCGGATGAAGCCCTGATCCTGGAGGTTCTGCGCGATCTTGCCGGCGGTCTCGCCGCGAGAGATGACGAAGCTTCGTGATTCCGCGTGCGGATCCTTCGCCATGTCCGGCTCGCCTCCGACGCGATCGGCGACGAGCGTTCGAATGAAGGACTGTTTGAGCAGCGTGTCGTGGTCTTGGACCTGCGCGACGATCGCATCCTCGGCGATGGGGCGACCGAACACGACCCCGCCGACGATCAGGGCGACGATGACCAGGACGAAGAGGAACGGCCCGGTCGCCGATCGCCCCCGCCGGGCCCGCCGCGGCGTACGCACGGCCATCAGCGGGCTCGCTGCGCGAGGAAGTCTTCGAGCAGGATCGTTGCGGCGCCCGCGTCGATATCGTGCGCGCCGCGAATCTCCGCCTCGCTCGAGGTGTGGCGCTCGTCGTAGAAGCGCATCGGTAGGCCGAGCCTTTCGGCCGCGGTCGCGAAGCGACGGACGCGCTCGGCCTGGTGACCCTCGTCGCCTCCGAGCGTCAGGGGCAACCCGACGACGAGCGCATCGATCTGCTCGTCGCGCGCGATCCGCTCGAGCTCGGCGAGGTCCTTCGCAACGCTTCGTCGAACGAGCGTGCGGAGCGGTCGACTGAGCCCGTGCGCGTCATCGCCAACGGCGAGGCCGATGCGGCGATCGCCGACGTCGAGCGCAAGGTAGCGCAAGCCTCAGGGCGCCCCAGTCGTCACGGGTGCCTCGGGCTTGATGGTGATCCTCGAGTCGAGGACGGGAAGGAGGGGCCACCACGATGGCCACATCTCGACGCCGAGCTTCCTGAACCCGCGGGCGGCCGCGACCGTCTCGATCTCGCCGAGCGCCCGACCGGTCAGGGCAGCCTTCATCTGCGCGGCATCGACGCCGGAATACTGCTGCGCCTTGGCGCTGACCCTCCACTGCACTCCGTTCTCGCCAACGGTTGGACCAAGGACGATGTTGACGGCCACGCTGTCGTTGTCGAAGGTCATTCCCGGTGTCCCGGCAAGCTCGCCGCGCAAGTTGCTGACGGCGGCCGCTCGCGGCTGGCCGTCCGAGACGCGATACGCGGTCGCCGTTCCCGTCGCGGTGAGGGTGAAGATCCCATCCTTGGGCTCGGTGTTGACCACGTCGCTCGGTGGCGAGATCCCGGTCTGCTTCACCCAGACGCCGTAGACCCTGGTGTTCTTGGTGGCGGTCGTGTCGCCGTTCCATTTCGCGGTGCGCGCGAGTCCGGCCTCGCGCAGCGGTCCATCGGCCTGGGCCGATGCCGTGTCGTAGTCGACGCGCTGCACGAAGGAGATCTTCTTCGTGTCGCCGCCGGTCGTCGGCGCTGGATTCGAGACAAGGTACTCACTGCTCGCCGTGCTTTTGATCTTGTCGGAGCCGACGTTCCCCTTGGCACCGCCGTCGATCGCCTGGATGTTGATGCGGACCGTGCCGAAGCCGGGGGGCAGGATGCTGCTCCTCGGGAGGATCTTCTCCTCCGTGGTCAGAAAGCGGTTCGGCGGAATGTCCGAGGTCTGAACCAGGGTGCCCACGGGAATGCGGATGTCGTTCGTCGTGAGATTCCTGAACTCCTCGACACCGATCGCCTTGGTGTCCTCGGTGCGAGAGCCGGTCGCCACCCCCTTCACCTGCGCGGTCACCGTGTCCGTGAGAGTGGTCGCGTCCCTGATCTCCCCCTGCGGACCGGCTCGGAGGTCGTACTCGTACGGACCGAGGGTTGAGGTCGACGCGGCCACGGTGATCGTCGCGGATGGGGCGACGATCGCCAGCAGAAGCCCAGCGGCCAAGACCAGCGTCATGAACACGGCAAACGCGCGGAGTGGCGAGATCCCGCGTCGCGGGACTGCGGGACGGACCATCGTCTTCATCACGGCTCGGCGCGCGTCGGAGAGGTGCTCCGTCGCGTCGAGCTCATGGCGATCGAGTGCGGAGATGCTCGCGAACGACTTCATGTGCACGGAGGAGGCGAGCGATCGCGCGCGCGCTTCAGGAGACACGAGGACGATCCGACGATCACCGGCGCGGCGACGGAGCGCCTCGAGAAACACGGCGTTGCGTGTGAGCGGCGCCCCCGACGGGACCACCAGGACGACGTCCGGCGAGTCGACCGCCGCGAGGCTTCGCGCCGCGTCGAGGATCGTCGCGTCCGCGCTGAGATCGACCACCGTGCGGCGGGGCGGAGCGGCGGTGACGGTCACGAGTACACCTCGCTCGCGATCGCGGCCGCCCCCGCCGCGACCAGATCTTCGGCGTTCAGCGGGACATCGGAGAAGACGCGGCTGGCCACGCTGGGTGTGAGCGGTCCGATCCGTGCGGGGCCGCTGCGTGCCTCGCCGACGATCTTCGCGAGCGCGTTCGGGAGCGCGAGAAGCGTCTCGGGCACGCCGACGAAGAGCCACCGCTCGGGCGGTGGCGCGTTGTCGGAGCTGAGGGGCAGCGCGACGATCTCCGCCCACACGAGCGCATCGTCGTCGCGGGTCTCATCACGCGCGGTGAACGCATCTCGCCCGAGACCGAACACGCGCGTCCCGACGACCCGACGCTCGCGCACGATCGCGAGCGCGGTGACGTCCGCGCCGACGCGGACGATGCCGGCGTCGGCGATGCCCGACGCCGCCACGAGCCGAGCGAGCGCGTAGATGCCGGGGACGGCCGTGGGTCGGCGACGGGCTGCGACCGTCGCGAGCGCCGCGCCGGACAGAACGAGCGGCGCAACCGCGACGTCGGTGTGCACCTCGAGCGCGCGGCCGTGGTAACCCTCGACCGAGTCCAGCTCTCGCCCGTCCAGCACGAGCGCGGCGACATCGTCGGTCATGCGTGCGGTCGCGACCCCACGCAGCGCCGGGTCGTCGGCGACCGCGGTCTGGGCGGCGCGTGCCGCCTCCTCGCGCGCCTCGCGTACCGCGCGATCCGCCTCCGCGCGGACGATCGGCGTCCCCGACTCTTCTCGGTCGAAGGGCGTCTTCACGTGATACGTGCGGACGTCGTCTCCGTCGATGGCGACCACCGTCCGTTCCGCCGGGACGCCACGCTCCGCCGCCGCGAGAGCTGAGGTGACGGCTGCGGTCACCACACGCGGCTCGACGACCAAGCCGCCGGCCACCGCGTCCGCGCTGAGGGCGCTCTCGCCGCGACCGACGACTCGGAGCCGCCCGCCCTCGGCGCGCGCGACCACGGCGCGTGCCATCCCCGCCGCGAGCTCGATGCCCGCGACCCGGATCCCGCCCGCGGCCTCGCGCGTCCGGTCCCTAGCCACCTCCGTCTAAACGCTCCCGGACCACCGTTCGTGCCGCGGTGACCGCATCGCCAAGCTGCGCCGGGGATCCGCCTCCCGCCGAAGCACTCTCCGGACGGCCTCCGCCCTTCGCTCCGAAGACACCCTGCACGGCCTTGATGACCGAGTCCGCACTCACCTTCGGGAGCACGTCCTTGGTGACCGCCACGAACAGCGCTGCCTTGCCGTCGCGCGAACCGCCGAGGATGACGACCCCCGTCCCGATGCCGTCGCGCACGCGATCGGCGAGGGCCTGGAGCTGCTTCAGGTCGGCCTCTCCGACGTTCGCCGCGACCACCTTCGTCGCGCCGAGCACCTCGGCGTTCGCGAGAAGGGATGACGCGGCCGAGTCCGCGCCGCTCCGCTGCAGGGCCGCGCGCTCCTTGTCGAGTCGCTCGCGCGACTCGACGAGCTGCGCCACGGCCTCCGGCAGCCGAGAAGGCGGCACGCGGAGGGCCGCGGCGGCCCTCGCCGAACGGTCGCGCATCTCGCGGACCTCGCGCAGCGCGCCGATCCCGGTCACGGCCTCGATGCGGCGGACTCCTGCGCCGATGGACTCCTCTTTGGTGATGAGGAAGAGCCCGATGTCACCGGTGCAGTGGCAATGCGTACCGCCGCACAGCTCCCGCGACGGCCCGGCCTCGACGACGCGGACGACATCGCCGTACGTCTCGCCGAAGAGGGCCATCGCGCCGCTCGCAAGGGCCTCCTGCAGCGGCATCGTCCGCGCGTGGACGTCCGCGTTGTCGAGGATCGCGCGGTTCACCTCATCCTCGACCCGCCGCAGCTCCTCGGGCGTGAGCGCGCGCCCGAACGTGAAGTCGAATCGGAGATTGGGCGCGTGCACGAGCGAGCCGGCCTGGTGCACGTCCTCCCCGAGGATGTTCCGAAGCGTCGCGTGCAGGAGGTGCGTCGCGGTGTGGTTGCGCATGGTGTCGCGACGAGCCTCCTCGTCGACCGCGGCGTGTGCGCGCGATCGCACGCGGAGCACGCCGTCGACGACCTTCGCGCTCATGACGATCACGCCCGGCGCGGCGGTCTGCGTGTCCGCGACCATCGCGCGCCCCTCATCGGTGGTGATCGTGCCGCGGTCGCCCACCTGACCGCCGCCCTCCGGATAGAAAGGTGTGCGGTCGAGGACGATTTCCACGTCGGTGCCCTCGTGCGCGGCCTCGACGCGCGATCCGCCAAGCACGAGCGATGTGATGGTCCCGTCGGTCTGGAGCTCGTCGTAACCGGTGAACTCGCTCCGGAGCTTCTCGTTCTCGCGAAGGCCCGCGTAGAACTGGCCGAAACGCATCGCGTCCTGCGTGAACTTCGCGGTCGCGCGGCTCCGGCTGCGCTGTCCCTCGAGGAGCTCGCGGAACCCGCGCTCGTCGACCGATAGCCCGGCCGCGGTCGCGATCTCCTTGGTCATCTCGAGCGGGAAGCCGTACGTGTCGGAGAGACGGAACGCCGTGTCGGCGTCGATCCAGCGCTGTCCCTGCGCCGTCGCGCGGGCGATGGCCTCGTTGATCATGGTCAGGCCCTGCGCGAGCGTGCGCTCGAACTTCTCCTCTTCCTCGAGGATCACCTGCGTGATGCGATCGCGCGCGGAGGTGAGCTCGTGGTAGTGGCGCTGCATGGTCTTCACGACCTCGCCACCGAGCTGCGACAGCGAGCCCGTCTTCAGGCCGAGGCGTCGCCCGTGCATCGCGGCGCGCCGGATCAGGCGCCGGAGGACGTAGCCGCGGAACTCGTTCGACGGCGAAATGCCGTCGGCGATGAGGAACGCCGCCGCACGCGAGTGCTCGGCGACGATGCGAATGGACACATCGGTCGCCGCGTTTGCTCCATACTTCTTCCCTGACAGCGACTCGATCTTCTTGACGAGTGGCTGGAAGAGGTCGGTGCGATACGTGTCGCCGGAAACGCCCTGCAGAACTTGAGCGATGCGCTCCAGGCCGGCGCCGGTGTCGATGTTCTTTTTCGGAAGCGGCACCAGGGTCCCGTCGGCCCGCCGGTCGTACTGCTGAAAAACGAAATTCCAGATCTCGAGGTACCGGCCGCAGCTCTCGCTGGGATTGCAGTCGTGCTCGGCCACACCGGGCTGCGGCCCATTGTCGATGAAGACCTCGCTGTCGGGCCCGGACAGCCCGGTGGCGCCGGGAGCCCAGAAGTTCGCCTCATCGCCGAGCCGAAAGACTTTGTCCGGCGGTAGGTAGCCGAGCGTCCTGGTCCAGATCTCGTAAGCCTCGTCATCGCTGGTGTGTACCGTCGCGACGAGCTTCGACGCGTCGAATCCAAACACTCGGGTGAGGAGCTCCCAGCCCCACTCGATCGCTTCCTTCTTGCCGTAGTCGCCGATCGAGAAGTTGCCGAGCATCTCGAAGAACGTCTGGTGGTAGCCGTCCTTGCCGACCTCGTCGATGTCCGTCGCCCGGAAGACCTTCTGCACCGCGACGATCCGCTTGGCGGGCGGCTGCTTCTTGCCGAGGAAGTAGGGCACGAGCGGCTGCATGCCGGCACTCGTGAAGAGGACGGATGGATCGTCCTTCAGGATGAGCGGCCAGCTGGGCATGCGGGTGTGCCCCTTCTCCTCGAAGAAGGAGATGAATCGCTCGCGGATGGTCGCGCTGTCCAGGCTGTCCTCCTTCTAAACGAAAACGCGGGGCGCCGGCCTCGGCTCCCCGCGTTCCCCGCTGCGCAAAAGTCTAACGTCAGTCTTGCTTGGTGGAGCCTCCGGGCGTGCTTCGCGAGCCCGTCGATGCTCGCCCTGCCGAGCTCGAATCCCACTGCTTTTTTGCCTCATCGATGAGCTCGCGACCCTTCACCGACGCGTCGTCGGCGAGCTTCTGCGCGATCTTCTGCAGCTCCTCGGCGCGCCGCCGGAGCTCCTCGGTCTGCTGGCGGAGCTCTTCGCGCGTGATGTCGCCGCTCTTCGGCGCGTACAGGAGCATGACGACGGCGCCCGCCAACGCTCCGATGATGAAGCCCATACCTGTTCTCCCTGTCTATTCGAGCTAAGAAATTACCCCTTCGCGGGCCCTTCCGCGACGGCCACGGTCGCAGCGGCGATGCCTGCCGCCACGATCGCGAGCGCCAGTTGGGTGTCACCCAGCACGCCGAGCGAGACGCCGGACAGCTCACCGAGTGCTTGGGCCGCGAGCGCGAGGGCACCCGCGAGGAGCCATGCGCGGCCGAGCGAGCGTGGCCGACCGAACGCCGCGCGCACCCCGGCCGGGACCCCAAGGGCGACAAGGCCCAGCACAACCACGGCGGGCGGCATCGGGAGCTAGGAGCGCGACGGTGCAGCGAAGATCGTGAGCCCTCCGAGCTTTCGCGCCCGTTCGAACGCGAGCTCGCCCAGCGGCATCCGGGCGAGGGCCGCCAAAGCGAAAAGCGGCAGCAGGAAGAAGTAGGAGAAGAGACTCCGCCACGCGAAGAACAGCGGAACCACCGCGAGGACCGCCCCGAGCTCGGGGCTCGTGCGCCGCGTTCGCCAGGCGATCACGAGACAGATGATGCCTGTGACCACCTCGAGGGCCGAATACACGAACATCGGCAGGAGCGGCAGCCCGCCGTTCGTGAAGAGGAAGATGAGGCCGGCGCCGCGGGCGAACATCGGCTCGACCACAGGTGTCACGATGCCGGCGACCCACGCGTGAGGGTCGTGAACGATGAACGCCAGGTTCGTCAGCGCGAAGATTCCGGCGGCGATCGCCAGATCGCGGGCTGCCGCCCGCCACCCGCGCTCGGTCACGACGGCGATGAACCAGAACGGCGCGAAGAACCACGCGATCTGCTTCGTGGCGAGCGCGATCCCGAGCGGCACGGCCGCCCACTTCCGGTCGCGGTACATCCACGCGACGACAAGAGGCAGCGCGTAAAGCAGGTCCGAGCTGCCGCCGACCGTGAACGCCACGAGGCTCGAAGCACCGAGCAGCGCTGTCAGGAAGAACGGACGAAGCGTGCGGGGGGACCGCACCACGATGAGCGCCATCGCCACCAGAAGGCACGCCAGGTAGAGGTAGTTCGTGTCCCAACCAAGCGCAGCCAGCGGGAGCAGGGCGAGGAACGAAAGCGCGGGATAGGACGGTCGCCACACGAACTCGTCGTTCGCGCCGGTGCCGCTCGCGCGCTGATCCCACACCTCGTCGAGCTGATCGTCGGTGGGATAGACGGCGACATCGGCGAACGCGCCGCGGCGCAGCGGCGTCGTTCGGTCCGGGCCGATGCCGAGCGCGCCGTAGCAGGCGAACACGTCGAGGTCCGTGTAGGGATCCCGACCCTGGAGGACCAGGCGCCCGGCGCATTCGTTGAGCGCGATCGCGTCGTTGTGGTACGGCGTCCAGTCGAGGGAATGTTGGCGGGGCATGTCGACGAGCCACCCGAGGGCGACGAGCGCCATGACGCACACGAACCCCCACACGCCTCGAACGAACCACGTTCGACCCGGCATCGGCGCGACCGCGTCGCCACGACCCGTCCCGACGAGGGCTGCAAGAAGAAGGGCCATCGCGAGCGCGATCGCGATGACGACGACGGCGACGCCACCGCGTCCGGGGTGCGTCAGGATGATGCTGTTGACGATCCCGGCGAAATACAGCGCGGCGCCGGCTACGGCCGCCGCCGCGATGCGGGAGAGCGCGCGCACGGGTTTAGAGCGTCGACCGTGCTACGACGCCGCCCCCGATGACCTCGTCGCCGTCGTAGAAGACGGCGGCCTGCCCCGGCGCCACGAGGGCGGGGGCTTCGAGGTCAAGCGTCGCGTGGCTTCGGTCCACGTCGACGTAACCGGCAAGTGGGATGCCGCGGTACCGCAGGACGACGTTCGTCGCAAAGCGGGATGACGGCGGGTCGCCCGCGACGAAGGTGACGTCGGTCAGGGCATACGTGCGCCGTGCGATCTCGGCACGCGTGCCGACGACCGCCGCGCGCCTCTCGGTGTCGAGGTGCAGCACGTACAGGCGCTCGCCGGTCGCCACCCCCACACCCGTCCGCTGGCCGACGGTGAGCGCGCCGATGCCCGCGTGCGTTCCGACGACCGTGCCGTCGGTCCGCTCGACAGGCCCCGGTACGAACGCTTCGGGTGCGCGATCGCGCACGAGCTCGCGGTAGTCGCCGGGCGCGAAACAGATGTCCATGCTCTCGGCCTTCGTCGCCGTCGCGAGTCCGAAGCGGGCCGCGATCGCGCGCGTCTCGGACTTGTCACGCAGCTCCCCGATCGGGAACTCGAGTCGCGCGAGCTCGCGTTGGCCGAGCATGTACAGCGCGTAGGACTGGTCCTTCGACGCGTCGCGCGCGCGCAGCAGCTGTCGACGGCCGTCGCGACCGGTCGTCGCGCGAACGTAGTGGCCGGTCGCGAGCCGGTCGCCGCCGAACTTGCGCACGACGTCGTGCAGAAGCGCGTCGAACTTCACATGCTGGTTGCACGAGACACACGGATTCGGCGTCTCGCCGCCCGCGTACGCGTCGACGAACCGATCGACGACCTTTTCACCGAACACGTCGGCGTAGTCGAGCGCATAGAACGGGATGCCAAGCGCGGCCGCGGCGCGGCGCGCGTCCTCCCCCGCTTCGTCCGTTCCGCAACAGCGCGGCGCGTCGACGTCGCCGCCCGACGGCACGAGGCGCATCCATACCCCGACGACATCCTCGCCGCGGTCGGCAAGAATCGCCGCCGCCACCGACGAATCCACGCCGCCGCTCATCGCGACGAAGACTCGACTCATGCGATCGCCTTCAGGTGCGCGTCGACGATCGCGGCATGGAGAGCGCCGATCGCCGTGAGAACGCAGCGCTCTCGCTCTTCGTCCACCGGGCCGATCTGATCGGTGATGTCGGAGACGCTGATCGCAAGCGCTTCGGTGCGAGCGCGACCGCGCACGAGCCGCGCCAGGGCCGACGAGGCCTTTGTCGAAACCTCGCAGCCGTTTCCGCTGACGCGAGCCTCCATGACGACGCCACCTTCGAGATCCACTGCGATCTTCACGCGGTCGCCATCGCCGGGATTGGTGTCGCTCCCGAAGCCGCGGGTCAAACCGCCACCGCGGCGGACTCGCGCAGTCGAGCCACGACGCGCGAGAGCGCGTCGACGAACCGGTCGACTTGAGAGGCCGTTGTCGAGCGGCCCACGGTGACGCGCAACGAGCCTTTGGCGAGCTCCCTGTCCATGCCGAGGGCCAGAAGAACCTGCGATGGCTCCGTCTCGCCAGACGTGCAGGCCGAACCGCTCGACACGGCAAAGCCCTCGAGGTCGAGTGCCACGATGAGCGACTCTCCGTCCGTACCCGGGATACAGAACGAGGCGTTGTTCGGCAGGCGCTGCGTCGGATGGCCGTTCAGGACCGCGCCGGGAACGCGCGCCCGCACGCCGGCGATGACCCGGTCGCGAAGCTCCGACTGCCGCGGCGACTCGGTCGCGCGACGCTCGCGCGCGATCCGCATCGCGACACCGAGGCCGACGACCCCAGCCACGTTCTCGGTCCCGGTGCGCCGGCCTTTCTCCTGGCCTCCGCCCGTCTGCATCGTCGCGACCCGCGTCCCGCGCCGGACGTACAGAGCGCCGACGCCTTTCGGCCCATAGAACTTGTGCGCGTTGATCGAGAGCAAGTCGACGGGGATTTCACGCACGTCGATCTCGAGCGCGCCGACGGTCTGCACCGCGTCGCTGTGGAACGTCACACCCTCATGCCGGCAGATCGCGCCGATCTTCGCGATCGGCTCGATCGTGCCGATCTCGTTGTTCGCGTGCATCACCGACACGAGAGAAGTGCGCTCGTCGATCGCGTCGCGGATCGCCTCGGGGTCGACGACGCCATACCGATCCACTCCGACGACGCCGAGACGCGCGCCGTCGTGGCGCTCAAGATCCCGCGCGGTGTCGATGACCGCGTGGTGCTCGATGGCGGTCGTGACGAGGCCGTCGCGCTCGTCGCGGCGTGCCCTCAGGGTGCCGCGCAGCGCGAGGTTGTCGGCCTCGGTGCCGCCGCTCGTGAACACGATCTCGCTCGGGTCGGCGTTGATCGCCGCCGCGACCTCGTCGCGGGCGCGGTCAACCGCGGAACGCGCGGCCCGGCCCTCGGCGTAAATGCTCGAGGGATTGCCGTGCGTTTCGCTCAAGATCCGGGCCATTGCCTCGGCGACCTCGCTGTCGACCGGCGTCGTCGCGGCGTGGTCGAGATACACGCGTTCCATCAATGAAATTCTATGTCGCTCCGATACAAGGTCTGCCGCGTTTGGTGACCGCATTAGAACCACGATCCGAATCTGCTCGTTACTGCGGTCGCCTTTCTCGTCGCGGCCCCGCTCCTGGCCCTGGGATGGGCGTGGGACAACGAAACGCGGGAACGCTTCACCCGCAGGCAAATCGAGAGCGCCGCGCACGAAGCGGACGTGGTCTCCAGCAGCTTCAACGATCGAGACGTGCAATTCCAGGCAACGATCGCGGCGCTCGCACTGACGCCTACCCCCGACCGAAGTCCGATCGGACTGGCAATCCGGCATGGAGACGTCCCGACGTTACAAGCCGTCGTCGACACGTGAACAAGTTGGTCTTCCTCACCCGTAATGGCGATCAGGCGAAGGCTGCGCGCGCCCTTGGCTTCGAGGTTCGCTGGGCACTAAGGGCTGCGCGGTCCCGACCCGGCCCAGGGCACCCAGCCTGGCAGTTAACCCTTGCGGGAGGGAGAGGTCACGCGCATGATCGCCCCGCGTTTTTGGGGGAGGTTTCTTCGATGGACACACGACGTGAGTTCCTGCGTCGCGGCGTGGGCGCCGCGGCCGTCTTGACCGCGGGACCGTTTCTCGCTGCCTGCGCGCCGACAGGCTCGTCAGCTCCAACAGCGACCGCCACGCTTGGGCCGCCTGAGACGACGACGATCAAGCTCACGGCTGGTGCCTGCGACAGCGCGATCTTCGGAGCCGAGAAGTTCCTACGCGAAGAGGGTTTCACCGACGTGCAGTTCAGCGACGCCGCCACGCTCACGGCGATCACGGCGGGCAACGCCAACATCGGCAACGCATTTCCGCACGCGTTCTTCGCCGGGGTCGAGGGCGGCCCGAAGGTCGTCGCTCTTGGCGGGCTCCACACCGGATGCAACGAGATCTGGGCGAAGCAGGGAATTGCATCGGTGAAGGACCTCAAGGGCAAGACGATCACGGTGACCGCGAAGGTCCTTACCAACCTGAACTACGCCTGGCTCGCAATGGTGGCCAAGCAGGTCGGCATCGACCCCAAGGAAGTGAACTTCGTGGTCCAAGCCGACGCGAACCCTCTGCAGCTTTACCTCGACGGAAAGGACGACGCGATCTTCGTGGCCACGACCGCGGCAGCTGCGTTGAAAACGAATCCCGCGAACAAGGGAAAGATGATCTTCTCGCAGGTCAACGACGAGCCCTGGAAGAGCAACAACTGCTGCTTCATCATCGCCAGCGATTCCTGGTATCGCGCGAACCCGATCGCGGCGAAGCGCGCGATGCGCGCGATCTACCGCACCGCGGACACACTTACTGCCGACCGCAGCGACGCGGCGAAGATCGCGGCGGACAAGGGACTCTTCGGAGGTACGCCGGCGCTCGCGAACATCAAGGAGGCGGCCAACATGGTCCCGCTGGACTGGCGGAGCTACGACATCGAGAAGGCCGTTCGCTTCTACGCGCCGCTCCTCACGGACGTGGGGCTTCTCAAGACGAGCACCGACGACCTGCTCAAGGCGGTTGATCTCAAGATCTTCAAGGAGCTATCGACCGAGCTGAAGAAGTAGCCGCTCGATTAGGGGGGCGCCGGGCTACGTGGGATCGTTGGGCCTTCGGATCACGCGCAGCCCGAGCTCCTCAAGCAGCTTCGGATCGGCCGCGGCGGGAGCGTCGAGCAGGGGGTCGTAGCCCGTCTGGGTCTTCGGAAAGGCGATCGTCTCTCGAGCGTTTGAGAGACCCGCGAGGATCATGACGGTCCGATCCATGCCGGTGGCGATGCCGCCTTCCGGGGGCGCGCCGTACTCCAGCGCGTCCAGGAGCGCGCCGAACCGCACGGCTCCCTCCTCTTTCGAGATGCCGAGCACTTCGAAGGCGCGCTCTTGCATCGCGCGGTTGTGGATGCGGATGCTGCCGCCACCGAGCTCGTTCCCGTCCACAACGAGGTCGTACTGCGACGAGACGGCCTTCCCCGGGTCCGTATCGAGAAGCTTCGCATCCTCGGTGGTGAGCGGGCCGGCAAATGGGTTATGCGAGAACGTCCACGTGCCTTCAGGCGTG
>VBIZ01000154.1 GCA_005880575.1 Chloroflexota bacterium | reverse complement strand
AGGCCAAGGAAGTCCATTTTCAGCAAGCCAATTTTCTGCACGGCGTTCATCTCGTACTGCGTCATCACCGCGCGTTTTTCCTGGCCATTCTTGTCGCCGCGCGTGATGCTGGCCTGCAGCGGCAGATAGTGCTGCAACGGTTCGGGCGTGATGACGATGCCGGCGGCATGCGTCGACGCGTGGCGAACTAGGCCCTCCAACTTGCGCGCGTTTTTCAGGAGCCGTTCGTACACAGGATCTTTTTCCGCCTGGGCGAGCTCGGGAACCATCTGGATCGCCTTGTCGAGCGTCATGTTGAGCGTCGGCGGCACCAGCTTGGCCAGGTGGTCAACCTCGCGGAGCGGGACGTCGAGAGCACGCCCGACGTCGCGGATCACCGCCCGCGCCTTCATCGTGCCGAAGGTGATGATCTGCGCCACGTGATCCTGCCCATATTTTTGGCCGACGTAATCGATGACGCGGTCGCGATTCCGATCGTCGAAGTCGACGTCGATATCCGGCATGGAGATTCGCTCGCGGTTGAGGAAGCGCTCGAAGATCAACCCATGCTGGATCGGATCGAGGGTGGTGATGCCAAGCGCATACGAGATGATGCTGCCCGCCGCGGAACCGCGGCCCGGACCGACCGCCACACCGTTCTGACGGGCGAAGTCGATGAAGTCGCTGACGATCAGGAAATATGGCGCGTAGCCCATCGCCTCGATGACGCCGAACTCCATCTCGAAGCGATCGCGCACCACCTGGCCCAGCTCCGGATAGCGTGACTTCAGGCCCTGTTCCGCGAGGCGGCGCAGGTACGTCTCCGCGGTTTCACCTTGAGGGACTTCGAAGCGAGGCAAGAGCGGCTTGGTGTCGAGCTCGAGGTGACAACGCTCCGCGATCCTGATCGTATTGGCGACAGCGTCCGGGAATTCACGGAACCGCTCCGCCATCTCGGTCGGCGTCTTGAGATAGAACTCGTCGTTGTGGAAGCGCATGCGCTTTTGATCCGAGACGACAGTGCCGGTCTGCAGACAGAGCAGGATGTCATGGGCCTCGGCGTCGTCCTTGCGCGTGTAGTGCGAATCGTTGGTGGCGACCAACGGAATCCCGGTTCGCTGTGACAGGCGCGCCAGGCCCTCGTTGACGCGGGTCTGCTCCTCCATCCCATGGTCCTGGATCTCGAGGAAATAATCCTCACCGAACATCTGCTGGTATTCGAGGGCAACCTGCTCCGCGCCGGCTTCGTCACCCTCGAGCAGCCGGCTGGCCACCTCTCCGCCGAGGCAGCTCGAGAGCGCGATCAGCCCCTGCGCATGTTCGGCCAGCAATGCCTTGTCGATGCGCGGCTTGTAGTAATAGCCCTCGAGGTGCGCCAGGCTGGAGAGCTGGATCAGGTTGCGATAGCCCTCCAGGTTCTTGACGAGCAGGATCAGGTGATGAGGATCGCGGTCGGCCCGTCCTTCCTTCTGGTGGCGGGAACGAGTGGCGACATAGACCTCCTGGCCGATGATGGGGTTGATCCCGGCGGCTTTCGCCTGCAGGTAGAGATCCACGGCGCCGTAGAGGACGCCATGGTCGGTGAGTGCGATCGCCGGCATCCCGGTTTCGGCCGCCAGACGGACCATCTCGGAGATGCGGCTCGCGCCGTCGAGCAGGCTGAACTCAGAGTGCGTGTGGAGGTGAACGAAGCTCATGCGGTGCGTTCGAGCTTGACCACCGCTTCGATGTGGTAGGTCTGGGGGAACATGTCGACGAAAGCCACCTCCACAAGGGTATAGCGTCCGGCAGCACAAAAACGACTGACATCTCGAGCCAGCGTTGACGGGTCACACGAGATGTAGACGACCCGTTGTGGCTTCAGATTCGCCATTGCCTCGATCGCCGATTCGGCGCACCCCGCGCGCGGCGGATCGAGCACGAGCACATCGACGTCTCCCTCGAGCAGGGGCGCGGCATCTTCGACGCGGCCGCGCCGGTAGCTGACGTTGCCGCAGCTGTTGAGCTGCATGTTCAGCTCCCCCAGCCGGACGGCGTACGGGCTTTCTTCGATCGCGATGACGTCCCTCGCGTGATCGGCCAGCCGCGCCGTGAGCATGCCGATCCCGGCGTAGGCATCGACGACCCGATCGCGCCCATTGAGCTGGGCAAAGGCGACCGCACGTTCGTAGAGACCGTCACGCTGCCGCCAATTGACCTGGACGAACGCCTCGGGCCGGACGCGAAAGTGGCGGCCGGCATCCTCGATGCCGATCGAGTCGTCGTTGAGGTTGAGCTCCGGGACCCAGCCCGCGGCGCGCGTCCCAAATCCTGGATCGGCTGAACCGGGAGGATACGGCGACCAGAGCAGGTCGCTCGTCCCCGGCGCCCAGGTGAACTGCAAGGCCGTAACGCGCCCGGCCGCCGGGTCCTCCGCCGCGCGCGCGAACGCCGGCAGGGCCCGTTCGATCACCTCGGCGTGGATCAGGCAGGCGTTGATCGGCAACGTCTGGTAGGTGTGCTTTCGATAGAAGCCGAGGCTGACGGCGCCGCCGCGACGCAGGACGTGAAACTCGCCGCGCAGGCGGTAGCGCCACGGGTCGTCCATCCCCAGGACATCGATGCGATCGATCGGAAACTCGAGGTGCGCGCGTTCGAGCTGGCGATGCAGGACCTGCCGTTTCTGGGCAAGTTGCTCCGGATAGGCCAGGTACTGCAACTGGCAGCCGCCGCAACCGGCCTTGAAATATGGACAGGGCGGATCGATGCGAGCGGCCGCCGGCTCAAGGACGGCCGTCGCCTGGGCGCGCCAGAAATCTTTCCGCCGATGGGTGATCTCGGCCTCGACGGTTTCGCCGGGGATCGCCCCCTCGACGAAGACGACCCGGCCGTCGACCCGCGCCAGGGCCGCCCCACCATGGGCGAGCTCGCCAACGGTCAGTTGCACTAGCTGATTTTCTCTTTGAGCAGCGCCTCGAGCCGTTGCGGGTTGGCCCGTCCTTTGGAGAGCTTCATCCCCTGACCGATCAGGAACTTCAACGCCTGCGCCTTTCCCGCTTTGAAGTCCGCAACCGACTTTTCGTTTTCGGCGATGACCTGGTCGACGATGCCGGCCAGCTCGGCGTCCCCGCTGATCTGGCTGGAGCCTTTCGCCGCCGTAAGCGCGGGTTCCGGGTCTGCCGAGCGGTACATCGCCTCGAAGGTCTGCTTCGCCATCTTGCCGCTTATGACCCCCGAGTCGATCAGCGCGATCAGTTGCTGCAGGTGCGCCGGCTTGACCGATGCGTCCTCGATCTCTTTGTGATCGGCATTGAGGAAGCGGCTGAAGTCGCCGAGGATCCAGTTCGCCGCCGCTTTCGCCGGAGCGCCTAGTCGCACCATCTCCTCGAAGTACTCGGTCATCGGCTTGGAGGATGTGAGCACCGAGGCGTCATAAGGAGTGAGGCCGAGGTCCGCGATCAAACGCTCCCGCCGCGCCGCCGGTAGCTCCGGGAGGGTAGACCGGATTTCGGCCACCCACTCGCGACTGACTTCGAGGGGGGGCAGGTCGGGCTCCGGGAAGTAGCGATAGTCTTCGGCGAACTCCTTGGTGCGTTGCGAGACCGTCAGTCCGCGCGTATCGTTCCAACCACGCGTTTCCTGGACCAGCCGGCCACCCGCCTCCAGGACTTCCGTCTGGCGCTCGACCTCGTACTCGATCGCGCGGTGGATCGCCCGGAAGGAGTTCATGTTCTTGACCTCGACCTTGGTGCCGAACTCGGCCTGGCCCATGGGCCGGAGCGACACATTGGCGTCGCAGCGAAGCTGGCCTGACTCCATATCGCCGTTGTTGACGCCGATGTACTGCAGGATCGCGCGCAGGCGCATGACGTACTCGCGCGCCTCGTCGGCGCTGCGCAGATCTGGCTCGGAGACGATCTCCATCAGGGGCACGCCGGCCCGGTTGAAGTTGACGAGCGAGGATTGCGCTTGCTCGATCGCCCCTTCGTGCTGAAGCTTACCGGTGTCTTCTTCGAGATGGACGCGGGTGATGCCGCAGCGCCGGGCCTCGCCTTTCACGTCGAACTCGAGGCGGCCGTTACGGCTGAACGGCAAATCGTATTGCGAAATCTGGTAGCCCTTGGGCAGATCGGGATAGAAGTAGTTCTTGCGGTCGAACTTCGAGAACTCAGGAATCTCGCAATTGAGAGCGAGTGCGGTGCGGATGGTCGCCTCGACCGCCCGCCGGTTGATCACGGGGAGCGATCCGGGGAGCCCGAGGCAGACGGGGCAGGTGTTGGCGTTGGGCGGCGCCACCAGATAGTCGGTCGAGCACCCGCAGAACATCTTGCTCTGCGTCAGCACCTGGGCATGGACCTCGAGGCCGACGACGACTTCGTAGCGCGTGGCGACCGCCATCAGGCGGCCGCCCCCATCAACGGCGACTGGAGCTTGCGGAAGTCGGCTGCG
>VBIZ01000104.1 GCA_005880575.1 Chloroflexota bacterium | reverse complement strand
ATCCCTTCGACGAACACGTCGACGACGCCTTCCATGCCCTTCGCGAGAACGTTCCCGGTGAAGCCGTCGGTGACGCAGATGTCGGTGATGCCGCGCGTCACGTCGCGGCCCTCGATGTTTCCGTAGAAGTTCAGATCCTCGGCGCCCTCGAGCAGCGCGTGCGCGGCGAGCTGCATGCGTCCGCCCTTCTCGGGCTCCTCGCCGACGTTGATGAGTCCGACGGACGGCCGATCGACACCGTGGATCTTCTCCATGAAGCGAGTCGCCATGCGCGCGAATTGGAGGATGTTGTGCTCGTCCGCATCCATCGTCGCGCCCGCGTCGAGCAGGCACGCCGGCTTTCCCTTAGCGGTCGGCAACATCCCGCAGAGCGCCGGACGGTCGATCCCGCGGATGCGGCCGAGGACGAGTAGCGCCGCGGCCATTGTGGCTCCGGTGTTGCCGGCCGAAACCACCGCGTCGGCCTCCCCGTGCTTGACCATCGCGGTGGCGACGCCGATCGACGTATCGGCGCGGCGCCGGAGCGCGGTCGCCGGATGCTCGTCCATTCCGACGACGTCCTGCGCCGCGCGGATCGTGATCCCCGGCGGTACATCCGCACCGAGGGCCTTGCGGATCTGGTCCTCGCGCCCGACGAGCACGAGGTCCGATGGACCGCCCTCTTTCCGATACAACAAAGCGCCCCGGACGATCTCGTCCGGGGCGTGGTCGCCGCCCATCGCGTCGACGGCGATCTTCATCAGAGCGCGGCCGTACTTAGGCCGGCGTCCGAGTGGCCTTGATCGGAATGACCTGGCGGCCGCGGAACATCCCGCAATGCGGGCAGGCCTGGTGCGGCGGCTTGGGGTTCTTGCACTGCGGACACGGAACGAGGTTCATCGCGCGCAACGCGAGATGGCTGCGGCGTTCGCCCTGCGCCGCGCGCGGTATCCGTTTCTTGGGTTGGCCTGCCAAAGCGTTCTCCTCGTAGGGGGTTTCGATGATTCTAGCGGGCGGAATGATCGAACCGACGTGGCAGGTCGCGGTCTTCGTCGCTTTTCGGGTGGCGAGCGCGCTCCCAACCCTGCGCTGGCCATTCGCGGGAGCGCTCATCGCGCTTGTCGCCGACTTCGCCGATCTCTTCCTGATGGACGCCATCGGCGGCATCTCCGACTACCAGCGTCTCGACAAGCTCTGCGATCTCGCGTACATCGCGACGTTCGTGATCGTCGCCCTGCGCTGGTCGGGGCTCGAGCGCGTCATCGCCCTGGTGCTGTTCGCGTACCGCATGATCGGCGAGGTCGCATTCGAGATCACCGGCCAGCGCGCGCTGTTGCTGCTCTTCCCGAATGTCTTCGAGTTCTGGTTCGTGGCGGTCGCCGCTCGACGCCACTACCGGCCTGACCGCGCATTGACCACACCGCAAGCCGGCGTCGCGCTCGTGATCCTGCTGATCGCGAAGGAGGCGCAGGAGTACTTCCTTCACGTCGACCGCTTTCTGGATCAGTTCAGCGCATTCGGCGCGGTCGAAGGTGTGTGGCACACGATCACCGGCCGTTAGTTAGCGCTCCGGGTGGAACTCCTTGAGCTTGCTCAATTTGGTCCAGCGCTCATCCACCGGCGCGTCGTGATCGTGCGGCTCCTCGTTGAGATCCCGCCCGCACACCAAACAGAGCCCCTTGCAGTCCGGTCTGCAGAGCGGCGCGAGCGGCGTCGCGAGGATGATCTCCTCCCGTAGAAGGGGCGTTAAGTCGATCTTGAAGTCGCTGCTGATTCGCTTCGCGTCCGGCGGCGGGGCCTCCTTCGCGTCGCCGCTCACCACGTCGATCGTCGAATAGTACTGCTCGGCGAAGTGCGCCTCCACCGGCGTCTCGATCGCGCGGAGGCAGCGGCTGCATTGCTCGGCGATCGTCGCCCGCGCATCGCCCTCCAGGTACGCACCGGGATTGGTGTGAGTCGCGACGATGTCGGCCTCGATGCTCGTTGCCCCCGCCTCGGTGAGGCCGGCGTTCTCGCCGCGGGGGTCGATCGGCGATTCGCTTACTTCGTATTCGGCCTGCGTGCCGACCGGCTGCTTCAGCAGCGGTGCGACATTGATCTTCATGTGGGTCTAGCCCTCCGTCGGCGCTGCTCGTCGCTCCTCTAACACCTCGAGGCTCTTCTTTATTACCGAGAGCGTCTTGACCAGGTCGCTCTCGAGGCGCACGAGCACGTCCGCGGCGTACTGATCCGCCCCGTGCATGGTCTCTTCCGCCTTCACCTGCGCCCGGTCGAGGACGTCCTGGGAGCGGGTCTCGGCCTCCCGCAGGATGGATTGGTCCTGGAGCAAGAGCGCTGCCTGCTCCTGGGCGGCCCCGATGATCTGCTCGGCCTCCTCGCGGGCCTTCGACAGCACGCGATCGCTCTCCTGATTGATGCGGCGCGCCTGCTTGACCTCTTCGGGGATCGCTACGCGGAGCTGATCGATGAGGTCGAGGACAGCGGCCTGATCCAATCTGACCTGGCCGGTCAGTGGGATCTTGCTTCCATTGACCACGAGGGCCTCGAGGCGCTCGACCAGGAACTGTATGTCCACGTCACCCTCCCGCAGCGGCGTCAATGTACCGCAGGAATAGGAGCTTCTCCTCACCGATCTCCTTGATCCGCGCTATGTGCGCAGACGCGGGCACCACGGGCACATGCTTGCCATGCGCGCGCGCAATGACGAGGCCGCCCGGTGCGACCGCGGATCGCAGCGCCTCGTGACCCAGGGTCGCCTCGGCTATTCCAACGTCTGCGAACGGCGGATCGCAGAACGCGACGTCGAAGGGACCTCGCGGACGCGAGTCGAGGTAAGCGATGACGTTCGCCACGACAACCTCGGACCGCTCGCCGAAATTGGTCGCGGCGAGATTTCGACGGAGCGCCTTGACCGCCTCCGCGCTTCGCTCGACGAACGTCGCGCGCGCGGCCCCGCGGGACAGTGCCTCGATGCCCAGGGTCCCAGCCCCGGCGAAGAGGTCGAGGACGCGCGCACCTTCGAGCTCGGGCTCGACGATCGCGAACAGCGTCTCGCGGATTCGATCCGTGGCCGAGCGCGTGCCGCCGCCACGCGGCACGATCAGGGTCCGGCCCTTGGCCTCCCCTGCGATCACCCGCATCAGGCGAGCGCGTAGCGACGCCAGAGCTGGTCGACGGCTCGCGACAGCTCGGCGTGCTCGGATCGCTCGAGGGCCGCATCGCCGGCGAGAATGTGATCCGCTTCCGCCGCAGTTTCGCTGATGAGTTCCGGATCGACGTCGGCGAGGTCGACGATGCGCAGTTCGGGTACCCCGGATTGGCGCACACCAAGGAACTCCCCCGCCCCGCGGATCGCCAGATCGCGTTTGGCGAGGTCGAACCCGCCGAGCGGCACTTCGCGGCCGCTCTCGTCGCGCTTCTTCGCCGTCATCGCGGCGAGCCGCTCGGAATCCGACGCGTCGGACACGAGGACGCAGTACGAGCGCTCCGATCCGCGGCCGATGCGCCCGCGGAGCTGGTGGAGCTGCGCGAGACCGAACCGCTCGGCGCCGAGGACGACCATGACCGTCGCGTTCGGGATGTCTATGCCCACCTCGACCACTGTGGTGGCCACCAGCACGTCGATCTCGCGATCGGCGAACCGTCGCATGACGGCGTCCCGCTCTTTCGCGGGCATGCGGCCGTGCATCAGCGCGACCCGGAGACCGCGAAGCTCTTCCTGCCGCAGATCCTTTTCGGTCGCGATCGCGCTGGGGACGTCGTCGCCTCCGTCCTCCGCTGGGTCGATACGGGGCGTGACGACGAACGCCTGCTGGCCACGCTTCACGGCGAGGCGGACGCCCTCCCAGACCGCGGGGAGCTGCTCAGGAGTTCGCACGTGGGTGACGATCTCCTTTCTACCGGCGGGGAGCTCGTCGATCACGGAGATGTCGAGGTCGCGGTAGATCGTCTGATTCAGCGTCTGCGGGATCGGCGTCGCCGTGGTCAACAACAGGTGTGGATCGGTTCCGGTGCCCTTCTCGCGAAATGTCGCGCGCTGGCGAACGCCGAAGCGGTGCTGCTCGTCGACGACAGCGAGACCGAGCCGCTTGAACGTGACGTGCTCCTCGACGAGCGCGTGCGTCCCGACCGCGACGTCGATGGAGCCGTCGGCGAGCCCGGCGAGAATCTCTCGCCGGCGGTCGCCGGTGACGCTCGACGTGAGAAGCGCGTGCTTCGGACCGCCGTTCGCGAAGAGCGCGGCGAGCGATCGGGCGTGCTGCTCCGCGAGAAGCTCCGTCGGCGCCATCAGCGCGCTCTGAGCGCGCGACGCCGTAGCGATGCGAGCCGCGAGCGCCGCAACGACCGTCTTTCCGGACCCGACGTCGCCCTCGAGCAGGCGCGACATCGGTACGCGCTTTCCGAGATCCGCCCGGATCTGCTCGAACGAACGCCGCTGCGCGCCGGTGAGCGCGAAGGGCAGCTCGGCGATCCATCGCGAAAGCTCCTCTTCGGGAACGGACAGCGGCAACGCCGACGCCTGCGCGGTCCAGCGCGCGCGCCGTTGCGCGAGCGCGAGCTGCAGTACCAGGAGCTCATCGAACGCGAGCCTGCGCCGCGCCGCGAACAGGCGCTCCACATCGTCGGGAAAGTGGACCTGCCGAAGCGCCGAGGCGATGTCGGGCAGGTGGTGGCGCTCGCGAATCGCCGGCGCGAGCGGCTCGGGCACCTCGCTCACGAGGCCGGTCCGATGGGTGCCGCCCTCGATGGCGGTGTGCAGCCAGCGTCGCATCTGACCAGGCTTGATGCCCTCGGTCAGCGGATAGATCGGGACGAGACGCCCGGTGTGCACGGCCTCCGCGTCCGCGCGCTCGAGCGTCGGCTGGCTGAACTGAAGCGTGCGCCCGAAAAACCTGACCTTCCCCGAGATCCGCACACGCTCGCCCTCGCGGTGGGTCTCCTTCACGAACGCGCGACCGAACCACGTCGCGCGCACGTCGGTGGGCGTGCCGTCCTCCTCGGCGAGCTCGGCCTCGGTCATGAGCTTCCCCGTGGCGGTGCGCCGCTGCGAGATGCGCCCGAGCGTCGCGACGGCCGTCTGGGTCGCGTTCGGCAGGAGCCGCCGAAGCGGAACGAACTTGGAGAAGTCGTCGAACCGCGAGGGCAGGTGCCACAGGAGATCCCCGATCGTGTGGATATTCATCCGCTCCAGGAGCTTCGCGGACTCACTGCCGATGCCGGCGACGCGCGTGACCGGAAGGTCGAGCGAGGTCGTCGGCGGCAGAGTCGCTCTAGCGCGGGCTGCGGTCGGCGTCACGTCCCAAGCATGCCGCCGCGAGGCCGTCAGCGCTGGAACAGGCGGAGGTCGCGCAGGCCGAAGGGTCCAGCCGGCGGCAGCTCCGCGCGGATCCGCTCTACCGAGAACGTCGTCGCCGGCGCGAGGTCGGCAGGCGGCGCGTCTGCGAACGGAAGCGCCTCGGTGACGCTTTCCGAAAGGATTCGTACCTGCGCCGTCGCGACAAGAGGGACGGTCATCGTGCGCTCGAAGAGCCACGCCAGGCCGCGGTGGAAGACCACCGGCGCTGGAACGACCGGAACGGTCCGTCCGACCGCGGTCGCGATGCGGCGGATCGCGTCGCCCGCGGCAAGCTCCTCCGGTCCGAGCACCGAGATCGTGCGCCGCGACAGGCGCGGGTCGATGAGCGCGGACTGGGCAAGCCTCACGACGTCGCCGACGAAGACCGGCCGCAGCCGTGTCGGACGAAAACCGACGAGCGGGAAGAACGGGAACGTGTAAAGGGCGCGGCTCACATGATCGAGCAGGTGATCGCCTCGCCCATAGATGACGCCCGACTTCAGGATCGTGTAGTCGAGGCCCGACGCTCGGACGATCTCCTCGGCCGCCCATTTGGATTCGTGGTACGCCGATCCGCAGCTCGGACGGGCGCGCAGGAAGCTCAGGTACACGATCTTGCGGACGCCCGTGGCCCGCGCCGCGTCGACCACGGCCCCGGTGCCGCGAACGTGCACGCGTTCGTAGGTCTGCGATGCGATCTCGCGGTTGATCCCCGCAAAATGCGCGACCGCATCGCACCCGGCGAAGGCCTCTTGGAGTAACGCGCTGTCTTCGGTCGACGCCGCGACAAACGTTGCTCCGGATCCGAGGATCGAGGGGTCGCGTTTATCGACGCCGCGGGCGACGAGCACGACGTCGTGCCGATCCCCGAGAAGCGCCCGCGCGAGATGCCGCCCGACGAAGCCGGTCCCGCCGGTGACCGCGACCTTCATGAACGCCTCGCCGCGATGCGTCGGCGTTGCCGGACCTGTGTCGGGCAGACGGCGCTGAGATAGGCGTTGAGGCTCCCGATTAGCGTCGCCGGCTCGAGCCGGTAGAGGATGCGATTCCCGTCCCGCCGCTCGGTGACGAGCTCGGCCGCCTTGAGGATGGCGAGGTGCCGCGAGATCGACGGAGCGGATATCGCGAAGCGTGCGCCGATCTCGCCCGCGGCGAGCTCACCGCCTTTGAGCTCCTCGAGCATCTGGCGCCTCGTCGGGTCGGCGAGCGCCCGGAAGACTCGAGCGGCGTTTCCCACGCGCGAAGTATTTAGCTAATTCGCTAAATATGCAAGGATTCGATGGTCCTACAAGAGCCCGACAACTGGCGGGGCGGGTGGCACGGCGCAGGGAGTCGCTCGCGACGCGCGGGTGCCCCGGGGACCCGCCGGCAGCGCGCAGAGCGCGCTGCAATGGCGGGGAGGGTGCGCGGAGCGAGCGATCCCGGAGCCGAGACAGGACCCGCCCCGGTCGTCAGGGACCCGATGGGCCTGAGGACTACTCCGCTGCGACGATGAAGGGATAATGCGGCTGGCCGCCGTGGGCCACCTCCACCGAAACCTGGGGACAGGCGGCGCGTAGGCGCTGCGCGGCGTGCTGCAGGCGAGCCTCGTCCACGTCCTCGCCGCTGTAGAGGGTGAAGATCTCCGATCTCGTGAGCCGCCTCGCGGCGTCGCAGAGCGCCGTCACCTCGTCCTCTCCGTGCGCGACGACGCGGCCGTCGAGGAGCGCCATGGCCTCACCCTTGCGGACCCGCTCGCCGTCGATCGTCGCGTCGCGCACCGCGCGCGTCACCTCGATGCCGTGCGCGCGGTCCGCGACCTCGGCCATGACCTTCACGACCTCGGCAGGTTGCTTCGCGGGGTCGAACGCCACGAGCGCGGCCATCCCTTGCGCGACGTTCCGGGTCGGCACGACGTAGACGGTCGCGCTCGAGACCTTCGCGGCCTGCTGGGCGGCGAGGATCACGTTCTTGTCGTTCGGCAGCACAACCACGGTCTTCGCATTCGCCGCGGTAATCGCGGCGAGGAGCTCTTCGGTCGACGGGTTCATCGTCGGACCGCCGCGGAGCACCGAGGCGCCGAGCGACCGCGCGACCTTCGCGAAGCCTTCGCCCGGAACGACCGCGACGACTCCCACCGCCGCCGTCGGCGCACGCGGCGCGGATTCGACGACGATCCCCGTCGCCCGCTCGTGCTCCGCCGTCATGGCGTCGAGGTCCTCCACGACCACGTCGGCGATGCGCCCCGCCGTGAGCCCGATGCGGACGATCTGGTCTGGCTGGAGCGTGTGCACGTGGACCTTGAGGAGCTGTTCGTCACCGACGACGAGAACGCAGTCGGCGCCGAACTTGAGCATCTCCTCGCGCACCGCGGCGACAGCGCGCGACGGATTTTGAACGAGGAACTGGACGTCGTACGCGCCCTCCCACGACGGCGCCTCCGACACGGTCGCCGCTGAGGCCGCGGGGCGCTCGGCCGGCGCCATGCGATCGAGCGGGATCTCCTTGCCGGTGAAGCTCGACAGCACGCCTTCGAGGATGAGCTGCAGTCCGCGCGCGCCCGCGTCGACGACGCCGGCGGCGCGATTCGTGGGGTTCTCGTCGCGCGTGCGCTTCACGGTGGCCTGGGCGTCGGTCGCGATGCGATGGAACATCTCGACGACGTCGTCGGCTGGAGCCGCGGCCGACTTCTCGAAGGACGCCGTGAGGTTCAAGATCGTTCCAGGCGCCGGCGCGCTCACGGCCTCGTGGGCATATTTCCGCGCCAGCTCGGCCGCCCGCCGAACGTCCGCCACTCCGGCGATCTCTTTGCCTGCGAATGCTTCCTTCAGACCGCGGATGACCTGCGAGAGGATCACGCCGCTGTTCCCGCGCGCGCCCATGAGCGCGCCGTACGCTGCGGCGGCGCTCACCTTGTCGATCGTCGGCTCGGCGTCGCGCGCGTGCTTCACCGCGGCGCGCATGGTGTGCAGCATGTTCGTGCCGGTGTCGCCGTCCGGCACCGGGTAGACGTTGAGCGCGTTTACTTCGTCCGCACCCGCCTCAAGACGCGCCGTCGCGGCCTCAAGCGCGCGCAGCAGCGCAGCGCCATCGAATTGCCTAACGATGGTCGCGACTGTAACATTTGGGTTCACTTCCCCTGAAGGAGACCTCCTGCGATGCCACGCGCCTGCGCGATCTGCGGCAAGACCGCCGCCTACGGATACAACGTCAGCCACTCGAAGGTGCACACGCACCGTCGTTTCGACGCGAACCTGCACCCCGCCGTCATCAACGGCGTCAAGCTCCTCGTGTGCACGCGCTGCCGTCGCACGCAGACGAAGGACGCGCGCATGGCGAAGAAGAAGGAGCGGGCTCGCCGCTAGAACGAGCCTCGGCGCGACGGTACTCTCCCACCGTCGTGCAAACGCGATCCCTCTGGCAGCACGAAGATTTCCGCAAGCTCTGGATCGGCCAGACCGTATCCGAGCTGGGTTCGGTCGTCACCAGGACCGCCGTACCGCTCGTCGCCCTCCTGGTCCTGGGCGCGGGCCCATGGGAGCTCGCGGTGCTCGTCATCGTGACGAGTCTCGGCGTTCTGCTGGTCGGTCTGATCGCGGGTGCGTGGGTCGACCGGCTGCGGCGACGTCCGCTGCTCATCTGGGACGATCTCATCCGCGCCCTGTTGCTGCTTTCCATCCCAGGGGCGTACGCGCTCGGCGCTTTGCGGATCGAACAGCTCTACGTCGTCATGTTCATCGAAGCGTGCCTTGGTGCACTCTTCGACGCCGCATACCCCGCATACGTCCCGACGCTGATCGGCCGCGATCGTCTCGTCGAAGGCAACAGCAGGCTCGCGACGAGCTCGTCGATCGCGGAGATCGGCGGTCCCGGTTTCGCGGGTGCGCTCGTGCAAATCGTGAGCGCTCCGTTCGCGATCCTTGTCGACGCCGTGTCGTTCGTCGTATCGGCGGTGAGCCTCCTATTGATCCGCGCCCCGGAGCCACCCCGACCTCCGCGCGAAACGACGACGCGGATCGTGCACGAGATCGGCGAAGGACTCCGCATCGTGCGCCGTCACGCGATCATTTTTCCGCTGGCCGCGCGCTCGGTGCCCGCCCATGTCTTCGGCGCGTTCTATGGCGTGCTCTATTCGATCTACCTGCTCCGCGAGCTGCACCTCGATCCATTCCTGCTGGGCATCGTCATCTCGGCCGGAGGCGTCGGGTCCCTCGTCGGATCCCTGTTCGCATCTCGCGTCGTCAACCGGGTGGGCATCGGCCGCGCGCTCGTTGGCACGGCCATCGCTGCTTCGATGCTCGGCGTGCTCACGCCGCTGGCCCAGGGGCCGGTCGCGCTGGCTACCCTCATGGTCTTCCTCCCACAGCTCATCGGCGATGGCCTGCAAACGATCGAGGGCGTGGCGGAGCGTTCGCTGATCCAGGGCGTCATCCCCGACCGCGTCCTCGGTCGCGTGAACGCGACGCTCGACGTGGTCGCTCACGGTCTCGCCTATCCGCTCGGTGCTCTCGTGGCCGCGTTCGTCGCGGAGCAGATCGGTGCGCGCGGCGCGATCGCGATCGGATGGGCGGGCATGGCGCTCTCCATCCTCCTGCTCGTCTTCTCGCCGATCCCGGGCGTGCGCGCGGCCTCGGACTACGTGACCGCCAACCCCATCGATGGCAGTCGAACAGGCGCCATCCCATGACTCGGCGCTCTCACCCCGAGCCGGCTGCTTTTCCTTCCGCGACCTTCAGCTGACCGCAGCCCGCGGCGATGTCCTGGCCCTTGCTGATCCGGAGTGTCGCGGCGATGCCCTTCTCCTGGAGCACCTTCGTGAAGGCCTCCATCCGTTCGACGGACGGTCGCTTGAAGCCGCCTGCGCCCGGGTTGTACGGAATGAGGTTCACGTGCGCGTCCTTGGTCGGCCCGTGGCGCGTGATCGCCGCGGCGAGGGATCGCGCCGTTTCCACGGAATCGTTCACGCCGGCGAGCAAGACGTACTCGAACGTGACCCGCCGCTTCGTCCGCTTCACGTAGCGCGCGGCGGCGGCGAGGACGTCCTCGACGCCCCACTTCCTGTTGATCGGCATGATCCGCGCGCGCGTCGGATCATCCGGAGCGTGAAGCGAGACCGCGAGGTTGATGGGCAGGCCTTCGCCGCCGAGCGCGTCGATCCCCGGCACAACCCCGCACGTCGAGATCGTCAGACGCCGCGGACTGATCCCGAACTCCTCGGGATCGATCAGCGAGCGCACCGACGCGAGCGTGGCGTCGTAGTTGTTGAACGGCTCGCCCATCCCCATATAGACGACGTGAGAGACACGCTCGCCGCTCGGCGCGAGCTCGCGCTGCCAGTGCCGGATCTGGTCGACGATCTCGCCCGCCGTGAGATTCCGGACCAGACCCATTTCGCCGGTCGCGCAGAACGCGCAGGCCATGGGGCAGCCGGCCTGCGTCGAAACGCAGACCGCGTTGCGCGCGCCGTGATGGGGCATGAGCACGCTCTCGATGTGGTGCCCGTCGCGGAGCTCGAGGAGCGCCTTGCGCGTTTCACGATCCGCGCTCGCCTCTTCGCGAACCGCCTTGACGGACGACCACCGAAACGACTGCGCGAGCCCGTCGCGAAGGGATTTCGGCAGATCGGTCAGCTCGTCGAAGCCGTTCTCGGTGCCGTGCGTCGCGTGACGCCGGATCTGTTTCGCGCGGTACGGCGGCTCGCCGCGTTTGTCGAGCCACACGACGAGCTGCTCTCGCGTGAGCTCGCTGACCGCCGGCTGTTCGCGTGCCACTGTCGCTCCGGCGCCTTCGAGCCTTGACCTGTTCATCGCCTCATGATGGAACGCGCTCGTCGGGCCGTACGTCGCGTAGACCGCGCGCCCAGTCGGCTCCGCTCATCGCTCGCTTGCCCGCGGGCTTGACCTCATCGAGCCGCAGCCATCCGGCGCCCGCCGCGACCTGCGGCGCTCCAGCACGGATTTCGAACGTTCCGTGCGCCGTCCCTGGTAAGCCGGCGATCGACGCGCGGAGCACGCCGATCCGCTGACTGCGGAGTGTTACGAACGCGCCCGGGTCCGGCGTGTAGGCGCGCACTCTGCGCACGAGCTCCTCCGCCGGCCGGGCGAAGTCGAGCTCCCCCGCGGCTGGGTCGAGCTTCGGCGCAAGAGTTACCCGTTTGACGTCCTGCGGCCGCCGCACCAGCTTTCCCGCGAGGTAGCGGGCCACCTCGCGCTCGAGCAGCTCGCCGCCTAGCTTGGCGAGACGCTCCTCGAGCTCGCCTTTGGTCTCGTCGCCGATCTTCGTCCGGGTCTCCGCGAGGATCGGCCCGGCGTCGAGCTCGGCGGTTCCCTCCATCAGCGTGACGCCGGTCTCTTTGTCCCCCGCGAGGATGGCGTGCGCGATCGGCGCGGCGCCGCGCCACCTGGGAAGAAGCGACGCATGGACGTTGAGCGCGCGCCCGCTCACCGCGCCGAGCAGCGATTTCGGGATCTTGTTCCCGTACGCCGACCACACGAGGAGCTCGGGACGGAGCGCGAGAAGCGCCGCGATTTCCTTCTCGTCGAGACGCGCCGGCTGCCGCACCGCGAATCCCAGCGCGCGCGCAGCATCCTTCACCGCGGGCTCGCGCACCACGCCGCGCGAGGCGGGACGGTCGGGCTGCGTCACCACTCCCACGACCTGGATGACCCCGTCCTCAGCGAGACGGGCGAGCGCCTCCAGCGAGGGAACGGCGAACGCAGGCGTGCCCAGGAACAGAGCGCGCTGTGCTAGGCGGAAACCCGTTCCTCCTCTTCGGGCTCGACCGTGTGGAGGTCCTCACGGGATCGGAGCCGATCGACGTACAGGATGCCGTTCAGATGATCGGTCTCGTGGAGAATGCACTGGGCACCGAACTCGTCGCCCACTGCCGTGAAGCGCTTTCCGGCGAGATCGTTCGCGACGAGGCGCACCGCCATCGGGCGCTCGAGCATCCCATAGAGGCCCCGGACCGAGAGGCAGCCTTCGCTCGTCTCGTCCTTCTCTTCACTGGTCCACTCGATCGTCGGCTCGAGCGCAACGATGCCCGCCTCGTCGACGTCCATGATCGCGACGCGAAGCGGCACGCCGATCTGCGGCGCGGCGATGCCGATGCCATGCGCGACGACCATCGAGGCAAACATGCGCGCGACGAGCGCCTCGAGCTCAGGCCGGCCGAGGCGCGGCTTTTTCGAGGGCGCGTGCAGCACGGGATCGCCGATCTGCCGGATATCCACCGCGTTCGCTGAAAGGAACTCGGGTGTGGACCACTTCGCGCGACGGCCCGCGTCGATACGCCACGGCGTGCCCTTGGCGACGCGGAGCCGCGGCGGCGGGGGCGGACCCTTCTCTGGCTCGGTGGTCTCCTCGGTCATCCGAGAAGTGTCACCGGGTCCACGTCGACCGTCCACTCGTCGCTCAGCGTCACACGGTCCAGCACGCGCTCCGGCTCTCCGCGGAGAACGATCTGCGCGCGATAGCTTCCGGCGCGCTTCGCCGCGAACGCCGGCGCCGGCCCGAGCACCTCGGCGTCGTCTCCGGCGGCCTCGCGCAGACGCGCCGCAAGCTCGCGCGTCCGGCGCTCGACCGTCTCGAGCTTTTTCGCCTGCGTGGATAGGAGCGCCAGCCGTCCGAACGGCGGGTAGCCGAAACGGCGACGTCCCTCGAGCTCCGCCTCGGCGAACGCGACGTAGTCGTGGGCGGCCGCGGCGCGGATCGCGTAGTGCTCGGGCAGATAGGTCTGCACGATCCCCCGCCCGCCCGCCTCCCCGCGTCCAGAGCGGCCGAGGACCTGCGTGAGCAATTGAAAGGTGCGTTCGGACGCCGTGAAGTCGGGGAGATTCAGGATCGTGTCCGCGTTGACGACGCCCACGAGTGTCACGCGCGGAAGGTCGAAGCCTTTCGCGAGCATTTGCGTGCCGACGATCACCTGCGCGTCACCTGAGCGCATCCGCTCGTAGGCCGCGGCGTGTGCGCCCTTCGCGCGGATCGCGTCGCGGTCGAGGCGAATGACCTTCGCGCGCGGGACCGTCGCGCGCACCTCTTCTTCGACCCGCTGCGTGCCGACGCCGAGCTGCTTTATCCGCGCGCTCCCGCACGCGGGACACCGCTGCGGCGCGTTGCGCTCGCGCCGACCGCACCGATGGCACACGAGCGCGCCGTCCGCGTGAAACGCGTATGGGATCTCGCAGTCCGGACACTTCGCGACGTAGCCGCAGTCGCGGCACAGCACGACCGTCGCGAAGCCGCGGCGATTCAAATAGAGGATCGCCTGATCCCCGGCGGCGACCGCGCGCTGGAGCGCCTCGCGGAGCGCCTGCGAGAGCGTCCCGCGGTTACCTGCGCGAAGCTCGAGGCGCAGATCCACGACCGTGGTGGGCGGCAGCGCCAGCTCGCCGACGCGCTCCGGCAGAACGAGCGACGCGAGCTCTCCCTTGCGCGCGGCCTCATACGTGACCACTCGCGGCGTCGCGCTGCCGAGCACGACCGCGGCTCCGGTGATGCGGCCGAGCTCGAGCGCCGTATCCACCGCGTGGTAGCGCGGGTCGCTTTCCTGCTTGTAGGAAGGCTCCTGCTCCTCGTCGACCACGATCAGGCCGACGCGCTCGAGCGGCGCGAAGAGGGCGGAGCGCGAGCCGATGACCACGTCGGCCACCCCGTCGAGGACGCGCCGCCACTCATCGAAACGCTCGCCTGCCGAGAGAGCGCTGTGGAGGAGCGCGACGCGATCACCGAAGCGCGCGATGAAGCGCGCCACGACCTGCGCGGTGAGGATGATCTCGGGCACGAGCACGATCACGCCGTCGCCGCGGGCGAGGGTGGCGGTGGCGGCGCGCAGGTACACCTCCGTCTTGCCGCTCGCGGTCACGCCGTGAAGCAGGAAGCCGCGTCCCGACCCCAGCGCTCCGGTGATCGCTCCGATCGCGACGGCCTGCGGCCCGGTCGCCGGGAGGTCTCGGGCGCGGTCGTCGTCGGCGAGAGCGAATTCGGCCGGGACGCGCCGGACCGCGCGCGAACCTGCGAGCACGAGGCCTCGGCGCGCCAGCGCTCGCGCGGCCGCGACGGAGCCGCCGGCATCCGCGAGATCGCGTGAGGTCACGGCGCCCGAGGCGAGGGCCCGAAGCGTCGCGAGCTGCCGCGCTCCCACCCGCACCGATCCCGCGAGGGCGTCCCGGCCGGGCGTCTCGAGCGCGAAGATCGCTTCGGTCCGCTCGCCACGCGCCGTCCCGAGGCCTCCCGACCGCGCGCGGGCGGCGAGCGCGGGCGGCACCATCGCGCGTACCGCGTCGGCCAGCCCGCACCGATAGCGCTCCGCGATCCACGCCCCAAGCGCGAGCTGGTGCGGTCGAAGGAGCGGGAGCGGATGCACGAGCGCGTCGACCGTTTTCAGCTCCCGGCCCGCCGCCGCGCCGTCGAGCGTGATGACGACGCCGGGAACGGCACGCTGCCCGAGGCCCACGCGAACGAGGTGACCGGGGAGGAGCTCGAGGCCGTCGGGGACGAGGTAGCTGAAGGTGCGCGCCGGTCCGCGCAAGCCCGCGAAGACGGCCACCTCCGCCGTGTTCACAGGTCGTAGTGTCGCGGTTTCGTCATCTCCTTTCGGATGATTGCGGCGATCTCCTTCACGGTCTTGTCGATCTTGCCATCCTCGTTGACCACCACGTAGTCGTACTCCGGCGCCGCGGCCATTTCGATCTCGGCGTTGCGCATCCGCAGCTCGCGCTGATCGTCCGTCTCCGTGCCCCGATCGACGAGCCGTTTGCGGAGAGAGTCCAGCGAGGGCGGCATGATGAACACGGTAAGCGCCTCGGGCAGCATCGCCTTGATCTTCCGCATTCCTTGCGGCTCGGGCTTGACGATCACGATCCGGTGGTCGCGGAGCGTGTCCGCGAGCGCGTCCTTGCGGACTCCTTTGAAGTCGCCGTGGACCATCGACCACTCGAGAAAGTTCCCGGCCTCGATCTCCGCGCGGAACTTCTCCGGCTCGTAGAAGTAGTAGTCGACGCCGTGCTGCTCGCCGCGGCGCGGCTTGCGGCTCGTGGCGGTGACGTACACGACGGCGTCGTCGAGCTCCTTGACCAGTCCGTGGATCACGGTGTCCTTACCGCCGCCGGATGGCGCCGAAATGATCACGAGCAGGCCGCGACCGTCGATGCTCAGCGGAGCTCGTCCAAGAGCGGTGTCGCCGTGACGGGCGTGCCGAGTCCGTTCAGGTACGCGAGGAGCTCGGGCGCGAGCGGCGCGGTGAAGGTGCGCTCGCCGCCGTGCGGCAGGCGCACCGTGAGACGCCAGGCGTGCAGGAACTGGCGCTCGAGGCCGCCCCGCTCGCCGCGCTTTCCATACACCGGGTCGCCAACGATAGGGAGTCGCGCGTATGCGAGGTGCGCGCGGATCTGGTGCGTGCGCCCCGTGACCGGGCGGACGTGAAGAAGCGCCCGCCGCTCGGCGCCGGATGCCCACGCCGCGATGCGCTCGAAACGGGTCGTGGCTTCGCGCCCCCCGGCCCGGACGACCATCCGGCGCCGATCAGCCGGGTCGCGCAGCAGCGGGGCCTCGACCACCGCGGGCGTGCTGCCGGGGTCCCCCCACACGAGAGCGACGTACTCCTTGCCGAACTTCTGCGCCTGGATCTGCCGGGCGAGGGCCAGGTGCGCGGTGTCGTTCTTCGCGACGACGAGCACGCCGCTCGTGTCCTTATCGAGCCGGTGCACGATCCCCGGCCGCGAGGCGGCGCGCCCGGTGTCGGCCGTGATCCGTCCCACGACCGCATTTACGAGGGTGCCAGTGGCATGACCGTACGCCGGGTGCACCACGAGCCCGGCCGGCTTGTTCACGACGATCACGTCCTCGTCCTCGTACAGAACGTCGATCGGAATGTTCTCGGCCGCGAGGGAGAGCGCCGGCTGCACGTCCGGTACGTCGACGACGAGCTCCTGGCCGAGACGCACCTTATATGCGGGGTCGACCGCGGCGCCGTCGACGAGCACGTGGCCATCCTTCGCCAGCCGGGCGATGGCACTCCGCGAGAGGAGGCTGTGCGCCGCAATGAAGCGGTCCACGCGCTGCCCGCCCTCATCGACGCGCAGCGCGATCCGCTCCGCCACTAAGCCGGCTTCGGCGTTGCGGCGCGGTGCTCCTCGTACCAGAGCGCCGCGGTGACGAGGATGATCCCGACCACGATCGACGAGTCGGCGACGTTGAAGGCCCAGAAGCGTATTTCGCCGATCCCGACGTCGACGAAATCCACGACGTATCCCTGGCTGACCCGATCGAGCAGATTTCCGAACGCCCCGCCGAGCTGCATGCCCAGCGTCGCCGACACGAGCGCCGAGTTGCTCGCGATCTGGCGGTAGTAGTAGACGATCGCGAGGACCGCGACGACCGACAGCACCGATAGGAGAGTGGTGCGCTCGGGCAGCAGCCCGAACGCCGCACCGGTGTTCTGCGCGTGGACGATCCGGATGTAATCGCCGACGATCGGGCGCGCGGTTCCGAGCGGGATGTTCTCGCTGACCCAGGCCTTCGTGACCCGGTCGAGCGCGAATACCGCGATGGCTACGCCGGCGACGAGGAGAAGCCGCGAGGGTCGCATGCTTTAGGCGGTCACCATCCCGCCGTCGACGACGAGCACCTGACCGGTGATGTAGCTCGCCTCATCGGAGACGAGAAAGGCGATCGCGTTCGCGACGTCCTCGACCGTCCCGAATCGGCCGAGCGGGATCTGCTTCAGAATCGTCTCTTCCATCTGTTTCAGGAGCGCATTGGTCAGGTCCGTCGGTACGAAGCCCGGAGCCACCGCGTTGCAGGTGATGTTTCGGACGGCCATCTCGCGAGCGATCGTCTTGGTGAAACCGATCAGCCCCGCCTTCGCGGACGCGTAGTTCGCCTGGCCCGCGTTGCCGGCGACCCCGGCGACAGACGACACGTTCACGATCCGACCCGACCGCTGCTTCATCATCGGGCGCATCGCGGCCTTGGTGACGAGGAACGCACCGCGGAGGTTCAGGTCGATCACAGCATCCCAGTCCTCAGCGCTCATCCGCACCAACAGGTTGTCCCGCGTGATGCCGGCATTGTTCACGAGGATGTCGAGCCGGCCATTGCCGTACGCCAGTGCGGCCTTGACGATCTCCTCGGCCTGCTCGTCGACCGAGACGTCTCCTTTAATGAGCGTCGCCTCACCGCCGCTCTTCTCGACGAGCCGTTTCGACTCCTCGGCGGCCGCCGCGTTCCCCTTGTAGTTGATCGCGATGCGCGCTCCGTCGCGCGCGAGCCGTGCGGCGGTCGCGCGGCCGATCCCGCGGCCCGCGCCGGTGATGAGCGCGGTCCGCCCTTCGAGACCCATGTGACGCCGAAACTAGCAGGGACTCCGGCTAGAAGGGCGGCTCCGTCGGGGACCGGCGCGCCATCTGCTTGATCAGGAGCTCCCCGATGCGCCGCGCGCCTTCCTCCTTCCTGAGGTCGGGGTCGAAATCGCCGCCTTCCTCTTCGGCCAGCTCCTGAAGGTAAGCCGACTGCGCCTCGCTCATCCCGCCCGCGGCTTTCGCCTTCGCCGGACGTGTTGCCGCGCCCTTCTTCGCGCGACGGCTCGAGGTGGAAGGGCTGGAGCCACCCTTTCCCCGATTCAGGAGCTCGTCGATCCGCCGCGAGGCAGCAGCCTTGCTCAGAGTCGCGTCAAACTCCTCGCCGGCATCCGCCGATAGCCGTTTCAGAAATGAAGCCTGCGAGTCGGTCATCGGTTCGCCGGCGCTTTTCCATTCCTCGGGCGGTCGCTCGAGCGGCTTCGGCACGGATTACGTGCGTGCAGCCGCGATGCCAGCCCTAGGCAGCACGGAAGATGAGCGAGGCGTTATGTCCGCCGAAGCCCATCGAGTTGGAGAGCGAGGTCTTGATCGGCCGAGCGCGCGCCTCGTTCGGCACGTAGTCGAGATCGAGCGCCGGATCGGGCGTCTCGTAGTTGATCGTCGGAGGGATGCATCCGTCGCGCATCGCGAGCACGCAGGCCATGGCCTCGAGCGCGCCGGCGGCGCCCAGCAGGTGGCCGGTCATCGATTTCGTCGACGAGACCATGAGCTTGTAGGCGTGGTCGCCGAACACGCGCTTGATCGCCGCCGTTTCCTCACGGTCGTTCGGCTGCGTCGACGTGCCGTGCGCGTTGATGTAGTCGATATCCGACGGCTTCATGCCGGCCTGATCGAGCGCCATCTTCATGGCTCGCGCGTTCCCTTCGCCCTCCGGCGATGGCGAGGTGATGTGATACGCGTCGGCCGTCGCGCCATATCCGACCAGCTCGCCGTAGATCTTCGCCCTGCGCGCGAGCGCGCGCTCGCGCTCCTCCAGAACGAGGACCGCGGATCCCTCCGCGAGCACGAACCCGTCGCGATCCTTGTCGAACGGCCGCGAGGCTCTTTCCGGCGCGTCGTTGCGGCGGCTCATCGCGTGCATCGTGGCGAAGGCGCCGATCGGGAGCGGCAGCACCGCGGCCTCCGCCCCGCCGGTGACCATGACGTCGGCCTGCCCCCGCTTGATGAGCTCCGCGCACTCGCCGATCGAGTGCGAGCTCGACGCGCACGCCGAGACGTGCGTGAGGCTTGGTCCGCGGATGTCGAACTGCATCGAGATCTGGGCAGACCCGGCATTGGCCATGAGCATCGGCACGAGGAACGGTGAGAGCCGCGACGGACCGCGCTCCTTCATGAGGAGTACCTGGTCGATGAGCGTCTCGATGCCTCCAACCCCTGTCGCGATCGCGACCCCGATACGATCACGATCGGAGCCGCCACCCTTGATGCCCGCATCGTCGAGCGCCTGGGCGGCGGCCGCCACCGCGTACTGCGTGAATCGGTCGGTGCGCCGGATCTCCTTGCGATCCATGTACTTCGCGGGATCGAAGTCCTTGATCTCGCCCGCGATCTGCGTCTCGTAGGGCGACGGATCGAAGCGGGTGATCCGGCCGATCCCGCTCTGTCCGTGGACGAGCGAGTCCCACGTGCTGGTGACGTCGAGGCCGAGCGGTGTCACGGCCCCGAGGCCGGTGACGACGACGCGCCGGGTCACCGCGGCGCGGCGGCGGTGCGCTCCCGCAAGATCGACAGCGCTCCGGTGATCGACAGGGGATCGGACACGTTGAGGAGCTTCACGTCGGCGATGCGCTTGACCAGGCCGTTGACGACCTGGCCCGCACCGATCTCGACGAAGGTCGAGGCGCCACGCTCGGCCATGTAGCGCACGGAGCGCAGCCACTCAACGCGGTTCGAAAGGTGCCGGACCAGCGCGTCAGGTATTGCCGACGCGGAGGGATGCGGCATCGCGCTCACGTTCGCGACGATCGGCACGACCGGCTCGTGAAAGTGAAGCGTGTGCATGAACGCGGCGAGGTCGGGACCGATCCGCCCCATGTCGGGGAAGTGGAACGGCGCCGAGATGCGAAGCGGTACGACCTTTCGGGCACCATGCTTGGACAATGCTTCGCTCGCTCTCGCGACGCTCTCGCTGTCGCCCGCGATCGTGACCTGCGAGGGGCCGTTGTCGTTCGCGACGACCGCGCTCCCCACGGGAAGAACGCTCTTGATCACGCGCTCCACCTCTTCCGCGGGCAGGCCGACGATCGCGGCCATCGCCCCCTTCGCGCCGCGCGAGGCCGCAAGACGACCGCGCTCGGCGACGAGGCGCAGCGCGTCCTGGAAGGTGAGGACGCCCGCGGCCACGAGTGCGGTGAACTCACCGAGAGAGTGGCCGGCCACGAAGCGCGGCCGCAGGTTCGCCGGGAGCGCGGCGACGCCGCGCGGCTCGACACCGTCGCTCGAGCGGTGGCCGAGCTTCGCGTTGACGGACTCGATGAACGCTTCCAGGATCGCGACGCTCGTCGTGAGGATCGCGGGCTGGGCAACCGTCGTGTTGTCGAGATCGTGGGACGGGCCGTCGAAGCAGATCTTGGACAGCTCGTAACCCACGGTCCGGTCCGCCTCGTCGAACGTGGCCCGGGCGCGCGCGGACTGCTCGTAGACCGCTCGGCCCATGCCGACGATCTGCGAGCCCTGACCCGGGAACACGAATGCGAGATCTCCCACTTCGGATGCAACGATAGCGGCAGCGGCCCACGGCGTCGAGGGCAGAGCAATATTCCGATACACTCGATGTGCAGTGAATCAACGGCGATACGTCCAGCGTGAGCGAGCGCGCCGGTCGGCGCGAACGTCGACCGCGATCGAGTCCGCCGCGCTGCGCGAGGTCTCGCGCCGCGGATACGCGAACCTGCGCGTCAGCGAGGTCGCGCGGCGCGCGCACGTCGCCCCTCGCACGGTCTACCTGCACGCACCGACGAAGGAGCGCCTCGTCGAGGCGGCGCTGCGCGGCCGGGCCGAGGGACTCATCGGACGGATCGAGCGATGGCGGCCGCGAGGCGAAGGCGCCGACGCGGTGCTCGGCGAGCTCATCGCCATGCACGAGCGCGAATACCGCGCCGAATCCGTCCTCCTCGAGACGCTCGTGGACGGTGCTCTGCCACGAGACGTTGCCGCACTGCTCCGCGAGCTCGACGGCGTCCGGCTCGCGATCATCACCCGGACGATCAACGACCTCGCCCGACGAGGCGGGCTCAGGGTCCGCCCGAGCGACGCCATCGCCCTGGCGCATGCGCTTCTTTCGTACCCAACATGGCGGACGGCGCTCACCGGTCCGGGACGCCGGCGCGCTCCGCGGCTCATCTACGGAGCCCTTCGGAGCGCATTGCTGTAGCAGCCGGCGCGTAGGCTTGCGAGATGTCCGCCGCGGCTGCATCGGTGATCCGAGTGTCGACGTCGGGGTCCCGTGCGCGCTGGCTCGCGTGGTCGAGCGTCGCCCTTTACGTCGCTCTCGCGGGCACGAGCTTCGTCCTCGAGCTGCGGTTCGTCGGCCGAGTCAGCTTCATCGATACGTGGAGCATCGCGGCGCTCTTTGCCTGCGGCGCCATCGGGGCGCTCATCATCAGCACCCACCGCACGCATCCGATCGGTTGGATGTTCTGCGGGGCCGCGGTGAGCTTCGGCCTTTCGTTCTTCGCACGCGAGTACGCAATACAGGCCCTCGTCGTCGCTCCGGGGACGCTCCCGTTCGGTCAGGCCATGGCGTGGCTCGGGTTCTGGGCGGACATGCCCGGGATCGCCGTCGTCGCGCTGTTCCTTCCGCTGCTGTTCCCGAACGGGCATCTTCCGTCGCCGAGCTGGAAGCCCGCGGCCTACTTTGCGGGGGCGAACGTCGTCCTCGCCGTGATCTTCACGATGGTCGCCCCGGCGACCTACGCCGACGCGGGCTACCCGTCGATACGCAATCCGATCGGGCTCGACCAGTACGCCGCCGTGTTCGATGCGATCGCGGCGATCCTCGACCCGCTTCTTCTGGTGCTCGTGGTGATCAGCGCCGCCGCGCTCTTCGATCGGCTCCGTCGCGCCGATGCGGACGAGCGTCAGCAACTCAAGTGGTTCGCGTTCGCCGGCGCGCTGGTCCTCCTCTCGTTCGTCCTCCAAGCCGGGTCGCGATTCGCGCCTCCGCTCCTTGGTGCCGCGGAGCTCCTCGCGGCCCTCGCGGTGACGGCGCTCCCGGTGGCGGTCGGGGTCGCGATCCTTCGCCACCGCCTCTACGACATCGATCTGATCATCAATCGCACGGTGGTCTACGTCCTGCTGACGGCGATCCTTGCCGGCGTCTACACCGCGGTGGTCGCGCTGTTCCAGCGCACGTTCGTCGCCCTCAGCGGACAAGGTTCGGATCTGGCGATCGTGATGACGCTCTTTGTTCTCGCCACCGTGTTCACGCCGATCAAGAACACACTGCAGGAGCGAGTCGACCGTCGCATCAAGCCGAGGTCGGCACCGGTGATCGCGCATACGGCCAGCATCGACGACCTCCTGATGCTCTCGGAGCTGCACCAGCGGGGTGTCCTCACCGATGACGAGTTCGCGGCGAAGAAGAAACAGGTGCTCGGGATCTAGGAAGCGCTCTCGGCCATCCGCTTGAGCGCGGCTGCCCGCGACATGAGGAACCGGCGCAGGTAAGCGGTGAGGAAGAGCCGGTCGGCGATCGCCCCGATCGGCCCGAGCGGACTCGCGAAGGTGAAGGTGTCGACCATCGTGGTACCGCCGTCGCGCGGATGGAATTCGTGGACATGTCGCATCGACGCGAACGGCCCGCGAACCATGTCGTCCTGAAACATTCGGGGCGGGTCGAACCGGGTGATGCGAGCGGAGAGGCGCTGGCGGATCCCGAGATGCCGCGCCTCCCACGTGACCTCATCCCCGAGGCTCATCCTGCCGGTCGTCACGCCCGCGACCGCTCGCTCCGCTGTGCCGGCGGTCGATCGGATGTGCGCGCCGACATCCCTCGCGAGATCGAAGCAGCGTTCCGGCGAGGCGGCGATGGCCGTCTCGATCCGAATCCTCGGCATCGAGCCCCTTCCGGCTATTCCTTCTCGAGCTCGAGCGTGCCCGCGACGCCATTCAGCTCACCCTCCCACTTGTGGCCGCGGTCGTGGAGCCCCTGGCTGATCCGTGTCGCGAGCGCCTCCTGCGCGATGAAGTCGCCGTAGCGCTCGAAGGCGCGCGAAATCGGGCCCTCGTAGCGCAGCGCGATGCGATCGGAGATCTCGAGTCCCGCTTCTTTGCGCAGGTTGTTCAGATGGTGGGCGAGCTCGCGCGCGAGGCCTTCCAGCTCGAGCTCAGGCGTGAGCTTGGTCTCGAGCGCGACCGTCGCGCCCGCGTCGCGGCCGACCGCGTGGCCCGGCGCACCTTCGTGGGAGACGAGGACCTCGGTGTCGGAGAGCTCGAAGCCTTCGACCTTGATCGTCCCGTCGCGCCGCTCGTAGCGTCCTTCCGCGAGCGCCTGCCGAACCCGCGGCAGATCCTTGCCGAGCTTCGGCCCAAGGACTTTGAGGTCGGGCTTCACGGTCTCCTTCACGAGCCCCTCGGCCGCGTCCCGAATCTCGAGCGCCTTCACATTGAGCTCGTCCTTGACGATCTCGCCCAGCTCCGAATCGCCGGCGAGCGCGCCACGGTCGCGGTCGTTCGCGTCGAACACGACGATGAGCTTTGGGAGCGGCGTCCGCGTCTTCACGCCCGCGGACGAGCGGGCGGCCCGGCCGAGCTCGACGACGCGTCGCGCGGCCCTCATCCGCCGCTCCAGATCGTCGTCGATGAGCGATGCGTCGAAGGTTGGATAGTCCGTGTGATGGACGGACGCCGGCGACCCCGTCGTCGCGCGGCGCACGAGGTTCTGGAACATCTCCTCGGCGACGAACGGCATGACCGGGGCGAAAAGGCGGACGAGAGTCGTGAGCGCTTGGTACAGGGTCTGGTATGCGGCGAGCGAGTCGCGCTCGGAGCGCGCCTTCCAGAAACGCGAGCGGTTCCGTCGCACGTACCACGTCGACAGGTCGTCCCAGAAAGTCTCCATCTTCAGGGAGGCGGTCTGGGAGTCGTACGCGTCGAGCGCTGCGCGCACGTCACGGACCAAGCGGTGGAGGCTCGAGACGAGCCAACGGTCGATGACCGGGCGTTCACGCTCTGGCACGACCGCGACGGTCGGGTCGAACCGATCAAGGTTCGCGTACGTCACGAAGAACGCGTACGTGTTCCAAAGGATCAGCAGCTTGCGCTTGACGTCGGACAGCACGTTGTAGCCGAACAGCACCTTATCGACGGGATTGAGTCGCATGTAGAACCAGCGGACGATGTCGGAGCCGGCGCGCTCGGCGGCCTGCGGGAAGTCGATGAAGTTCTCGCCGCTCTTGTGGAACTCTTCGCCGCTCTCGTCGTAGACGAACTCATGCGAGAGGACCGTCTCGTAGGGCGCGCGGCCCGTGAGGACGACGCTGAAGAAGAGCTGCGAGTAATACCAGAGCCGAATCTGCTCGACGTTCTCGGTTATGAATTCGGCCGGGAACCATTTCTTCCAGTAGTCGCGGTCGGTGAGCCAATTCAGGGTCGAGAACGGCACGATCCCGGCGTCGAGCCACACGTCGCCCGTCTCGCGGACGCGTGTGCTCTCCGCCTTGCAGGTCGGACAAGCCACGATGACCTTGTCGATCCACGGGCGGTGCAGCTCCTGGAGCTGCTCGAGGCCGCGCACGGCTCGTTCGCGAAGCTCGTCCTGGCTTCCGATGATGAAGAAGTGGCCGTTCGTGCACGTATAGAAGGGCAGCGGCAGGCCCCAGTAGCGCTTGCGACTGATGTTCCAGTCGCCCATGTTGTCGAGCCAGTTCTGCATCCGATCGCCGGTGTGCGAGGGAAGCCAGCGCACCTTCGTCGCGGCCTCCTTGAGCTTGGGCCGAAGCTCGTCCATCGAAATGAACCACTCGTCGCCCACGCGGAAGACGATCTCCTCCTTGCAGCGCCAGCAGATCGGATAGCTGTGCGTGTACGCGAGCTCGCGAAAGAGCCGACCGCGCTTCCGCAGGTCATCCGCGATCTCGTGAGCGACGTCGCGCGCGTCTCGGCCCTCGAGCCAGCCGAAGCCCGGCACGAAATGCGCGTTCTCATTGATGGGCACGATGACCGGCGCCTTCTCGCGCTTGCCCAGCGCGAAGTCTTCCGCTCCGCAACCGGGGGCGATGTGGACGATCCCGGTGCCCTCAGCCTCGCCGACCGCGTCCCACGCGATGACCTTGTGCGCCGTCGCAGCGGTCTTGCCGGCCGGAAGCTCGTCGAACGGACCCGCGTAGCGCAGGCCAACCAGGTCCCGGCCCTTCACCGTCTCGACGACCTCAGCCCCATGCCACTTCGACTGGGCGTAGACCTTCGCGCCGAGGATCAGCAGCTCCGGTTCGGTCGCGCCATCGGCGAGCACGCGCACCTTCACGTAGTCGAGATCGGGATGGACGGCCAGCATGACGTTGGCCGGCAGCGTCCAAGGGGTCGTCGTCCATGCGAGGAACGACGCGCGTTGCTTGGCGAGCTCCGCGCCGCCGCCCTCCGCGAGCACGGGGAAGCGCACGTAGAGGGAGTCGTGCGTCATCTCCTTGTACGAGCCGGTCATCTCGTGCTCCGCCAGGGCCGTCCCGCAGCGCGCGCACCAGGGCATCGCGCGGTGACCCTTGTAGAGCCAGCCCTTTTCGTGAACGAGCTTCAGCGTGTTCCAGATGTGCGAGATGTTGTTGTCGCTGTACGTGTAGTAGGAGTTGTCCCAGTCCATCCATTGACCGAGCCGGATGGACTGCTTGGTGATTGCGGCCGCGCTGCGGTCAACGCGGGCACGGCATGCACGCGAGAACTTGTCGATACCGTAGGTCTCGATGTCGCGCTTGCTGTTCAGGTTTAGCTCGCGCTCGACCTGAACTTCGACCCAGAGGCCCTGGCCGTCAAAACCGTTCTGCCAGCGCTCGTCGAAGCCCTGCATTGCCTTGTAGCGCTGGTAGAGGTCCTTATAGGTACGTCCCCATGCGTGGTGGACGCCCATGGCCTCGATGTTGGCGGTGATCGGACCGTCGATGAACGAATACCGCGGTCCGCCGGCGTTCTTCCGGCGGAGCGCCTCGAAGCTCTCCTCGCGCTCCCACAGGTCGAGCACGCCGTGCTCGAGCTCGGGCAGATCAAAGCCCGAACCGACCGGTGCGAATCGCGATTTCTGCTCCGTCGCCATCTCCGCCCTTCTCGCCAAAACAAAAACGCCGTCCCGTATCTCGGGACGGCGCTCGCCGTGGTACCACCCGAGTTGACGCGGCTTGCGTCCACTCGCTGCGCCTGTATCGGTGCGCGGTCCGGCCGGTTCTACTCGTGCTTCTTCCGGCAGCTCGGGGTGGATGGCCCCTCAAACGCTTTGAGTTTCCAGTGTACGCACTCTCGCTCGCGAGGAGAAGGTTCTCGAGGGAGAGCGATCTGCGAGCTACCGGGTCTCGCCGCTTGACGTCACTACGTTCCATATATATACATCTGACGTAACTCGGCAGGAGGTGCTTCGGTGGCGAGAACCGCACAGACAAAGGACGTTCGGGTGCGCGCGGACAAGGACGGCTGTCTGGGCGGTCCGGCCTTCGCCGGGGCGGTGAGCGCGGTGTGGAAGGAGTCGCGGGAGCGACCGGAGAACCAGATCACCCTCCTTCTGCTCGACCTCGACAACCTGCACCAGCTGAATACGGTCCACGGACGCGACGCCGGCGACCGCGTGATCTCCGCGGCCGTCGCGGAGCTCTCACGCACGGCAAAGCGCGAGGGCTGGACGCTCGGCCGCATCGGCGGCGACGAATTCGCGCTGCTGGCCCCCGGTCTGACGGTCGAAGCGGCCTTCCTCCGTGGGGACGCACTGCGTCGCGACGTCGACGCCGCCTTCGTGAAGGTGCTGCCCCGCGGCCAGCGGTGCACGGTGAGCATCGGCGTCGCCAACATTCCGCGCGACGCGAGAGGTCCCGAAGAGCTCATGCGCAAGGCGGACCTCGCGCTCTACGCGGCGAAGGAGCAGGGCGGCGACTCCGTCGGCCTTACTCCGGGCGACGACATGGTCCTGAAGTCTTCGTACTACAGCGCCGCGCAGCTCGGCCGTCTCAAGGGCCTAGCCGAACGCAAGAAGACCAAGGAGGCCGTGCTCCTGCGCGAGGCGCTCGAGGACGTGCTCCGCAAATACGATCGCGATTGAGGCCGAGCGCTAACGTCTTCGTGTGGAGCTGGATCGCGCTCGCATCGATGAGCTGAACGAGCTTGCTCGAGTGCACGGCACCCCGCGACGGGTCGACGCGACCATCCGACCTTTCTTCGATCCGGTCCAGCGGCCCGATCGGTTCGCCGAGGTGTGCATGGTCATCCGCCGTCGGAACGGCAAGATCCCGCTTTCGATCAAGCGGTTCTACCCGCGCGGGGCGTATCGCCTGCCGACCGGCGGAGTACAGCACGGCGAGCGGATCATCGACGCGCTGCGCCGCGAAACAGACGAGGAGACCGCGCTTCTGGTCGAGGTCCGGCGGTTCGTCGCCTGGATCACCTATCGAGACGTCGCGGCGCCGAACGGCCCGCCACTCTTCCACACCTTCGCATTCCTTCTTGACGAGGCCGGCGGGACCTTCAAGACGCGCGACGAAGAGGAGCAGATCGAGAACTGGATCGAGGTCGAGCCCTTCTCCCTGTCCGAAGTCGCCGATCGGCTGGACGCGATTCCGAGCGTTGCCTCCGGCGATATCGGAGGGGATTGGGCGGACTGGGGGCACTTCCGCGCGATCGTGCACCGCGCCGTCGCTAAGGAGTTAGCCGGCTAGAACTTTTCGAAGCGGAAGAGTCGGACGGCCAGGATGAAACCGGCGACGGTCCAGATCAAGAGCCCGAGTATCTGGGTTCGCACGTCCCACAGCGTCGCCCCCTGAACGCTGATCTCGCGAAGCGCGTCGTTGAGGAGCGTCAGCGGCAGCAGATTGGTGACCGGCCGGATGAGCTCGGGCGCGGCGTTCTTCGAGAAGAACACGCCGGAAAAGAAGAACTGCGGGAGCGTGATCAGCTGAGCGATGGCCGGCACCTGGTTCTCGGTCGTGGCCCAGCCGGCGAGCGCGAATCCGATGGTGAGGAACAGGATCGTGCCGAGAAGCGCGACGATGACGAGCGGCACGAGGCCGCCCACGATCGTGACGTTGAAGAGGATCAGCGCGACGAGGAGCAACACGGCGACCTGACCGGTCGCGATGACAAGTCGCGTGAGGACGTGGGCGGCGAGAAGGTTGGGAACGCGCACCGGAGTCGCCATGATCCGCCGCAGCACGCCGCGCTGCTTGTCGGCAACGAGGGCGAACGCGACCGAGAAGATCGCGAGCTGCATGATGTTGACGCCGAGGATCCCTGGGACCAGGAAGTCGACGTAGCGCAGGCGTACGCCCTGCACGCTCTCGTCCTTCACGGCGACGACCGGCGCGGTCTGGGTGACCGCGAACGAGAGCCGGTCGATCACCTGGGCGACGATCTGCCGGCCGACGGCGACCTGCTGCGGCCGAGCGTCATCGCCGTACACGACGAGCTCGGGAACCGTCTGCCCGGGCCGCGCCGGCGCGATGACGAAGTCCTTTGGGATGACGATCAACATGTCGAGCTCGGTCCGGCGAAGCTTCGTCAGCGCTTCGGCCGTGGAGAGCTCGGTCACCTGGAGCGTGGGAATGCCCTCGAGGATCTGCACGAGCTGCGCGCTCGACTGATTCTTCGCCTGATCGTCGATCGCGACCGTCACGCGACCGAAATCGCCAAGGTTCAGGTAACCGAAGATCACCATGAGCATGAGAGGCACGATCAGGCTGAAGAAGAGCGCGGTGCGATCGCGGAGGTAACCACGGAGGAGTAGCGCGAAGAGGCGGACCGTTTGCCTCATGCGTCGCGGATCTCGTGACCGGTGAGGTCGAGAAAGACGTCCTCGAGGTTTGCCTTCTGCTGGAGCACCGGTTTGGTGAATCCCCGGTTCAGGAGATCGTCGATCAGCTTTCGCGGCGGGTCGAGCGCGACGATGTTCCCCTCGTCCATGATCGCAACCCGGTCGCAGAGGATCTCGGCCTCGTCCAGATAGTGGGTCGTGAGGAAGACGGTCGTTCCGCGGCTCTGAATGCCGCGGATGAGATCCCAGAGGTTGCGACGGGCCTGCGGATCGAGCCCGGTCGTCGGCTCGTCGAGAAAGAGAACCTGCGGCTGGTTCACCAAGGCGGTCGCGATCGAGAGCCGTTGCCGCTGGCCGCCAGAAAGCTTCGCCTGAGCCTGTCCCGCGCGCTCCTCGAGCTCGACCTGACGCAGGAGCGCCAGCTCGTCGACCTCGAGGTCGTAGCAGGCAGCGAAGAACCGCACCGTCTCGCGCGCGGTCAGGTTGTCGGGGAACGCGCTCGCCTGCAGCTGCACGCCGATCCTTCGCTTCACTCCCGATGGATCGGAGAAGACATCGACTCCGGCCACGTTGGCCGACCCGCCGTCGGCTTTGCGCAGGCCTTCGAGGATCTCGACTGTCGTGGTCTTCCCCGCCCCGTTGGGACCGAGCAGGCCGAACACCTCGCCCGGCTCGACGAAGAAGCTGATACCGCGGACGGCCTCGATGTCGCCGTAGCGCTTGCGCAGGTCATTGACTTGCACGATGGGCGGCATGAGCGGAGCGCTAACGATTCGCGACGAATGCGGCGTACGCGAGGTCTTGGATGAAGAACGCGAAGGGGAGAAGCACGACCGCCGCCACCACGATGCGAACGACGATGGGGTTCGGCCGACGAAGACGTGTGTACGTCACGACGAGCGTCGCGGTGATCGCGGTCAGGATCGGGACCTGGGCGACCCAATGGAGTGGGTCCGCGCCGTCGACGACGAGCGCGTAGACCACCGAACCGCCAAGCAGTCCCGTCGCGAGCCCCACCACGGCGAACACGCCGGCGTTGCGGACCGGGTCACGAAGCGCGAGCAGGAGGCCGAGTCCGAAGGCCAGCAGAACCGATGCGATCATCCGCTCGTAGATCCGGTTGTACGGCGGAAAGAGGAACGCGGACGGGAACGCGATCGAGAAGATCACCGGAAGGATGAAGAGCGTCGCGCACACGATCCCCACCGCGCGGGCGCCGCGCAGGGTGGCGGAATCAGTCGGAAGCGGGCGCTCCATCTAGGGAACGCCGAGTCTCGTACGCTAGGCGTTCGGTGTCGAATCGGGGAGCGTCGTCGGCCGCCTCGCCGCGCGTGCGTGCGCTTTCGGCGCCTGCGGTGAGGGGCTCTCCGGGTTTCGCCGCCGTCCTGTCCCTCCTGCTGCCGGGGCTTGGCCAGATGTACCTCGGCCGTTGGATACGCGGTGTGCTCATGATCCTCATTCCGATCTTCGCGGTGCTCCTCGTCGGTGCGCTCGTCGCGATCGCCGATCCTCTCACGAGCTTCGTCCTCCGGAATGCAGCTGAGGTCACGTTCCTGGTCGCCGCCGCGTTCTTCATGTATCACCTCTTCGTCGTCACCGACGCGTTCGGGGTGAAGCTCCGCGGTATGGGATCGCTTCGGGGCCGGCGCGTTGTCGACTACCTCGTGCTCGGTCTCGTCTGCATCGCGCTCGTCGGCTTCTACGCGACCACATATCGCGGATCCGCGCCGTGGGCGGGACTCTTTACGAAGGTCTTCGCTCCGATCGCGAATCCGCCGAGCGTCGGTACGAGCTCGAGCCAGGACTACTCGCCCCCGGAGTGGACCGAGAGGGAGCGCCTCAACGTGCTGCTGCTCGGGGTCGATTCACGCGGCGACTCGTCCAGCACGCTGAACACCGACACGATGATCGTGTTGAGCCTCGACCCCGTGAACAAGACGGCGGCGATGCTCTCGATCCCGCGCGACGTGTACATCGATCGCCCCGGCGTCTTCACCGACAAGATCAATGCCGCCTACGCTTTCGGTGGATACGACCTCACACGAAAGGTCGTCGAGGACCTCCTCGGGATCCGACTCAACGCGTACGCGCTCGTCGACTTCGATGCTTTCACCAAGATCGTCGATTCTGTCGGCGGGGTGATCGTCGACGTGAAGCGGCCCGTGCGCGATGAGTCCTATCCGACCCCGGACTACGGCATCGAGCGCATCGACATCACCGCGGGTCCCCAGCTGATGGACGGCCAGACCGCGCTCCGGTTCGCGCGCTCGCGTCACGACACCAACGATTACAGCCGCGCGCAGCGCCAGCAGCTCGTTCTCTCGGCGTTGCGTACGAGGATCTCGGAGGGCGACTTCCTCCGCGGGCTTCCAGTTCTCATCGATCGCGTCGGGAGCGCCGTGCAGACGAACTTCGATCCGGCGAACATCCTGCCTCTGGCCCGGTTCGGCACGGGGATCGACGGGAATGCCATACGGAGCGAGGTGCTGTACCCCTGTGGCGGCAGCTACCCCCACTGCGAGCTGCAGGCCTCGGGCGGTGACGGCGGTTTCTATCTCATTCCGGATCGGGCCAAGATTCGCGATCTCGCGGCAACCCTCTTCTACGACCCGCAAGTCAAAGCCGAGGGCGCGGCAGTGGAAGTGCGAAGCGCGGGAGCGCGCAACGGCGTGGCGCAAAGCGTTGCCGACCGCTTGACCGAGCGCGCGTTCACCGTCTCGACCGTGAGCGATGGCGCGACCGGGCGCTCGGCGATTCTCGTGCGAAACGGAGCGAAGCGCTACACAGCGAACGCGCTCGCGGCGCAACTCGGTGGACTGCCGGTGGACACGCTCTCCTCAAGCGAGACGACTGCGGCGGACATCGTCGTGCGAGTTGGGAGCGACTTCCGCGGGCTCGCGACCGACCTGGCGCGCTAAGAAGCCGGGTCGCGGGTGGCACGGGGAGCGGGGTTGCTCGCGAGCGTCCATCCGGCGGCGTCGCTGGGACCCGCCCGGCAAGCGGGCCAAGCCGACCGGTAGCGAGCGGGCAACTCCGCTCCCGCTGCGCGGTCAGGGGCCCCTACCCCTGGGACAGGACCCGCGACGCTCGATCGAAGATCGCGAGGTCGCGAGGTCGCTAAGTCCGCTTCTTCGCCTTCTCGATGCGCTCGCGGTCGGCGAGCGCGTGCTTGACGGTCGTGAACTTCGAGAGTGTCGCGCGGCGGTCCGACTGTACTCCGCGGCGGAATTTTGGATCGCTCGCGCTGCGTCGGGCGAGATCGGCGTCGCGGCCGGCCGCGTCGATCGCGCGGACGATGCGGCCGAGCGCGCTCGGCTTCGCGTCCTTCTTCTTTTTCGCGGTCACCGCTTGTAGACGGGCGTGACCCAGCTTCGATATTGCGAGGCCTTGCCGCGGACGGCGTCGAAGTACGTCGCGGTCACCTTCGCGGTGATCGGTCCGCGCTCGCCCTTGCCGATGGCGCGGCGATCGATGCTCGTCACCGGCGAGATCTGCGCGCCCGTGCCGCAGAGGAACACTTCGTCGGCGATGTAGAGCTCGGTGCGATCCACCTGGCGGATCGCCGTCGGGATGCCCTGGTCAGCGGCGATCTTGAGAACGCATGCCCGCGTGATCCCCTCGAGGATGTTGTCGGTCCCCGGCGGAGTGATAAGTGTCCCGTCGCGGACGAGGAAGAGGTTCTCGGCGCTCCCCTCGCTCACGTGGCCGTCCTGCGTCAAGACGATCGCCTCGTCGAATCCGGCCTCCTGCGCCTCGGTCTTCGCGAGGGCCGCGTTCACATAGGCACCGGTGATCTTGCTTCGCGCGGGGATCGCGTTGTCGTCGGTCCGCCGCCAGCTCGAAACGCTGCAAGAGATCCCCCGGTCAATGTCGATGTAGGTGCCGAACGGGACGGCGAAGACGGTGAAGCTGTCCTCGAGGTCGTGAAGGCGGACGCCGATGACCGGGCTGGACTTGTAGGCGATGGGCCGGATGTAGGCGTCCTCGCGGTAGTTGCACTTGCGCAGGAGCTCGAGCGTGATGCCGACGAGATCATCGGCCGTGTACGGCAGCCCGATTCGCATGATCCGGCACGAGCGGTGGAGCCGGAGATAGTGCTCCTTTAGGTGGAGGGCGTAGAGCTGTTCGTCTTCGGCGTTCCAATACGCCCGGATGCCCTCGAAAACCCCGGTGCCGTAGTTGAACGCGTGCGTGAGCACGCTCACTTTGGCGTCGCGCACCGGGATGAATTCGCCGTCCAGGAAGGCAAACGCGGTATCCGGGGCGGCGCCCCGTCGCAGCGACGCGGGTCTGGTCAGCTCCTGCACCATGCCCACACTCCTTGCTCGGCCGCACGGCCGAACGAGCTCTGGACCGGCTCAACGCACGCCCCGTGCCGACCCGCTTCTGCCATTGTGACAGGATTACTCGCGGTCAGACCGCCGGTGTGACCCCTTAGACACCCCGGCGCGTACCTGCTCATATGGAGGTGCGTGTCATGGCGAGCCCTGTGATCCGGACTGCGGCAACGTTGATGGCCGCGCTCGTCACTCTCTCGGCGTGTGCCACGGCAAACGCCCCGTCCGCGACGTCCACTGGTTCGGCGACCGCAGCGGCGGCGGTCCAGCCGACTCATCCGGTGGAGTTCGTGATCAGCACGGCGCCGGGCGGAGGCTCGGACATCTACGCGCGCGCGATGGCGACGATCATCGAGAACAAGAAGTTCTCGCCCCAGCCGGTGACCCCGCTCAACAAGGAAGGTGGCTCCGGCGCTGTCGCCTTCCAGTACGTGTTCGAAAAGACCGGCGACATGCACTACGTGATGATCACGCTCAACAGCTTCTTCACGACGATCATCACTCAGAAGCTCTCGTTCAAGGCGACCGATTTCACGCCGGTCGCCAATCTCGCCCTCGACCCCTTCTACCTCTGGGTGAACGAAGACAGCCCGTGGAAGACCGCGCAGGACTTCATCGACGCGGCCAAGAAGGACTCTCTCACGGTGGCCGGCACCGGCACCAAACAGGAGGATGAGGCGCTCTTCCGCCGTATCGAGGACCTGATGCAGACCAAGCCGTTCACGTACGTTCCGCAGACATCGGGCGCGACGGTCGCAGCGGCGCTGGCCGGACATCAGGGTCAGGTCGTAGCCACCGTCAACAACCCGAGCGAGGGTCTGCAGCTCTACCAGTCAAAGAAGCTGCGGCCGCTCTGCGCCTTCACGCCAGCTAGCCCGACGACCGCGATCTACGCGAGCCTTCCCACCTGCAAGTCTCAGGGGATCGCGATCGACGACTACTTCATCATGCGCGCGATCATGGCGCCTCCCGGTCTTTCTCAAGCACAGCAGGCTTTCTGGGTCGACGTCTTCAAAAAGGTCTACGACTCCGACGAGTGGAAGAAGTTCATGAGCGACAACGCTCTTGACCCGGCGTTCAAGTCGGGGCTCGAGTTCCGCCAGTTCATCCTTCAGTACCAACAGCTCCATCAGAACATCGCGACGAAGTTCAAGTGGGTCTCCTGATCACGCGTAGGTGAGGCCTTATCAGGTAGCGACGGCGGCGGCGATCGTTCTGATCGCCGCCGTCGCCATGTTCGACTCGCGCGCCGCGTTCAGTCCCTCCGCAGGCACGGCGCCGGGGGACGTCGGCTCGCGCTGGTACCCGTTCTGGGCGGCGACGATCATGGGAGTGGCTTCGGTCTTCGTCGGCTACCGGGCGCTCACCACGCCTCAGGGGGTCGAGGGCGCATTCGCGGGAGCCAAGAGCCTCTTCGCGGTCCTGAAGCTTGCCGTACCCATGCTCGGATACGCGCTCTTGATCGGGGGCATCCGGTGGCGGACCACCGACTTCACGTACACCATCGTTCCACCGTTCGGCTTCTATCTCTCCACTGCGCTCTACATGGGCCTCTTCGCGTGGTGGCTGGGACGCTACAAGATCTGGTGGGTCGGGGCGATCGCGGTGGCCTTCCCGATCGTCATCTTCGCGGTGTTCGAGATCGGTTTCCGCGTGAGCCTCCCGAAGAGCTTCCTCTACGACTCCGGCATTCTTCCGTTCTAGATGGAGGTCTTCGGCGATCTCGCCGGCGGGTTCGCGACCGCGCTCCATCCAATCAACATGGCCATGCTCTTCGTCGCCGTCGTTCTCGGTCTCGTCATCGGGGTGCTCCCGGGACTCGGCGGCACGAGCGGTGTCGCGATCCTCCTGCCGATCACCGTCTTCATCGCCCATGGATCGTTGCCGGGGTCGGACGCGACCACCGCGATCATCTTCCTCGCCGGCATCTACTGGGGCGCGCTCTTCGGGGGCGTCATCACTTCGATCCTTTTCAACATCCCAGGCGAGCCGTGGGCGGTCGTGCTGCTCTTCGACGGCTTCCCCCTCGCGAAGCGGCTCGGCAAGCCAGGTCTCGCCCTCGCGAGCTCGTTTGTCTCGTCGTTCCTCGGCGCGCTCGTCTCCACGATCCTCTTCACGTTCTTCGCGCTGCCAATCGCGCTGAAGGCGCTCGAGTTCGGGCCGGCGGAGCTCTTCGCGGTCTTCGTGCTCTCCTTCGCCACGCTCATCGGCCTCGGTGCGGAGGCGCCGATGAAGAGCGTCGCGATGCTCGCCCTGGGGCTGCTCCTCGCGGCGGTCGGCTTCGACACGGTAACCGGCGAGCAGCGGCTCAACTTCGGGCAAATCTCGCTCCTCTCGGGCATCAGCTTCGTACCCGTGACGATCGGCCTCTTCGGCATCGGCGAGATCCTCGCGTCGGCCGAAGAGCAGGGCATCGGATTCGTCGAGAACATCTCCGCCCGCCTCGGGCTGCAGGACGTCTTCGCGGCGGTCGGCGAGCTGCGCAAGCGTCTCCGCCTCGTCCTCTCGAACGCGGTCATCGGATTCTTCTTTGGCGTCCTGCCCGGGCACGGCGCGACGGCCGCATCGTTCCTCGGCTACGGCCTCGCCCGTCAGTACTCGAAGAACAAGGAGAATTTCGGCAAGGGCGAGATCTCCGGGATCATGGGACCGCAGGCCGCCGCGGACTCGGCCGGCGTCGCTTCACTCGTGCCGATGATCACGCTCGGGATCCCGGGCTCGCCGACGTCCGCCGTGATCATGGCCGGCCTCTTCATCTGGGGGCTTCAGCCCGGCCCGGTGCTCTTCATCCAGCATCCCGACTTCGTCTGGGGCCTCATCGCGAGCATCTACCTCGGGCATCTCCTGACCTTCATCCTGTGCCTGCTCGCGGTGCCGCTCCTCGCGATGATCATGCGGGTGCCCTACGCGATCATCACTCCGTTCATCGTGGTGATCTCGATCATCGGCTCGTACTCGCTGAACAACAGCATGCTCGACGTCTTCATCACGGTGATCTTCGGCCTGATCGGGTACTGGCTGCGCAAGATGAAATACCCGCTCGCGCCCCTGGTGGTCGCGCTCGTTCTCGGTGACTCGATGGAACGCGAGCTCCGCAAGGCGCTCATCGCCGGCCACGGAAGCCCGCTGTACTTCTTCAACAGCGGGCTCTCGACGGTCCTTCTCGTTCTGGCCATCGTTCTCGTGCTCATTCCCCTCGTTCGCACCATTCGCGCGCGCCGCCGCGGCGCCGCGCCACCTGCGGCCGTCGCTCACCCGTAGAGTTCGGCGGCCATGGGCCTGATCGACATCGCGCTCATTGTCGGCGCGTTCGTCCTGATCCTCGTCGGCGCCGAGGTTTTCACGAACGGGGTCGAGTGGCTCGGTCTCAAGCTCCGCATCAGCGAGGGCGCGACCGGCAGCATCCTGGCGGCGCTCGGCACGGCGACGCCCGAGACGCTGATCCCGATCGTCGCGATCGTGTTCACGAACACGGCGGATTCCGCCGAGATCGGTGTCGGGGCGATCCTCGGCGCCCCGTTCATGCTCGGAACGCTCGTGATGCTGCTCATCGGTGTCACGGCGTTCGTTCTCCGCAAGAAACGAAAGCGCGACACGCTTCATGTCGACGCGCCCCACGCGCTGCGGGACCTCTCGTTCTTCCTCGTCCTGTACGCGATCGCCCTCGGCCTGGCCCTGCTTCCCCCGGACCTCCACTTCCTCAAGGGCTATCTCGGCTGGGTCTTCCTACCCGCGTACTTCCTCTATCTCTATCTAGTGCTCCGCGCACCGCGGCGGACGGCCGAGGACATCGAGGAGGAGATGGAGGAGCGCGAGGCCTTCGACCAGCTGACCTTCGTGGGCCTCCTCGGGAGGGTCGGGGTCAGGTTGCGGGACGCGACGCCGCCGCTGTGGCTGGTCCTCACGCAGACGCTCGTCGCGTTCGGCGCGATCCTGCTTGGCGCGCGTTTCTTCGCGGACTTCGTCGAGGACTTCTCTCACGCGATGCACTTCAACACGCTCCTGGTCGCCCTCATCCTGGCCCCGCTCGCCACCGAGCTTCCCGAAGCGGCGAACTCGCTCATCTGGACACGCGACAGCAAGGACGTGATCGCCCTGGGCAACGTGACCGGCGCGATGGTCTTTCAGTCGACGTTCCCGGTGACGATCGGCGTCCTGCTCACGCCCTGGCAGCTCGGGCAGTACGGCACCGTTGCGGCCGTGTTCGCGCTGATCTCCGGCCTCCTCATCTACGTCCAGCTCCGCGTCCGGGCGCGCGAGAACGCACTGCCGCTGTCCTCGCTCATGGTCGGAGGAAGCCTCTACGTCGTGTTCATTGGTTACCTTCTGTGGAGCGTCCTCGCCTGACCTAGAATCGGCGCGTCGCGCGCCCGCGCGACGAATTGAGGGAGGTCGGACGAGAAACATGAAGCGTCTTCTAGCGCTGGGCCTTGCCTTGGGAGTCGTGGTCGCCGGCTGCGGCGGCGGCGGGCTCCTGGGCGGAGGCCTCAAGATCGGGATGGTCACCGACATCGGCCAGCTCGAGGACAAGTCGTTCAACGAGTTCTCGTGGAAGGGCGTCCAGGACGGCGCCAGCGCGGTCGGTGGGACCGCGAAGAACATCGTCACCAAGGACATCGCGGACTACAAGCAGAACATCCAGAGCTTCGTCGATCAGAAGTACGACATCATCGTCACCGTCGGGTTCCTCATCGGGACCGAGACGACCGCCGCGGCGAAGGCCAACCCGAACATCCAGTTCTTCGGCGTCGACCAGTTCATCGCAGATCCGATCCCCGCGAACTACCAGGGTCTGCTCTTCAACGAGGCGCAGGCCGGCTACCTTGCAGGGATCGTGGCCGGCACGATCACCAAGAGCAACAAGATCGGAGCAGTCGGCGGACGCGAAGATGTTCCGCCGGTCGTCAACTACATCAAGGGATATCAGAACGCCGCGCAGGCCACGAAACCCGGAGTGCAGGTCCTCGTCAACTACGTTGGCGACTTCAACGCGCCCGACAAGGGCGAGGCCTCGGCGAAGACCATGATCGGCCAGGGCGCCGACGTTATCTTCCAGGTCGCAGGCCTCACCGGCGCGGGCGCGCTCCGCGCGGCCTGCAGCGCGAAGATCTGGGGCATCGGCGTCGACGTCGACCAGTACCAGTCTCTGCCGGACTCCAAGGCGTGCATCGTGACGAGCGCCGAGAAGCGTCTGCAGAACGCCGTCCGCGACGGCATCAAGCGGTTCAAGGACAAGGGGAAGCAGAGCGGGAACTTCACGAACGACGCGACCAACGACGGCATCGGCTACTCGCCGCTGCGGAACCTGAACCCGGTCCCGGCCGGACTCGAGGACAAGCTCAAGCAGGCTCTCGCCGACATGAAGTCCGGAAAGCTCAAGCCCGTTCCCTAGCCTCTAGAGCGAGCAAATCGAGATCGAGCGGGCCGAGCCTAAGAGGTTCGGCCCGCTCGTCGCATGAGGAGCCCATGGGCGACCAACCGCCGGTCCTCGAGATGCGAGGCATCACGAAGCGGTTCCCGACGGGGACGCTCGCAAACGACGCCATTGATCTCGAGGTGCGCCCCGGCGAGATCCACGCGCTCCTCGGCGAGAACGGCGCCGGCAAGTCGACGCTCATGAACATCCTGTACGGCCTGGTCACGCCCGACGCGGGCGAGATACGCATCGACGGACAGCCGGTCACGATCCACGACCCGGCCGACGCGATCGCGCGCGGCATCGGCATGGTGCACCAGCACTTCATGCTCATACCGGTCCTCGCGGTGGCCGAGAACGTCGTGCTCGGACAGGAGATCGTTCGTCCCGGCGGCATTCTCGACCTCGGCGAGGCTGCCGCGCGGATCAACCTCCTCGCCAAGAAGCTTGGCTTCGACATCGACCCGTCGAGCAAGATCGAGGAGCTCTCGGTGGGCCAGCAGCAGCGCGTCGAGATCCTCAAAGCGATCTACCGCAACGCGCGGATCCTGGTGCTCGACGAGCCCACCGCGGTCCTGACGCCGCAGGAGACCCGCGAGATATTCGAGGTCCTTCGCCGCCTTCGCGCGGAGGGCGCAAGCATCATCTTCATCAGCCACAAGCTCGATGAGGTCCTCGAGATCGCGGACCGCATCACGGTCATCCGGCGCGGAAAGGTCGTGGGCAGCCGCAGGCCCGCCGAAACGAACGCGAACGATCTCGCCGAGCTCATGGTCGGACGCGCCGTCAGCCTCCGCGTCGATCGCGGACGCTCGCATCCGGGCGCGTCGATGCTCGAGGTCACCGGCCTGCGCGCGAAGAACGACCGCGGACAGGACGCCTTGCAGGGGATCGACCTATCGGTGCGCGCGGGCGAGATCGTCGGGATCGCGGGCGTGGCGGGCAACGGGCAGGAGGAGCTCGTCGAAGCGCTCATCGGCCTCCGCAAGCCCACGGGCGGCACGATCCGTCTCGGCGGGCACGACCTGACGAGCGCCTCCGTCGATCGCCGGCGCGACCGGGGAATGGCCTTCGTGCCGGCGGACCGGCACAAGTACGGGCTCGTCCTCACCTACCCTCTCGACGACAACCTCGCGCTCACGAGATATGGGGATCCGCCGTTCGCCGGCGGATTCGCCGGGATCATCCGGAACTTCCGCGCGATCGCGGAGAACGCGATCCGGCTCATGAAGGAATTCGACATACGGGCCCCGGACCCGAAGGTTCCGGCAGGGACGCTCTCGGGAGGGAATCAGCAGAAAGTCGTCGTCGCGCGCGAGTTCCGGCACGACCTCAAGCTCCTCGTTCTCGATCAGCCGACCCGCGGCCTCGATGTCGGCAGCATCGAGTTCATCCACAAACAGGTTATCGGGCGCCGCGACGGCGGCGCCGCGGTCCTGCTCATCTCCGCCGAGCTGGATGAGGTTCTCGACCTCTCGGATCGCGTGCTTGTCATGTTCCGCGGTCGGATCGTCGGGACATTTCCGGCGGAGGAAGCCCAGCGGGAAAAGGTCGGGCTCCTCATGGCCACGGGTGGGGCGCGAGCGTGAGCCGGCTCCGGCAGGCGGCAAGGCGAATCTGGCGCGTCGCCTCGATCCCGCTGCTCGCGATCGTCCTCGCGTTCATCGTCGCCGCGTTCGTGATCGTCATTTCGAGTGTGTTCACCTCCACCGGGCTCGACGTGTTCCTTCCGCTCGGCGCCTACGGGAGCCTGCTCGCGGGCGCGTTCGGAAGCGGCACGGGCATCGTCAACACACTTGTCGCCGCCGCGCCGCTCATCCTCGGCGGGTTGGCCGTCGGCCTCGGGTTCAAGGCCGGCCTCTTCAACATCGGCGTCGCCGGTCAGTTCCTCGTCGGCGCCTTCGCCGCGGCGGTCGTCGGCGCGCGACTCGCCGACTCGCCGACTGTGCTTGCCGCACCGGCCGCGATGGTCGCGGGAGCGCTGGGCGGCGCGGCCTTCGGCTTCATCCCGGGATTCCTCAAGGCGCGGACCGGGGCGCACGAGGTGGTCACGACGATCATGCTCAACAACGCCGCGGTCCTTCTACTCACGTGGGCGGTGAACGATCTCGTTCGCGCCCCGGGGTTCTCATTCCCGCGCACGGGGGAGATCGGGAACAGCGCGTTGCCGGTCCTGCTCCCCCGAAACCTGCATTTGGGGATCCCGCTCGCTGTCCTCTTCGTGTTCGCCGTGCGGTGGCTGCTCGATCGGACAACGATCGGCTTCGAGATCCGGACGGTCGGCCAGAACCCAAACGCGGCGCGCTACGCCGGCATGCGGCCGGTCTTCGTCACGACGTTGACGATGACTCTTTCGGGCCTCCTCGCGGGCATCGCCGGCGCGATCCAGATGCTCGGCGTGATCGGCTTCTACGCCCCCGGCATCACCGCGTCGGTCGGCTTCGATTCGATCGCCGTCGCGCTCCTCGGACGGTCGGACCCGATCGGGATCCTGTTCGCCGCGATCCTCTTCGGCGCTTTTCGCGCCGGCGCGCCGCTCATGCAGATCGAGACGAGCGTACCCATCGAGATCATCGACATCATCCAGGCTCTCGTCATCCTGTTCCTCGCCGCCGACCTCATCGTGCGGCGCGTCTTCCGCGTGCGCTCGACGAAGCCGGTCATCTCGGAGCTCGCGACCGTCGCGCGAACCTGGGCGGGCGGCACGCCTCCGGGCGGGGCGACCTAGATGGACGCGATCGCCACGTTCTTCCGTCTCATCTGGGAGCTCGGCGTGTACCTCTTCACGGTCGTCCCCGACCTTCTGCCGATCATCCTCGCGCTCGCGACGCCGCTCGCGCTCGGCGCGCTCTGCGGTGTGCTCAACGAACGATCCGGCGTCGTCAACATCGGCATCGAGGGCATCATGCTCATGGCCGCGTTTTTCGCATACCTCACGGGGTTCGCGCTGCACAGCGCGGTCGGTCCCGGCGCCTCGATCGCGCTCGGGATCCTCGTGGCGATCATCGTCGGCGGGCTGCTCGGACTGGCGCACGCGTGGTTGACCGTCTCGGTGCGGGCCGACCAGATCATCGCCGGCACGATGATGAACATCGCCGCGTTCGGCGTGACCGGCTATCTGAACCGGCTCATCATTACGCCTTCGGGTCTGGGCGGCGCCGGCGTCATCGCCCCCTTCCACCTCCCGGACGCCGTCGCGAACCTGCCGATCGCCGGCCCCGTCCTCGTCATGTTCTTCGATCAGGGTCCGATCGCGATGAGCGTCCTCTTTATCGTGATCGCCCTCCAGTTCGCTCTATTCCGGACTCGCTGGGGACTCCGGACACGGGCCGTGGGCGAGCACCCCAAGGCCGCCGACACCGTCGGCATCGACGTCTACCGGCAGCGCTACCTCAACGTGATCTTGGGATGCGGGCTCGCCGGCCTCGCCGGCGCGTTCCTCACCCTCGAGTCGACCGGCTCGTTCCAGAACGGGATGACGAATGGCCGCGGGTTCATCGCGCTCGCGGCGATGATCTTCGGTCGGTGGACGCCGATCGGCGCCTTCGCGGGCGCGCTCCTGTTCGGGACGGCGACGGCGCTCGGTGTGGTCGTGAGCATCCGCGTCCCCGAGGGAGACCTCGGCAACATCATGCGATCGATCCCGAGCAATTGGTACGCGGCTCTGCCCTACCTCATGACGATCGTGATCCTGGCGGGCGTCGTCGGCCGTTCGACGCCGCCCGCCGCAGACGGTGTGGCGTACGTGAAAGAGGGGAAAGGCTAGCGCGCGGGAGCGAGCTCCTCGACCTGGGCTTCGGCGATCACCTCGTACCGCTCGATAGCCGTGATCCTCGCGACCGCCGAAGCGCGCGAGCGGAGCTGCGCCGCGTCGTCCTCGGTCGCGTGAAGTGCGGCTTCGCTCTCGAAGAGCGTCACGCTGAATCCCTTCCCGGTCGCGCGATCGACGAGCCAGTATCCGCCCTTGAACCCTTGGAGCCTCTTCGCGCCGGGGGCGATCGTCTCCTTGATGAGCTTCGTCGCTGCTTCCAGCTTGTCGGGGTCGCCCTCATACCTCGTGACACGAGCGAACATCTCGTTCCTCCCCTATTCAGTGCTCGCTGCCGCCCGACAGCCTACGCCTCGCACGCCGGCGCGCTTCAGATCAGAGGATGCCGAGCTCGTCGAGAGAGCGATGGAGATCCGCGGCGTCGCGATAGACCCGGAACGCGCCGGCCGAGGTGAGCTCGTCCCAGCCGTACCCACCTGAAAGGAGACCGACGCTCAGCATCCCCGCGCGTCGGGCGGCGAGGAGATCCCACACCGCATCGCCGACCACGTAGCAATCGCGGATGTCGGCCCCCAGCTGTTCCTGACATTTCAAGAAAAGGTCCGGCTCCGGCTTCGCCCGAAGGACGTCGCCGCGATCGACAACCACCATGTCCGCCGGTACGCCGAGCGCCGCGAGCGAGCTGTCGATCTCCGGATGCCGGCCCGACGTCGCGATGCCATGCGTGATCTTCTGGTCACGCAGCCAGCGCAGCAGCTCGACCGCACCCGGAAGCGGGCGGCGCTCCGGCAGCAGCTCGCGGAACAACACGCCGTGGCGGGCCTGTATTCGCCCGGCGTCGTCATCGCTCAGCGGCTTCCCGACCTCGCGCGCGACCGCGCGCGTGAAGAGGCCGCCGCTCATCCCAATGCGGCGGTGGATCTTCCACCCATCGATCGCGAGACCGGACTCCGCGAGCGCCCGCTGCCACGCGAAGACGTGCGCGTACACGGTGTCGATGAGCGTTCCGTCCAGGTCGAAGATCAGCGCGCGCATGCGTCCGTCAGTCGAGCGAGCGTGTGGCTAGTAGCCGTTCCCGAGGGAGGATCGCGGCACGGTCGCGAGCACCTGCTGCTGGTAGTAGACGGGCCCGCCCTCGTCGGCGGTCACGTCCGAGGCGTAGTGCGTCGACACGAGGAGCGCGTAGACGTTCTTCCCGGAGACGACCAGCCCGAAGTAGTCGCCGATGAAGCCCCGTCCGCTCGGGCACGGATCGCGCGCGCCGGCGCACGGGTATTGCGAGAGGCCGCCGAGGTGCTGCCCCGGCTGCTCGGGGTCCCACGTGTGTTGCGTGAGTCGACGGTTCGCGCCGACGCTGACCGCGCCGCTGCCCGTGTCCTTGTACGCCTGCAGGGTGGTGTCGATGCAGAAGTTCGCCCGCCCCACGTCGGCCGCAAGAATGCTCGCGTCGCCAGTTGGGCACGCCGCGCGGCGGTCGTAGAACGCGACCGCGACGGCCCCGCCCGGACCGGCGGCGATCGAGGGCTGGAACTGGTCAGTCGGAACGCCGGCCGCATCGACGTTGTCGTTGACGACGATCGGCGTCGACCACGTGAGGCCGCGGTCCGTCGACTGCGTGAGCTTCACGTCCATCTGGCCGCGGACCGCATCCCAGTCCTCGTAGGTGAGGTAGAGGTGGCCCGCGTAGGTCGGGCTCGCGGAGAAGCTCTCGGTTATTCCGTCGCGGAACCGCGTATTCGGCAGACCGGCCGTCGGGATCGCGCTGACGGTCGTGATCGGAACGAACGGCGAGAACGTGCGCCCGTCATCGCCCGACCGGGCGACGTAGATCGTCGACGCGCCGCCGTTCGGGGGGAAGGACACGACGGAGACGTACACGTCGCCGGCGGCGTCGATCTGCGGAATGACGAACGTCGCCGCCGCGCCGACCTGTGACGGCGGCGTGATCGTCACGGCGTTGTCGAAGGTCTGGCCGCGATCGCGCGAGACCGCCATCTTCACTTTCACGCCCTGGCCGTTCGATGAGCCGTTGAAAACGGCCCACGCGGCGTAGACGTGATCCTGGAAGCGATGCCCGACGATGTGGTTGACGGCGACCCACTGCTTGTCCTCGACGTGTCCGGCCTGCTTCGCCGAGGCGTTGTTGGTGTTCTCGAGCGGCTGGCCGCCGTTGCCCTTGACCCATGTGCGACCAAGGTCGTCGCTGTACGAAATGTCGATCTCGCCGTCGGGGTGCAGCTTCGTCGCGTCGAAGAATGAGTTGAACGGAAGCATGACCTGGTAGACGCGGCCCTGTGTGTCGAAGTCGAGGTTGGGGTCGGTCGTGTCGGTCCAGCTCGGCGGCATCGCCTGCGTCCCCGTGCTCAGGCAGTCATACCCCTGGATCTGGTTGTTGCCCGCCGGCGTGCCGTGTGGGATCTGATGGGCGCCGAGATAGAACATGTAGAAGGTGCTGTATTTGTCGAAGAAGAACTTCGAGGAGCCCACGAGATCCTCGGTCCCCGGCTTCGCCGCGATCCAGGACTCGGAGTGGTTCGCATCGAAGGGCCCGGGCCGGCACGTCCCCGCGACCGGGACACGCTCACCGGGTGGCACGGGATAACCGCCACCCGCCGTCCGGGCGCTGGCCACGACATTTGTCAGGCCGGCTGGGAACTGCCACGACGTCGACGACGCGTCCGTGATCGTCGAGCTTCCGAGATACAGGACGAGGGCAAGAAGCGAGACGAGCTTGGATCTCTTCACGGTCATCCCCTACCTATGCGGACTCCCCCGGGACCGGCCTGGAGTATGTGAGCCTCGGCCGGGCCTCGCAATTCGGTCGACCCGATGCTTGACGACGATTTCGGCTTCGGTTTAGGCTGGCGGCCAATCTGGTCTGACCACCTGACCAGACTCTGGGAGGTAGGTTTCTGACCGTCATCGAGCCGATCCGCCGGAGCCGCCTCTATCAGGGCATCGTCCAGCAGATCGAGGGCCTCCTCGAGAAGGGCGACCTGCGCCCCGGCGATCAGCTTCCGCCCGAGCGACAGCTCGCCGAGCAATTCCAGGTGTCGCGCGCCTCGGTTCGCGAGGCTCTGCGCACCCTCGAGCTCCTCGGGGTCGTGGAGACACGGGCCGGCGGCGGCACGTTTGTACGGCAAACGTCGCCGGACGATCTCGCCCGTCCGCTCACGAGCCTCATGTCGCGCGGACACTCTCTCGCCGATGTGATCGAGTTCCGCGGCCTCGTCGAGCCCGCGATCGCGGCGCTCGCCGCGGAGCGCATCACTCAGCCGCAGCTCGCCGAGCTCGCGGAGATCTTCGCGGCGCAGGAGCGGAAGATCGCCGCCGGCGAGCCCTATGCCGACGAGGACACGCGCTTCCACGAGGTCATCGGCGAAGCATCGCGCAACGAGCTGCTTACGACGATGCTCGGCGTGATCTGGGACGTGATGCGAGAGTCGCGCGAGCAGTGGCTCCAGACGAACCAGCGCGCGCATTCCTCTATCGACGCACACCGGCGGATCCTGGCCGCACTCGGCGCCCGGGACAGTGAGGCAGCCCGGCGAGCGGCGGCGGAACACATCAAGGCGGTCGGCGAAGGGATCCTTCGCCTGATCGGAGGGAGCAAGGCATGAGCGATCCGAAGGAGACCTCCATCACCGTCGAGGTCGTCTACCGCGGAATCTTCCAGAAGACGCTCGCTCAACGGATCTGCCGTTCGATCGTGCTCGCGGCGCGCAAACGTGGGCACACCGGGACGGCGTTCGCGCGGTACGGCGACTCGCCCGAACGGAACGGCGTGCCGGCCAAACAATTCGCGGTCGTCGCCATCAACGACCTCGAGCTCGAGGCCTCGATGGCGAAGTACGAGCCCGCTGTCGTCGACGTGTCGATCGCGGTCGACGACACGCTGGTGAAGGGCGTGGAGTCGTGGGCCTGGTACGGGCGTCAGCCGATCTGGAAGCCCGTGAAGAAGGACGGCTTCGTGCTCGTCACGAGCGACAAGAGTCCCGACGACGTCCTCGCGCAGACCGACACGGCCGAGCGCCCGTACAGCCTGGTTGTAGTCCCCGGCGGTGCCTCCTTCGCCGGCCTGTGGGTGTTCAAAGACGATCACACCGACTACCGCGTCCTCGGCGCGCTCGCGAAGATCGCGCCAGACTGGGTCCGCCTCGATGACGTCATGGCGCTCATCAAAGAACAGACGAAGGATGAAAGCGCCGTCCAATCCGCGCGCTACGGCTATGACGCCGCGAAGATGCGCCAGGTGAAGGCGGGCGAGGGCACGAGCGGCCACGAGAAGCTGCAATTCACCAAGCCGGGATGGACCACCATGCGCACCGGCATCGTTGTCGACGCGCGCAAGCCCGGCGAGCGGAATCCGCAGTACAAGAAGTACACGGCGCGCACCCTTCGGCCCGTCGTCAATTTCGACACGTGCATCAAGTGCACGATGTGCTGGCTCGACTGCCCGGACGAATGCTTCGAGGTCACGCCGGAGGGGCATTACGAGGTCGTGTACCAGGCATGCATCGGTTGCGGCATCTGCGCGCAGGTCTGCCCGGTTAAGGACTGCATCGTGATGGTCGACGAGCTGCGGTTCGAGGACAACGAAGACAAGTGGCAGTTCTGGAAGAAGGACCGCGACGGCTACAACAAATGGTTCGAGGCAAAGAGCGGTGTCTCGGCCGATCCGAAGGTTCGTACGCCCGCTGCTCGGCAGGAAGGCTCGGGCAACGCGAATCCATCCGCGAACCCGACATCGGCCTCCGGAGGTGACGATTAAATGGCGATCCAGGTCAAGGAACGCGAGCACCAGGACGTCGAGACCGAGCAGCTCATGAGCGGCTGCGAAGCGATCGCCGAGGCCATCCGCCTCGCGGACGTCGACGTCATGGCCGCCTATCCAATCCGGCCGTATGACGGCGTGATGCAGGCGGCGGCGAAGCTCATCGCGAACGGCAAGATGGACGTCGAGTACATCGTCGCCGACGGCGAGCACAGCCAATTCGAGATCGTGAAGCACGCGTGCGCGGTCGGGTCGCGCGTGTTCGTTGGAAGCTCCGGTGTGGGCTGGTTCTACGCCTTCGAGGCGATCGCTGTGACCGCAGGGCTTCGCCTGCCGGTCGTGGCGATCTGCGGCAACCGCGCGCTCGACGACCCGGGCGCCTTCGGCACCGAGCACAACGACTCGCTCGCGGTCCGCGATCTCGGCTGGCTCCTCCCGTGGGCGGAGACCGCGCAGGAGGCGATGGACCTCGCGCTCATGGCGTGGCGCGTCGGCGAGGACAAGCGCGTGTCGCTCCCGGTCGCGATCGGCCTGGACGGCGCGTTCCTCACCCACTCCCAGCAGATCGTGATGGTCCCGACACAGGCGGCCGTCAACAAGTTCCTGCCGAAGTTCGACCTCGGCGATCGCCTGCTGCACCCCGACAACCCGATCACCATCGCGCCGCAGGTCGACCAGGACTGGCTCATGGAGATCCGCATGCAGAACGACCAGGCCATGCGGAAGGCGCACGACGTCATCACCGAGGCGCATGCGGACTTCAAGAAGCTGTTCGGCCGCGGCGGCGACAACCCGTTCCTGGACGAGTACATGACCGACGACGCCGAGTTCGTCTTCTTCGGGCAAGGCACGCTCGCCCTTCCCATGAAGGTCGCAATCCGCCGTCTTCGCAAGGAAGGCCACAAGGTCGGCCTCGTCCGGCTCAAGTGGTTCCGGCCGTTCCCGACGCAAGAGATCGTGAAGAGCCTTTCACGGTTCAAGGCCGTGGGCGTGATCGACCGCGACTACAGCTTCGGATCTCCGTACTACGGGGGCGTCCTCTACAACGAGGTCCGCTCGGCGCTCTACTCGCTCGACAAGCGTCCGACGATCGTCGGATTCATCGCGGGCCTCGGCGGCCGCGAGATCGAGCAGCCCATGGCGACCGACATCTTCGAAAAGACGAAGGCGGCCGCCGGCAGCATCAAGTCCGGTGACATGACTCACTGGATCGGCGTAAGGAGCTAGAGATGGCAGTGGAAACGCACGGCACCGGGACCCTTCCGCAGATCAAGGGCGTCAAGGACGTCCCCTACGACGAGCTCTTCGTGTCCGGACACCGGACCTGTCAGGGGTGTGAGTCCGCGCTCGTCATGCGGCACATGGTGAAAGCGTCGGGCCCGCGCACGATCGTGCTCGGCTCGACCGGATGCATGTATGTCGCCAACACGACCTACTACACGACGCCCTGGGTCGTGCCGTGGATGCATACCCAGCTCGGCGCGTCGGGCTCCGCGGCGCTCGGCACGGCGGCCGGCCTCAAGGTGCTCATGCGCAAGGGCAAGATCAAGGACGAGAAGATCAACGTCATCGCCTTCTGCGGCGACGGCGGCGGCGCGGACATGGGCCTCGGCGCGATCTCCGCGACGCTCACGCACAAGGACTACAACTGCCTCGTCCTGCTCTACGACAACGAGTCGTACGCGAACACCGACATCCAGCTCTCGAGCCAGACGCCGTACGGCGCGGTGACGACGTTCTCGCCTTCGGGCTCGAAGAAGCGCCTCATGCACACCCGCTGGAAGAAGAACGTGCCGGGTATGCTCGCCGCCGGCCACCCCGAGTCGCGGTACATCGCCGCGGGATGCGCCGCGTACGCCGTGGATCTCATGAATAAGATCCGCAAGGCGCTCGAGCTCGGCGGGCCGACGTTCGTGCACACCCTCGACCCGTGCCCGAAGGGTTGGGACTACCACCCGCAGTACTCGCAGGAGCTCGGTCACCTCGCCGTCGAGTGCGGGATCTGGCCGCTCTACGAGGTCATGGACGGCGTGTGCAACCTCACCGGCCCGACCCGCCAGATCGCGGAGGGGCGCAAGAAGCGCAAGCCGGTCTATGAGTACCTGAAGCGCCAGGGGCGCTTCGCGCACTTCGCCGACGAGGATGTGGAGCACTTCCAGCACGAGGTCGACAAGATGTGGACCGAGTGGCTCATCCCGGGCGTGATCCCATTCACGGTCCCGGCGAAGGACCAGACGATCCTCAAGATCGACAAGAAACCCCTGCACGAGCAGAAGACCGCGTAACAGAGCCTCCGCTGGTGAAAAGGGCCCGCCCTTGGGCGGGCCCTTTCTTTTGTGCTCCGTCTTCGCCACCGTGCTGAGACGAAGCTGCGGTGCATTCGATGGTCGGCCCTGAGCCTGACGGCTATTGTCCGGTCGTGGCTCTCCGACTCCTCGGATGCTTGGCGGCACTCGCGATCGCATGCGGTCAGGCCGCGACGCTCGCGGAGCCGTCACCGACCGAGCTTCTGCAGAAGGCGAGCACCAACCTGAAAGATGCGAAGACCGCCCACATCGATGGGACCGGCAGCTTCGCACTCACGAGCGGGCTCAGCCTTTCCTTCGACTTCAAGATGAGCGGCGACGTCGAAATGCCGGACAAGTCCCGTCTCGCCACCGAGATGTCGGTGCTCGGCCAGTCTCTTTCGGTCGACACGATCACGATCGGGGGGCGGACGTTCAGCAAGGGCCTGATCGGCAGCGGCTGGACCGTCACGGCCGCCAACGACCCGCAGGGGGCCATGCTCGACCCTCTCGGCCAGACCGACCTCTCCGCGGTCGCGACAGTCACCGAGGTGGACCGCCCCGTTGTCGATGGCCGCAAGACGCGCCACCTGTCGTACAGCATCGACCAGGCGAAGCTGGCTGAAAAGATGAAGGCCGCGCAAACGGCGACGACCGCGTCGGTGGACGTGTCCAACGCCACGGCCAAGGGCGAGATCTGGATCCGCACCGAGGACAACCAGATCGTGCGGCAGCTCGTAACGATCTCGATGGACATGGCCGGCGATCTAGGCATTCCAGGCGCGTCCCCGGCCTCGAGCAAGAGCACTCTCGCGATGTCGTTCGACCTCAAGTTCACTCACCTGGGAGAGCCGGTCTCCCCGGCCATCGCCGCTCCACCGACGCAGTAGCGGGGCTTCGCGTAGCGCGCGATACGTCCGCAGCGGATAGAAGGCGACGCCGGCGTCATCAAACGGATGGTCGTGCATCTCCTCGCCCGACCCTAGGTTGCCCTCAACCACTAAGGAGGGTCAGACATGAAGAAGTTCGCTCTCGCTTTCGTCACCGGTCTGGGTGCGTATGTCCTTGTCAGCGCTTCGGCCGGCTCGCTCGCAGCCCGTCGCGTCGACGACTCCTCGGGTGCCGCGGTGATCCGCGACAGCCGGATCGAGTCCTCGGTCACCGCGACAGAACGACGCCTTCTGATGCTGGACCAGGCGCTCTACCCCGAAACGGCCGCGACCGATTACACGATCACGGACTCGCAGCTGGCCCACCGACAGGGCGAACGCCTGACGGCGGACACGAGCACCACCTTCACCGACTCGCAGCTGGTCTACCGCCAAGGGGAGCGCGGTGGCGCGGCGCAAACCGACACCACAAGCACCGACACGGAGCGTCTCTTCTGCGAGGGCGACATCTGCATCGTTCCATAGCCGACGACCCGTCACCCCAGCTCGGCAGAAGGCCGGTGGCCACCCTGGCTCACCGGCCTTCCGGCTTTTCGTAGGATTCCGCGGATGGGATTTGTCACAGGGCTCATCTGGGGTCTCCTGATCGCCGCGGCCACGGTCGCGCTCGAGCACTACGGGCCATCGAGCGAGCCATTGCATATCAGCCTGAGCGGGAACGGCGCGATCGCGGCTCCCGAGATCCTCGTGCCGCTCGCGATCTTCTGGGGCTGGTCCTCGATCGCGAACGCGTATGCCGGACGCAGCATCGTGCCGATCGCTCTCTACACGTTGGCGCTCTTCCTCGGGATCAGCCTCATCGGACCGGCTGACGCCTGGTTCTTCCCGGAGGCGGGCGTGGGATTTTCGGTCCAAGACTTCATCGGAGGACTCCGACAGGGCAGTCTGTTCGTAGGCTTCGTCGCGGTCGTCGCGGCACCGATCTATTGGATCCTACGATCGCGCATTGGCACGTCGCGGATCCTGATCTGGCTGCTCTATCTGGTGAGCCTCGGGATCGCCATCGTGCTCTCGTACTCCGGTCCGCGTGATCCGCTCGCGGCGGTCCTGGTGACCGGCGGCCTCGTCGCAGGCGTGGCGAGCGGGCACGCGTGGCAGCGCCAGGGCGGCCGCACCCTCATCGCGATCGTCGTGATCGTGATCATGGTGCTGGCGGTCTTCGGCATCCCGTACGTGCAAGCGAAGGGCTTCTCGGCCCCGCGCTTCTAGCTGCTCGCCGGCTCCGTCGGGACAGGCGCGGGTGACGGCGCGGGTGCCTGTGCCGGCGGCGGGGCGTCGCGCCGCGGGTACGGTGCGCCAGCCGGCCGGAACTCGCCGGCGGGACGGTACGGAGGACGCTCCGGTTTGGGCGGCGGCGGACCGCCGGCCATCGCTCGCGCCTGCGGTGACATGAGTCCGCGCACGTGGTCGGCCGTGTACGGCAGCATCGCCATCAGGCGAGCACGCTTGAGGGCGGTGGTCAGCATCCGCTGGTGCTTGGCGCACGTTCCGCTCTTGCGACGCGGATCGATCTTGCCTCGGTCGCTGATGTACCGACGGATCCGACCCACGTCCTTGTAATCGATCTTCTGGACCTTATCGACGCAGAACGTGCAGACCTTCCGACGCGGTCGCCGGAGACCCGGAGGCCCGCCGTAGCGACCGCCGGCTCCGCCCGAACCGCCTGATGGCCCGTCGCGCCGCGGGCCCCGCGAGGGGCCCGAGCGCGGTCCGCTGTCTGAAATCTCTTGACTCATTGTTCGCTCCTAGAAAGGGATCTCGTCGGGGTCGAAGGTCTTCTCGCCCTCCGGTCCGCGTGCGGGCGCGGCGTTGTCGCCGCCCATGCCGGCCTCGCGGTCGCGCCGCGGGTCGAGCATCTGGAAGTCGCTCGCGCTGATGTCCAGGCTGAGGCGCTCCTTGCCTTCGCGGTCGGTGTACGTCCGCGGGGTGAAGCGGCCCTCGACGTAGACGAGGCGCCCCTTGGTGATCATCTGCTGCGCGCGCTCGGCGAGCGTCGACCAGCAGCTGATGCGGTACCAGTCGGTCTGCTCCTGACGGTCTTCAGCCTTGCCCGTGACGCGATTGACGGCGACGCTGAACTCGCAGACTGGCCGCCCATTCGGGGTCATCCGGAGCTCCGGGTCCCGTCCGACGTTGCCGATGATGACGATCTTGCTTACTGAGGCCACGATGTCACTCGTCCCTTCTTACTACGAGGTGGCGGAGGATGTCTTCCGTGAGCCGTATGGTGCGCTCGAGCTCGCGTGCCTGGGTCGTCGGCAGTGAAAACTCGACGACGCCGTACTGGCCGTCACGGTGGTGGGCGACCTCGTATGCGAGTCGGCGCTTCTGGTTGGGAACGACCTTCTCGACCTTGCCGCCGAGATTCGTGATGGTCTGCTGGATGCGCTCGCTCACCGCGCCAAGACGCTCTTCGTCGATGGTCGGAGGGAGGAGGTACATGAGCTCGTACGGTCGCATTCTGTGACAATTCTTCCTTTCCATGGGCTTGCCGCGGACCTTTGGCCCGGGGCGAAAAGGCGCCGCGCCCAGGAGGCGCGACGATCACGATCAGTGTATGGGACGGACCAGCGGAATGCATCGTTCTCGAGGAGATCGGCCTGGACTTGAGCGAGCTTCTACCCGATGGCACACGCGAATGCGAGCGCTGCGGCCTGCCCATGATGCCCGTGGGCGAAAAGGATGGGTTGGTCACGCTCGAGTGCGCCAACCGCCACCGCCACACCGTCCCGTTACCCTCTGACCCCGCCGCGCGCGAACGGGTCCGAACGTGGATCATGCGGCGGGGCGCGCAGCTCCACGTCCAGCACGAGCGCTGGGAGGCCGAGGAGGAGTACCGCAAGTCGATGGAGAAGAAGGAGCCGAGGTTGATCCGGCCCTCCGACCGTCACCAGCAAACGGGACAGACCGCGGGGATGATCCGTGAAGAAGCCGTCCACACCGAGGGCATGTGGATCGGAGTCGTGCGCACCGAGGCCGGCCGCTCATCCAGCTGGCATCACCACGGCACGCACGAATCCGTGATCTATGTCGTGAGCGGACAGGTGCATCTCGAATGCGGCCCCGGAGGCACGACGAGGTTCCATGCGCGCGACGGGGACTGTCTCTACATACCGCCGGGCGAGATCCATCGCGAAGGGAACGATGGGCTCGAAGAGTCGGAGATCGTCGTCTTTCGGTCAGGCAGCGGCGACCTCGTCGTGAACGTGGCGGGCCCGGCCGCCTAACCCGAGAACTGCGTGCCCCCGCCCCTCCGTCAGCTCGCGGCCACCGCAGTAAGCGATGCGACCAGCTTGCGTCGCGGGGTTCTCTACAGCCTGCTCCGTCGCGAGCAAGCCATCGCGGCATCGGCTCAGCCGTCGCGTTCAGAGGTGTCACGCATTCTCGACTTCGCGCAGGCGGCGTACGGCGATCTTGTTGGTGTGCTCGTCGGGCGTGATGACCGCCTTTTGGAGAGCGTCCGCGATGCAGATTGGACACTTCGCGACCTATTGCGGCACGCTATCTCGGTCGAGCTCCGCTATGCCGCGCAGGTCGATTACTCGGCGACGCGCGCGGAGAATGAGCCGATCGAGATCCCGCCGGCGCTGCTTCCCTGCGACCGTCTTTCGCCGCCTGAACCGGAGTACGAGGCTTCGCGCGCCAGCGGCGTTATCGAACTGCTGGAACTCGTCGGGAAAGCGCGCGCAAGCACCGACGCGCGTCTGGCGAACGTGCCGGACTCGGCTCTGGTCCGTCCGTCGCAATGGGGCAAGCGGCTCATTGACGTTCGCACGCGTCTCCATCAGATCGCGGTTCACGTGACGGAAACCACGATCCAGGTCGAGAAGATGCTTGGCGGGAGCAGTGAGCTTCGGGCGCTCGCGCGGCGCTGCTGCTTTACGAGGGGACTACACGAGCTCTGGAGCCCGGCGAAGGACCGTGCGGTTCTCGACGAGTCGTATCGCGCGTCGGCCTAAGGTTCTCGAGTGCCGGAGGAGGGACTCGAACCCTCATAGGGCTTGCGCCCAGGCTGATCTTAAGTCAGCTGCGTAAACCGATTTCGCCACTCCGGCGTGCGCTAAGGATACGAAACGGTCAGCGATCCAGGAAGGCGGCGACGAGTCCCTTCGGCGCCACTGCGACGTATGCGTCACGGATGACGCGCTCCACTGCATCCCAGTCGGGGCTGCGGTCAAGCCGCACCCCGATCCAACCGCGAAAGCCGACATACGGCGGCACGAAGTACTGCTCGGGTTCGGCCTTCACGAGGCCGTCGCGCATCCCGGGCGGGCAGGCGCACCACAGTGCGACGCGGCCGTCGCCGTGGTGGTTGTCCATGTAGGTCACGAAGCCGATCTTGTCGCGGATGAAAAAGCTCGGCGCCCCGTGGCTCAGACGCTCCGTTGTTTCGGGAAGCGATAAGCAGATCGTCCGAACGCGAGCGAGCGGCGACGGCGCGGCACGCGGCATTCGGCGAGACTAACTCGACCACCACCCGAGGAGATCGGCCCTGACGACTCATCCGACACGCTTCGTGATCATCGGCAACGGCGCCGCGGGCACGTACGCGGCAGAGCAGCTGCGCAAGCTCGACGCGGCGGCCGAGATTGTGATGATCGACGACGAGCCGTACACGCTCTACAACCGGGTGTCCCTTCCCCGCTACCTGCGCGGTGTCCTTCTCGAGCAGCGGGTCTACGTCCGGGACATGGAGTGGCACACGAAGAACAACATCGACCTCCGTCTGGAAACGAAGGTCGACCAGGTGAGCTTCGAGGAGAAGACCATCCACACCGAGCCGGGCGGAGAAATGCGGTACGACCGGCTGCTGATCGCGACGGGCGGCCGTCCGAACCCGCTCCGCGCGCCCGGCGCTGAAGGTGCGCCCTACGTCTTCAACTTCCAGTACTTCGACGACGCCAAAGGCATGGTCGCGCGCATCCCCGAGTCAAAAGTCGCGGTCGTGCTCGGCGGGTCCTTCATCGGGTACGAGCTAACCGAAGCATTCGCCCATCGCGGCCTCGAGACGCACTGGCTCATGCGCGGCCCATGGTTTCTCCGGCGCGCGCTCGACGAGGAGGGCGGCAAGGTCATCACGCTGCTCGCGCAGGACGCCGGAGTGCACCTCCACTACGACGAGGCCATCGATAGTCTCGAGCGCTCCAACGGCCAGCTCAAGGTCGTCGGCACAAAGGGATTCACCGCCACCGCCGACATGGTCGGCGTGGGCCTCGGCCTCACCATGAACATCGACATCTTCGAAGGGACCGGGCTCGAGACGAACGTGGGCGTCAGGACGAACGAGTTCCTCGAGACGAACATGCCCGACGTCTGGGCCGCGGGCGACGTGGCCGAGTTCTACGACGTCGTGTCACAGCGCCATCACCGCATGGGCACGTGGGACAACTCGCTCAATCATGGCCGGCACGTCGCGAAGAACATGCTCGGCGCGAGGGAGCCGTACATCGAGGTTCCGACCTATGCCTCGGGGATGTTCAACTCGAACATCTCGGTGATGGGCGTGACGACCGAGGAGGAGCCCGATGCCGAGGCCGTCGTCGAGGTCGAGTACGAACCGCGGAACTACAAGCGGCTCTTCTTTCTCCGCGACAAGCTCGTCGGCGCGATCCTCGTGGGAAAGATGAAGGGCCGCAAGAAGGTCCTCGAGCTGATCAGCTCGCGCACGACCATCGAGGACCGGCGCAAGGTCTTCGAGCTGCTCGCGATGCCGGAAGCTCCGCCTAAAGTGGCTGCCTCAACTCAGGAGTGAGCTGTGCCATCTCAGCGTGTCGGGATCCGCGTCGAGGACACCGAGCTCGACGGCGTGTTGCATCTGCCCGCGGCGAGGGCCATCGGCGGCGTCGCCGTACTGCACGGTTTTGGGGGCGATCCTAGCCAGCCGCACATCGTGGCCACCTGTGACGAGCTCGCACGCGCCGGGATCGCGGCACTCCGGTTCGCATATCGCGATCACCAGCCTCCACGGATGACGCTCGACTCCGGCCTCGCCGACGCCGCGGGGGCGATCCGCTTGCTCAAGGCGCACCCCGACGTCCCCGAACGCCTCGGCGTGGTCGGCTTCTCGTTCGGCGGCACCGTCGCGGCGCTCGTCGCCGGGCGTGATTCGCGCATCCGCGGCGCGGTGCTCGCCGCCGCGCCCGCCGCCGCGGGACCGAGGTTCACGGCGTGGTCGAATGAGGGCAAGTGGAAACCGGTCGCGGAGCTCTCCCGCACGCGCGCGCGGGTGCTCCTGGTGTGGGGCTCGCGCGACGACCAGGTGCCCTTCGAGAACGCCGAGCGCTACGCCGCGGTGCTCTCTCAGGCGCGCGTACCGAACAGGATCGTCACCATCGAAGGCGGCGACCATGACTTCGCGCCCGCCGGCCCGCGCGCGAAGATGACAGAGACCGTGGCCGGGTGGATGCGCGAAGCCCTCGCCTGACGAGCGGCCGAGCGAGCAGGTCCTCCCGCTGGCACGCCGTGCGCATGTGTGGGCGCCATGACAATGGCATCGGATGCCGCGTTCTGGCTCGCGCTCGCGTGGGTGGTGATCGTCGTGATGGCCTTCGTGTCGGCGGCGTGGCGCCCTCGTCACACGCACCCCGCGCCTGCACGGTGTCAGTGCGCGGACTGCGTCCTCCGCCGCGCTCGCTAGACCGCACTTTCGCCGCGCTGGAATCCCGCGCGAGCTTCCGCGGTTGTTTGAAGCGAGATGTTCGAGCGCCTCGCCGACGAGGACTTCGCCTATCTGACCACGATCGGCCGCAGTACCGGAAAAGCGCACACGATCGAGATCTGGTTCGGTCGGCATGACGATCGGCTCTACGTGCTTTCCGGAGGCGGCGACCGCGCGGACTGGGTGCGGAACCTGAGAAAGACCCCGCAAGTGCGGATCCGGATCGGCACGCAGACCGCGAGCGCGACGGCACGTGTCGTTCGCGCGGGCACGCAGGAGGACGCCCTGGCGCGCGAGCTTCTCGACGGCAAGTACCAAGGCTGGCGCGAAGGAAAGAGGCTCTCGAGCTGGGCGCGGAACGCGCTCCCGGTCGCTGTCGATCTTCCTTAGATCACCGCACGAGCGGCCAGTACACCTCGGTGCGCAGATGCTTCTCGGGCGTCTTCGTCTCATCGTCGAGATACGACTCCCATGGGCCCTCGGCGGGGCGGTGCCCTTCTTCGGCGAGCCACTTCTCAAGCCGCCGGTATTCCTGCGACAGGGTGTGGTACGGGCCGATGTGCAGGGTCTTCGCGGCGCGGCCGGCGGGAAGCTTGGTGACGCGAATCTCATCGCCCGTCACCATGAACGACCCGGTGAACGGAATGCCCGCCTCGGTGTCGAACGCCGCGGGGTCGCCGTTGTAATAACGCGCGAAGCGTGGACCGGCCGGCGTCGCGCCCTGCGCGCGGATCGCCCCGCGGAGCTTCGGAAAGATCTCCATGAAGAAAGCGCCGAGGCCCGCTTGCGGAACCGTCCTCCGGATCGTGACGGCGCGCTGCGGTGCGAGTACGACGATCTCGATCGGCTGGCTGCTCATTCCACCGAAGGAAAGTCTCCGTGCTCGCGCAGATAGGCGACAACCCCGCCGGCCGCGAGGATCTCCTGGGCGAACGGTGCGAGCGGACGGAGGCGCGCGTCACCGCCTGGAGCGCGAAGGAGTCCCGCCGCGAGATCGAGCATCACGGCGTCGCCATCGCGCACCACGGTAACGGCGTCTTCGGATTCGAGCACGGGGATCCCCAGGTTGATGCAGTTGCGAAAGAAGATTCGCGCAAAGCTCTTCGCCACGATCCCGCCGATCCCATGCTTCGCCAGAGCCGCGACCGCGTACTCGCGCGAGCTTCCGCATCCGAAGTTCTCCCCGCCGACGAGCACGTCGCCGGGCCGGACCTCCTTGGCGAAACCCGGACGCGCGTCGCAGAACGCGTAGATGTGGAATTTGTCCTGGCCGACCATGAACGGCGCGTATCGGCCGGGGACGATCTGGTCCGTGTCGAGGTCATCTCCGAAAACCCAGGCCCTACTCAATCGTCTCTCTCAATCGTCGATCTCCGCGGCGACCCCGCTGCGCGCCGCCGCGACCATGAGCTCCCGGGCGCGATCGCCCGAGCGCACCGAGGCCGCACCGCGGCCGGCGCGTTCCGCCCGCCGCCGCGCGACAAGGTCGTCGAACTCCGCGTCGGTCGCTTCGAGGTACGGGCGCGGGTCGTCGATGACGCCGGTGAGCGCGGCCACCGCGGCGACGTACGGCGACCCGATGAAGATCGACGCGTCGGCCGAGCCCATTCGCCCGCGGTAGTTCCGGTTCGCGGTCGAAAGGCAGACCTCCTGCCCCGCCAGCACACCGCCGGTGCGGCCGAGGCACGGACCGCAGCCCGAGCTGCCGATCACCGCGCCGGCGGCCGAGAGCGAAAGCAGCGTCCCGTCCGCCATCGCGTCTTCGAACTGCCGCCGCGACGACGGCACCACCTCGAGACGCACCTCGGGCGAGATGCGCCGCCCGCGAAGCACCGCCGCCGCCTGCCGCATGTCCACGAGGCGACCGTTCGTGCAGGAGCCGAGGAAGACAACGTCGACCGGCTGGCCCACGGCCTCCGAAACGTCCACCACCTGGTCGACGCGAGGCGGTACGGCGATCTGCGGCTCGAGCGTCGAGAGATCGACCGTCACCTCGTTCGCGTACGCGGCACCGTGGTCGGGGAAGAGCCAATCCGGCGCCTCGGGCGTCGCGACGACGATCCCCGCCTTGGCGCCCATTTCCGTCGTCATCCCCGCGAGCGTGATGCGATCCCCCTGCGGCAGCGAGCCCGCGCCGTGGAACTCGACGCACGCGTAGCGCGCGCCGTCGGTACCGATCTCGCGGACGACGCGCATGATTGCGTCCTTCATAGTGACCCCCTTGCGCGGCCGCCCGGTGAAGGTCACCTTGATCGACTCCGGCACGCGCAGCCAGGTGCGGCCGAGCGCGAGCGCGACCGCGATATCGGTCGCGCCCATGCCCGCGCCGAAGGCACCGACGGCGCCGTACGAATTCGAGTGCGAGTCGCTGCCGACGATCACGGTGCCCGGCTCGCAGTAGCCCTCCTCCACCATGATCTGGTGGCACACGCCTTCCCCCGCGTCGTAGAAGGTCGCGATGCCCTGTGTCCGCACCCACTCGCGCAGGACGCGATGCGAGTCCGCGACGACCGGCGTCGGGGCAGGCGCGGCGTGGTCGACGAACACAGCGACCTTCGTCGTGTCCCAGACGCGCTCTTTCCCGAGGTCGCGCAGACCCGCGATGACCGCGTCGACGACCGAGTCGTGCACCATGACGCGCGATACCGGCACGATGACGAGGTCGCCGACCTTTGCGTCGCGCGCGGCGACCCGTGACAGGATCTTCTCGGCGAGGGTCTTAGGCAACGACCCACTCCCGAAGGAGCGAATCGAGCTGGTCCATCGAGAGTGGACCGGCATCGGCGAGCGTTTTGATCTTCTTGGTGATCAGCTTCAGCTCGTCCTCTCCGAACTCGAGGCCGAGCTCCTTCGCGCGATGGTCGATCGCGTGCTTCCCGGTGAGGCGGTGCGCGACGTTGATCGTCCGCTCGAGCCCGAAGTCTGCCGGATCGAGGATCTCGTAGCTGTTCGGGTTGAGGTAGATCGCCTTCGTATGCATGCCCGCCTTGTGGTGGAAGGCGTACTTGCCGGTCACGAAGTTGTTGTACGGAATCTCGATCCCGACGAGGGACGCCACGAGCTCGTCGAGGTCCCGGAGCTTCGGGAGGTCGTACTTCTTGCGGATCGCCGCCGGATCGTCGGCGTACATCCGCGCGACGAACCCGCCCAGGGGTGTGATCCCGTTGCGCTCTCCGATACCGAGCACGCTTGTGTCGATGTGCGTCGCACCGCCCTCGAGGATGGCGTAGCTGTTGGCAATCGCGCAACCCGTGTCGTTGTGGCCGTGAAACTCGATGTCGCACTGAACGTGGTGGCGGAGCTCGACGGCGAGGGCATAGCACTGGCGCGGGGTCGCGATGCCGACGGTGTCGGCCACTCCGACGCGGTTCACCCCCATCCGGCTCACGGCCGTGTAGACCTTGAGGAGATCGCCCTCGGTCGACCGGAAGCTGTCCTCGCTCGAGAAGCGGACCTCCTTGCCGTGATCGCGGATGAAGGTGATGACCTCGCCCGCGTCTTCGATGATCTCGTCGACGCTCTTCCCGTGGCTGAACTCGCGCAGGATCGAGGACGTGCCAAAGAGGATGTCGATGCCGTCGACGCACGTCTCCACCGCCACGCGCGCGTCGTCCATGTGGCACCGCACGTGGGTCAGCACCTTCGCCCGGAGGGGCAGGGCGGCGATCGTCCGGCAGTCCTCGAACGACTGCGGCGACGCCACCGGCGAGGTGAGCTCGATGTACTCAACCCCGAACGCGTCGAGGAGCCTGGCGACGGCGACCTTGTCCGCCGTCGTGAAATGCGCGTTCGAGAACTGCTCCCCCTCGCGGAGGGTCGAGTCGATGATCGCGAATCGCTCGATCGGCACCGGTCCTCCTCACGCACACGCGAGGCGGCCACCGGCCTTTCTGTAACAAAAAGCCCGGTGCGCGACGTGCCACCGAGCCTCTCGTGAAGACCCTGGTCACACGGCAGCGCTTCGCGGCGGAGTTTCCCCCGTCGCGACAGTCCGTCTCCTTCCGGAAAGCGGACCAGCCCGAGATCCCGAGACGGACCTCTGACTTCGGCAGTCCCACCGTTCGCACCGCATCTGGCGGAAGCTCGTTCCTCCGCGGCGCTACTGCTTGAGACCGCACCTCTGGCCGGCAACGCGTATGAAGTTGTTACGAACGAGTTTAGGTCGGGCCTTCGAGGACTGTAAAGCCGCGCTAGCCTTCGCTAGGCTCGCAGGCGCTGCGAGGTGCGGTGACCGACATCCTGATAGCGGACGACCAACGCTTCATACGCGACATGGTCCGGATCACCCTGTCTACCCAGGGCTGGACCATTGCCGAGGCGGCCACGGCCGACCAGACGGTCGACCTCGCCCACCGCGACCCGCCGCGGGCAGTCCTGCTCGATGTGAACTTCGATGAGGATGGGCCGACGGGGTTCGATGTCTGCAAGCTGCTCAAGGATGATCCCGCGACCAAGGCCATTCCCGTGGTGATGCTGACCGCGCGCGATAGCTCGGCGGATCGGAAGGCCGGTCTCGCCGCGGGAGCCTCGCATTACCTCGTCAAGCCGTTCGGGCCGATCGACCTGATCAACACGCTCCGCGGCATCCTCGGGGAGCCACCGGCCGTTCAGACCCTGGGCCAGTACCTGATCGACGAAGGCATCCTGACTCACGAGCAGCTCGCTGAGGCACTCGAGCGCCAGCGTTTCTACGAAGCCCGCGGCCATCCGCGCCGGCTGGGCGAGGTCCTCGCGATCATGCGAGCGATCAGCCCGGAAGAGCTCGAGAAGGCGCTCGAGCGACAAAAGAAGGACGCGAAGTCCTAGGCTTTCGCAGGAATGAGTCGCACCTAGCTTTGCGGATCGGAGTGCTCACCGGCGGCGGCGACGCCCCCGGGCTCAATGCTGCGATTCGTGCGGTCGTCCTCCGGGCGACCGCGCTCGGTCACGAGGTCCTCGGCATCACCGACGGCTGGGCCGGTCTCCTTGGCGAAGCCGAGCCGCGCCCGCTGGGCGTGCGTGACGCGAATCGCATTCTGAGCGAAGGCGGGACCATCCTCGGCACATCGCGCACCGATCCACGCAAGGACGAGGCATCGCGGCGCGCCGTGCTCGAAAGCATCCGACGCTGGCGGATCGACGCGCTCGTCGCGATCGGCGGCAACGACACCCTCGGCGTCGCGCAATGGCTGCACGAGCAGCGCATCCGCGTGATCGGCGTGCCGAAGACCGTCGACAACGACCTCGCCGAAACGGACTACTGCATCGGGTTCGACACGGCGGTCACCGTCGTCGCCGACGCGCTGGACCGCCTTCGCACAACGGCGAGCGCCCACCACCGCGTCGTCGTCGTCGAGGCGATGGGCCGCGACACCGGCTGGGTCGCGGCGTACGGCGGCCTCGCCGGCGGCGCCGACCTCATCATCGTTCCGGAGATCCAGGTGACGAGCGAGCAGGTCGTGCGGACGATGAAGCGGCACCGCGCGACCGGCGACCCCGACATTCTCGTCGTCGTATCCGAAGCCGCCATGATCGATGGCATCGAGGCCGAGACCGCCGTCGACCATGACGCGTTCGGACATGTCCGACTCGACCAGCGTGCGATCGGCGCGGTCCTGGCGCGATTCATCGAGCAGCGCACGGGTATCGAAGCTCGACAGGTCGTGCTCGGCCACCTGCAGCGCGGCGGCTCGCCCACCGCGGTCGATCGCTTGAGGGCGACGCGGTTCGGGAATGCGGCGGCTGATCTGCTGGACGCCGGGCGCTCGGGAGTGCTGCCGGTGTTGCGCGGCGGCCGGATCGAGGTCGCGACGATGACCGATGCCACACGCGAAGTGCGCCGCCTGTCGGACGACATCATCGAGCTCGTGCGGCGGTTCGCGGGAGTCGTCGACTAGGGATGGCGTCGCGCGCGGCGGGATTCCCCGACCGACTCTTCGCGACGCCCTGGGTCCTGCTCCTCGGTTTCCTCGCGCTCGCTCAGACGGCGCATCTCGTCGAGCACGGCGCGCAGATGATCCAGATCCACGTGCTGCATCTGGGCGGCGCGGCCGCTCAGGGCATCGTCGGCCAGCTCAACATCGAGTGGGTCCACTTCGGATGGAACGCGCTCGTCCTGGTCACGCTGCTCGCGCTCCTCCCCCACTTCCGTGCGAACCCCTGGCTCATCGCGGTCACGCCCCTCGCGGGATGGCATTTCGTCGAGCACTCCGTGATGATCGCGAGCTACATCCAGACCGGAGTGCCGGGCTCGCCCGGACTGCTCTCAGCGGGCGGTCTGCTCTTCGGCGGCCTACCGATCACGCGGCCCGATCTTCACTTCCTCTACAACCTCGCCGAGACGGTCGCGCTCGTCGGCGCGTGGCTCGCGGAGCTGCGCCGGACCTAGCGGCGGCGGCGGCCACCTCGCGAGAGGAAGAGCGAGAGCAGCACGAGAAAGCCGATTGCGACGAGCATCGCGTACAGCAAGATGTTCGATCCGTTGTCGGATGCGGCCGCGGGCGGGCTCGCCGCCGCGGCGGGCGAACGTGTCGCGCTCGGCGCGGCGCTCGAAGGTGCGGCCGTTGGCGACGCCGCGGCCGCGGTCTGCGTCGGAGTCAGTGACCGCGTCGCGCTTGCCTGCGGAGTCGGGGTCGATGCGACCGGGCTCGACGTGGCCGTCGGCGGAGGCGTCGTCGACGTCGGCGCGGCCGAGGCACCCCCGAGCGTCGCGCACGCGTTCGTGTCCTGCGTCTCCACGGAGAGGCACACCGACCGCGCGCTCGAGAGCCACGCGGTTCCGTCCGTCGCGGTCCGCGAGAGCGACAGGAGAACGAACGGGTAATGCGCGGTGCTCGGCGCGCCGCAGGTGCCCGCCTGCCACGACGCGGTCGCGGAGAGCGTGTCCCCCGAGAAGCTTGCGGCGATCTGCGTGCCGATGCACCGCCCGCCGGTGTCGTTGCCGCGCGTGTACAGCGCGAGGATCTCCTTGTCGAACGTCATGAACAGCGAGCTCGCCGACGGGAACACGTTGGCGTCGCCGAGGCTGTTCCGGTACGTGTCGTACGCGTCCTGCGTGATGAAGACCCGCATCGTCGGGCGCTCCCCGAGCTCGGGCAGATGTCCGCGAAGCTGGGCTTTCGCCGTGACCGACGTCGCCGCGCCGGCCGAGCCCGCCAGAAGCGCGACGCCAGTCATCGCCAGGGCCAGGATCGCCAGCGCTCTTCTCATCGGTGAGGCGCAGGATATGCGGCCCGGACCCGTTTCGAAGCAGTCGGGCGGCCGTTAGATAGCCGCGTGAAACACGCGCTACTGCGGATTGGCGCGGTTGGGGTCGTCAGCAGCCTCACCGCCGCCGTCCTCCTGGGGGTCGGAAGGCTCATCCTCGTCGGCGACCTCGGCGTCGCCTTTCCGTCCGTTTCGCAGGCGAGCGTGTCGGCGAGCCCCTCGGGGAACCCCGCCGTGCCGCCCGCCGTGCTGAGCGATATCGCGACGCCGAACCCCTCCCCGACGTCCCCCGAACCATCGCCGACGCCGACGGCCGCACCGACTCAGCCGCCGCTTGCGCTCACCGCGTTCCGCTTCGGCGGGCGCGGCTACGTGGGGGTCGTCGTCTCTGACCTCGATCGCAGCTTCGACGCGCCGTTCGCCGGGACCGTCGAGGTTCGCACCTATCAATTCATCGATGGCGAGGTGCGTCTCGGGTCTAACGTCCCCTCACTCGCCTTCTATCCCTATATCTCGATCGTGGGTGCCGACCGGAAGATCACGTATCGGCCGGGGACACTCGGCTCGGTCACCGAGCTGCTCGCCCGCGACGGCGCACGAGTCGCCGCGGGCGATCGCCTCTTCCACCTCGTCGCGCCGGGCCGCTCATCGTGGACGACGTTCTACAACTCGAGCGCGCCGTACGACGTCGTCGTCTCGCTGCAGGCCATTCCGAGCGGACGCGATCTCGACGCGACGATCTACCTCTGAGGACGGCTAAGGGACGAACGTGTTCGGCGGCGCGATGAAGTACACGACGCCGCCCGACCCGCCGATCCACGCGCGCTCGAACGCCTCACGTCCGTAGACGCGCCGCACCGTCGCGTCGCTCGTCGCGGCGGGATCGTTCGCGATCACATCGCCGGCCGCGGTGAATCCGACGATCACGAGCAGATGCCCGGCCGTTCCGGCGTTGTTGAGGAAGCCGGGCAGCGCGCCCGGCGCGTGGGTGATCGACGCCACGAGCGGAATGCCGGCCGCGATGTACCGCTCGGCGTCGTTCAGCGATCCGAGCTGCAGAACGCGCGCGGACAGTCCGAACCGTGATGCGTACGCCGTGTTGAAGGGCCAGTTGCCGGTTCCCGCGTAGGCGACGTCGTAGGTGTAGCGCGCCGCATAGTCCACCTGCGGGTCGGCGAACCCGCCGACAAAGGCGAGCTCGGCGGACGTGGGCCGCTTGTTCCAGAACTCGATGACCATCTCGGTCGACGTCGGGCTGCACCACGCTTCGCCCCCGCCGTCGTACTGCGGGAACTCACCCGCGTGGATCTCCTGCGAGTACCGCGGGACGGAGATCTCCATGGCGCGGTCGGTATAGCGAGGACTCGGATAGCGCGGTGTGTAGCTCCGCGTATCCGAGACGAGCGCGTAGATGTGCTGCAGGATCGGCGATGCGCCGGCGACCGCGCTTCGCGAGAGAGTCACGCGGGCGCGATACGCGGTCATCTTTTCGGCGCGCGTTTTGAACGTGTCGGTCTCGACGACTCCGTCGGCGTCGGTCTGCCCGTTGATCGATGTTCTGCGGATCGTCTCGTCGCCGTACGCCCACTTGCCCATGCGCCACCAGCGGGTCTCATGACCCCCCGCCGTGCGCACCTGGATCTCGACCTCGATCCAGCTGCCGGCCGGGGTGTCGGCGGTCCACGAAGAGATGAGCTGCGAGAACGGGAACCGCGTCGGCTGCCACGAGGATGTCCAGCTCCCCGTGGTCCCGCCGCTCAGTACGATCCCGCTTTCCGGTGACTGCGGCAGCGTGACATTGTCGAACTGCGCGGGCGCCCAGCCCGGCGACGTGTCGTCGATCGGCGCGGGAACGCGCGAGCTGATGCGGCCGGCTGGCTGCGTTCCGTCGGGGTTGAGCACCGTCACCTGCCAGTACACGCCCGCGTCTTCCATCCATGTCGCCCCCTCGACGAGGGGTCGGATGTAGAGGCGGTAAAAGCCCGGGCGCTCCGGCGCCTGGATCGCGAACTGGAACCACGCCACCTGAGCGGGACCGACGTACTCGCTCGGTTGCATCGCGACACGGTTGAAGCGCGGCCAGCCCGTCTGGGGCGAGCCCATCTCTCCGTTGCCGCCGAGGACGGTCGGCTCATCCTGGCCGGGATCGGCGTTCCACGTCCCGAGATAGGCGACCTCGCCCATCCGGCCGCTCACCCAGCCACGGGAGCCGGAGTTGTAGAACGCCACGACCGCGTTGGAGCGCTCGCCCGGGCAGAGCGTCGGATAACCGCTCTGCCCGTACCAGGACGCGTGGAATCCTGGCACCCCAAGGGGTACATGCGCGGGTGGCGCGATACCCGGGCCGGCGCTCGAACCAGAGCACACCGCTGGCGGAGGCGCGACGACCGGAGCCGCCCTGACGTGCTGAATCCCGATTCCGGATGCCACCAGCAGCGCGATCCCGAGGAAACCGGCCTTCACACCAAGGAAACTGGGACGAGGGTCGGAGGTTACGGCGAGCGCGTTTCGGCGGTCTGCGGGCGGGCGTTCCCACTCGAGTACGCGTTCACGATGGCCGAGATATCGAGATCGCCCGAGTCTGACGCCGTCTCGGCAAAGAGCGCGCGCACCTCCTGTGTCAGCGGCACAGCCGCGTTCGCGCGCTCGTAGACGTCGAGCGCCAGACCGAGGTCTTTCACCAGATCGTGAACGGCGAACATGGTCGGCTCGTGCTGGTCGCGCATGAACCCCGCTTCGCGCGCCTTCAGTGCGGGCGCGAAACGCACGAGGGCCCAGAAGACCTGCTCGCGATCGAGTCCCGCGGCCGTCCCCGCCGCGAGAAGCTCGGCCGCGGCAGCGCTCGTGATGCCGAGCATCGTGTTCGCGACGAGCTTCAAGCGTGCCGCGCTCCCGAAGCTGCCGCCGACGTAGTGGATCTCGCCGAGATGCTCCAGGACCGGCCGTGCCTCCGCGAGATCTTGCTGCGAGCCACCGACGAGGACCGCAAGTGTCCCGCTCTCGACGGCCGGCACGCTGCCCAGGACCGGCGCCTCGAGAAGGCGCAGCCGTCTCGTCCGCGCCTCCCGGCTGAGCTCATCGATGCTTTCGGGGCCGGCGGTGCTCATCTCGATGAACAAGCTCGGAGCCGAGGTCGCGAACGCGCCGTGCGGCCCGAGGTAGACGTCGCGCACCGCGGCCTCGTTCGTCAAGCTGCTGATCACGATGTCGGCGTCCCGGATCGCGTCGGCCGGCGTCGGCGCCACGCGTCCCACGCCCAGCGCCTGCGCCTTGGCGGCGGTGCGGTCCCACACGATGAGGTCGAGCCCGGACGAGTTCAGCCGCCGGGCGATGGCCCCGCCCATGCGACCCGTGCCGAGGACCGCGACGGTGGTCATGGCATCGCCTCCGGCGCCGGCCCGACGACCTCGACGGCGTTGGCGAGTATCTCGTCGATCTCGTCGCGATCCGACGGGGCAAGACGAATGTCGGCCGCGGCGACAGGGTCGTCCAGGTGCGCGGGGTGGCGGGCGCCGACGATCGCGACGTCGACGGCCGGGTTGGAGATGGTCCAGGCGACCGCGAGCTGCGGCAGGGTGATCTCGCGCGCGGCGGCGTATTGCTTGAGCCGGTCCACGACCTCGAGATCGCGTGCGAAGCGCTCCCCCTTGAAGTCGGCGCTCGTGCCGCGCCAGTCGCCCGCCGGGAACGTCGTCTCTAGGGTCATCGTCCCGGAGAGCAGGCCGTGCGCGAGCGGGCCGTACACCAGGACACCGATGTCGTTCCGCTCGGCATACGGCAGGACCTCGGCCTCGATGTCGCGGTGCAACATGTGGTACGGCGGCTGATCCGTCTCGACCGGACCGTACTGAGCGAGCTCGGTCATCTGTCGCGGGCTGTAGTTGGAGACGCCCGCGTGCCGGATCTTCCCTTCGCGCACGAGATCGGCGAGCACGCGGCCGGTCTCCTCGACCGGCGTCTTGGGGTCGGGCCAGTGCACCTGGTAGAGATCGATGTAGTCCGTCCGCAGATTCCGAAGGCTCGAGTCAACGCCCTCACGCAGCCAGCGCGCGCTCGCATCCCTGTGCAGCGCCTCGCCATCCTTACGAAGGCCGCCCTTCGTCGCGAGGACCACGCCATCTCGTCGGACCGTTGACCAAAGGGCGTCCGCGAGGAAACGCTCGGACTCCCCGAAGCCGTAGCCCTGGGCCGTGTCGAAGAACGTGATGCCGAGGTCGAGCGCCCGAGCGACGGTCTTCTTCGCTTCGTCGGCGTCGAACGCGCCCCAGTCGCCCCCGAACGACCACGTTCCGAACGCGATTACCGAAACCTGGAGATCAGTCTTTCCGAGGCGGACTTTTCGCATGGTCTTCCTCCCCGCGATCCTCTCGCTGCATCAATCGGACCGGCCGGACGCACAGCGATAAAGTGTGATCACCCGCAAAAAGGATCTGCATGCTGCTTGCTCATCCGCTCACTCCGTTCGTCGATCGGCTCACGATTCCGCCTCGTCGAGTATTCGCCGAGCCCGCGCGTCTCGCGGTACGACTCGAGGCCACTACGCACCGCTTTCACCGCGACCTTGCGCCGTCCGGCGTCTGGACCTATGACGGCCATCTTCCCGGTCCGACGATCGAGGTCCGCCGTGGTGTTCCGCTCGAGATCCGGTGGGACAACCGACTCTCCGGCACCTTGCCGGTCGTCGTCACTGTCGCACCGAGCGGAAAGGCGGACGGCGTCCCGGTGCAATGCCTGCCGGGGCGGAGTGGCGGCGACGCCGATCCGTCGGCGGCGGCGCTCACCGGCTTCTCGGTCGTCCACCTCCACGGCGCGGTCACGCACGCATCGAGCGACGGCTGGGCAGAAAACCTCGCGGCCCCGGGACAGGCCACGCTCGACCTGTATCCGAACGAGCAGCGCGCGGCGATGCTCTGGTACCACGACCACGTCATGGGCGTGACCCGTTTCAAGGTCTACGCCGGCCTCGCTGGTCTCTGGATCGTGCGCGACGACCGCGAGCGCGAGCTCGGACTGCCGGAGGGGCCGCCGTACGAGCTGCCCCTGCTCCTCACCGATCGCAACTTCGACATGGGGCCTGACGGCGCCATGACCGGCCAGCTCCTCCACAAGACCGACCCGGTTGTCGCGGAGTGCTTCGGCCCGTTCACTGCGGTCAATGGGACCATCTGGCCGTACTTCGAGGTGGAGCCGACCACGTACCGGTTGCGCCTGCTCAACGGCTCGAACGCCCGGACCTTCCGACTCGTCCTCGAACAGGGTGGCAAGCCCGACCATCAGCGGGTCGCCCAGATTGGGAGCGACGGCGGGCTGTTCCTCGCACCCGCGCGGATCCCAGCACAAGGACTCGTCCTCGCATCGGCTGAACGCGCCGACCTTCTGGTCGACTTCTCCGATCTCGCGCCTGGGACGGAGCTCACCCTGTGGAACACCGCCAGAGCGCCGTTCGACGGCGCGTTCGCCGACCCGGCGACCGCCGGGGCTAACGATCGCGATGGCCTCCTCCCGTACCCCGAGGTGCTCCGATTGCGCGTGGTCGGCGCACACCGTTCCAGGTACTCGGTCCCGTCGACGCTCGCGACCGACTTTCAGCGGACGCGCCGGGACGAGCCCACCATTTCGGTCGTCCGTGCGATCGCGCTCGTCGAACGACCCGCCGAAGTCGAGGGG
>VBIZ01000090.1 GCA_005880575.1 Chloroflexota bacterium | reverse complement strand
CATCTTCGGCGGTCCGCTCGGAAAGATCGCAGGCGTCTTCGCGCTCGGCGGCATCTCGAAGTTCCGTAGTCGGATGGACTACGACCCCTACGTTTCCGCTCCGCTCCTGGGCGTTGCCGGCATCTCGGTCGTCACGCACGGCCGCGCGCGCGCGAACATGATGCGCCGCGCGATCGAGGTCGCCGAGCGCGCTGTCTCCACACGACTTCTCGACGCGCTCGGCGAGGGCGTCGCATCAGCAGCGTGAGCGAGCGGCCGGCGCGCGGCGGCCGCCATCCCGCGCGGCGGCTCGCGCTCCAGACGCTCTTCGAGATCGACTTCAATCGCGCGGATCCCAAGGAGACGTGGCAGCGCGGCGCCTTCCGCGCGGGACTGACGGACGAGGCGAGCGCGTTCGCGTGGGATCTCGTCGAAGGGGTGCTGAAGCATCGCAAGGAGCTCGACACCGAGATTGCGCAGCTCGCCCCGGAGTTCCCGATCGACCAGATGGCTCGGATCGACCGCAACGTGCTGCGGATCGCGCTCTTCGAGCTCCGCGTTTCGGGCGACGCGCCCGCCGGAGTCGTGATCGACGAGGCCGTGGAGCTTGCGAAGATGTTCGGCTCCGAGGCCTCGCCGAAGTTCGTCAACGGTGTGCTCGCCACGGCTGTGGGCGGACCGAAGGAGCGCTCCGGCTAACGCACCACGAGCGGGATCTGCACGATGCCCTGCGCGCTTCCGTCCTTGGGACTCGACTCGAAAAGCTCGAGCGTGAGGTCGCCGCGGACGTTCGCGGGCAACGGAATGCTCGTATCGAACGTTCCCCAGAGGGCGCTCGAACCGAGGCTCGCGTTGAAGTGACCACTTGCGAGCGCAGCGGCGGAGGCGTCCATGAGGCGCCAGCTCACATTCGCCTCGAATACGCGGGCCGAGCCGACAAGGCGGACATCGGCGCCGGCGTTGGCGAAATTCGGTGCGCTGACCGCGATCCGGTCGCTCGTAGCCCGCGGGTCGCCCCCGATCTCGACCGTCAGCGTCGTTCCCGCTGGAGACAGATAGGCGCGCCACGGTCGAGCGTCATCGAGCGCGAACTTCCACGAGACGAAGTCTTCGACTGTCGCGCGTACGGGCGTTAGGTCGATGATGCTCACGCGGGGGGCGCCGGTCGGACCACTGAGGTTCCAGAGTAGCGACAGGTTGAGCGTGTACTTGCCGGTGGTCGGGTTGCGATCGTCGCTCTGCTCCATCCATACCTCAAACGGCGGAAACTGCGCCGCGTTCCCGCTGGCGTCTTGCGAGTCAAGGGTGAACCGAACGAGGCTATCGCCGGCGGGGGAGAGCCCGAACCGTGCTTGGGGGTTGACCGGTGAGGTGGCGTTGCCTCCCTTGATCCCCTGGTCGCGACCGATGGGGCCTCGCACGGAGTAACCGAACACATCTTCGCGCGCGAGCGGCTTGTCGATCGGAATATCGCCGATGCTGAGTGGCTGACCGCCGTTCTCTGTGAGCAGGACGCGGCGGATACCGGCCTCTTCGGTCGCCGTGTAGACGAGTTGTTGGAGGATCGCGAACGCTGCGGCGTGGTCGTTCGCTGAGAATGGCTGCCCGAGCTGAAGATCGACCTTCGCGAGATCAGCCGCGACGACGACGGACACGCCGCCCTGGAAAGAATTGCTCCATAGGTAGTTCGTCAGACCGTACGGCGCCGTTGACTGCCGGTACGCCCGCAGAGCCGTTATCCGAGACGCGATCCGCTCGTTGGCCGTCACAGCGGTGCTAGCGAACTGGGGACCACTGACGGCGATCGGCGGAAGGCCCGGACGACCGAGGTAGATCTTGGAGTGGTCCACCGCCGTCGGCGCAGGCGTTGCGGTCGCTCCGGGCGTCGTCGTCGCGCCCGAGGACGTCGCTGGCGATGCGGTTGGTGATGACGCGACGCCGGGCTGCTGTTCCGTCGGCCGCGTCAGCCATGAGCCAATCGCGACCGCGAGCACGATCGCGCCGACGGCAGTCGCGATCTGCCAGAGACCAAAGATCGAGCCGCGGGCCGGCGCCGTCGCGATACGCGAGCGCTCATACGGTGTCTGGTTCACGTCGATCGTCTCGATCGCGCGCGAGAGCGCGCGGCCGAGGATCTCGTCGTCATGTCGTTCATCACTCATCGCATCGCTCCTCGCGCGAGGCGGCCGGCGAGTTGGATCTGGCGAAGGCGTTCGATCGCCTGATGCAGCGTTGCGCCGACGGTCCCGCTCTTGATCTCGAAGTGGTCGGCGATCTCGTCGTAGGAGAGGCCGTAGAAGTAGCGAGCCACGACGACCGCCCGCTGCCGCTCGGGCAGCTCGCCGAGCGCAGCAAGGAGGTCGACACGGTCAGCGGTCGTGTCGAAACCGTCGTCACGGGGCGGTAACGACGCCCAGAGGTCGGTCTCGCGGCGAGCGCGCTTGGCCTTGCGGAAGACCTCGCGCGCGCCGACCACGAGGAGCCACCCCGGCAGCTTTTCGATGTTGTCGAGGCCCGTCTGGTGTGCCTTCACGAAGGCCTCCTGCGCCGCGTCCTCGGCCGCCGCCGGGTCGCGTCCGATCGCGAGCAGCGCCCGCACCAGGCGGGGGTACTCGCGCTCGTAGACCTCGCGCCAGCGGTCTGTCATCGGCTTTCACCATAAAGAGGCCCGCCGAGCCCTCTTTCTTTAGCGCTACCCAATTGACAGGCCAGATGGGTGGCCGTGACACTTGCCCGGACCTGCCGTCGCGTGCGGGCGGGGAGGGGTCGCACTTGACCCGGAGGAGGAATTTGTTGGCGCAGGGAAACACCTACGACCGCCTCAAGAAGATCATCGTCGAGCAGCTCGGCGTCGACGAGGTGGACGTAAAACCTGAGGCCTCGTTCGTGGACGACCTCAACGCTGACTCGCTCGACTTGGTCGAGCTCATCATGAGTCTTGAGGAAGAGTTCGGGATGGAGATCTCGGACGAAGAGGCGGAAAAAATCAAGACCGTGGGCGACGCGCAGGAATATATCGAGGAGCACGTCGCTTAGCGCGCACAATTACGTCGAACGTCGCGCGTAGGGGAGGCAGGGGCATCGGAGCCCCTGCCTTTTCTGCGCTTATGGAGGATGTGACCGAGATCGAGATCGGCGGATATCGCTTCACGGACCCGGCGCTTCTGGAGAACGCGCTGACGCACAGCTCGTATCTCCACGAGCATCCGGAGGAGAACGCGCCCGATTTCGAGCGGCTCGAGTTCCTCGGCGATGCCGTCGTCGACCTTGTCGTAGGCGAAGAGCTCTATCGACGCTTTCCTGACGCGACGGAGGGGGAGCTCACCGCGCTCCGCGCGGCGCTCGTGTCGTCGGCAGCACTCGCGGAGGTCGGCCGGCGGCTGGGCCTTCCCGAACGTGCGCGTCTCGGACGCGGCGAGGAGGAGACCGGCGGCCGCAATCGTGCGGGGCTCGCGGCGAGTCTCTACGAGTCGGTCGTGGGCGCGTGCTACATCGAGAGCGGACTCGCGGCCGCGGCGGCGCTGGTGGACCGGACGATGGGCGATGCGATCGCGGAGACGGTGAGCTCGCCGCGCAAATCTCCGAAGACGTTGCTCCAGGAGTGGGCGCAGGCCGCGCATCACCCCCTGCCGCTCTATCGCACCCTCGACGTGAGCGGCCCCGAGCATCGCCGCGGATTTGTCGTCGAGGTCGAGGTCGCCGGCAACGTCGCGCAAGGAACCGGTGCTTCGAAGCGCGCCGCGGAAGAGGCCGCGGCTGCGAAGCTGATGGAATTGGTGACCCAGTGAGCGACGAGCTGAAAGTCATCGAAGGCGGCGTGACGAACGCCGTGCTTAAGTCGCTCAGCGTGACAGGATTCAAGAGCTTCGTGCACCCCACACATCTTGAATTCGCACCGGGAATCACCGCGATCATTGGTCCGAACGGTTCGGGAAAATCGAACTTCGCGGATGCCATTCGTTGGGCGCTCGGCGAGAACAACGCGCGCGTGCTCCGCGCGAAGCGCAACGAGGAGCTGATCTTCGGCGGAAGCGAAACGCGGAAAGCGCTGAGTCACGCCGAGGCGGTGCTGCAGCTCGACAACTCGTCGCGACGATTGCCGATCGACTTCACCGAGATCGAGGTCGGCCGGCGTCTCTTCCGCAACGGCGAGGCCGAGTACCTCGTGAACAGATCGCGCGTGCGGTTGCGCGATCTCCAGGACCTGCTCGCCGGCGCGAACCTCGCGGACAACCCGTTCGTGGTCATCGGGCAGGGCCTCGTCGATCAAATCCTCGCGCTGCGGCCATCGGACCGGCGCACGGTCATCGAGGAAGCCGCGGGAACCCGACGGCTGCAGCTCAGGCGCGAGGAAGCGCTCAACCGGCTGAAGTCGGCCGAGGCTGAGCTCGTCCGCGTGAACGACATCCTTCGCGAGATCGGCCCGCGAGTGGAGGCGCTCCGCGATCAGGCCAGCAAGTGGAACGAGTACGAGACGATTCGCAACGAGCTGCGTCGGCGCGCGCTGCGCTGGTACAAGGCGTCGTTCGGGATGACGGCCGATCAACGCGCCGATCTCGCCACGAAGATCGTCGGCGTCGACAAAGAGGTCGAGCGTCTGACCGATTACGTCGCCGAAGGCGAGTCGACCACCGCAGGGACGGACGAAGACTTACGCGCCGCGCGGCAGGAGGAAGAGCTTCGCCGCATCGCGTCCGCGGATGCGGCGTCGACCGAGGGGTCGGCTCGCGAACGGGTCGCCTCGCTCGAGGCGAGCCTGGTCGCGATCGTCGCTGAACGCGACCGCACTGGTTCGACGCTCGCCGCATTGCCCGCGGAGCTCGCGAGCCTCCGTGAGCGTCGCACGCGCGTCGACGAGGAAGCCACCGACGCCGCGCGCAGTGCCCGCGACTCCGCCGACAGCGCCCGCACCGCCGAGGAAGATGCGTCGCGCACCCGTGTCGCGCTCGCGGAAGCGCGCGCGGTGCGCGTCGAGACCGAACGCGCGCATCTCGTACGCGAGAGTGACGAGATGCGTCTCGGCGACGAGGAGCGATCGCTCCTCGCGCGCGATGAAGAGCTCGCGGCGACCGCCGCGCGCCTGACGAAGGAAAGGACCGAACGTGAGCGCGAGCGGAGCCGCATCGCCGCGGAGCTCGTGCGAGCGCGTGAGAAGGTCGCGGAAGCGGCGCGCGTGGCCGAAAGCGCCGCCGAGCGCGCGGGCGCCGCGCGTAACGAGCTTCAGCGGATCGACGGCGACCTCGCGCTCGTCCGCGGGCAGACCGCGGCGCTTCGCGAAGCGGCCGAACGCGCGGACGCCGAGCTTGCGGCGCGCGAGGACGCGCACGAGCTGCCCGCACTGCCGAAGGGGTTCGCGTGGCTGCACGAGCGAATCGCTTCGCCGGATATCGTCCGGACCGCGCTCGGTCGCGCGGTCGCGATCGCCGGCGGCGCCTCAACCGACGCGCCTGTGCCGAAGGGCTGCCGGCGTGTCGCGGACGGCATCGCGATCTTCATCGCACCGGATGACGCGACCGCTCTTGCCGCGGCGTCCACGCTCCGGGCCGGCGCGGTCATCGCGCCGAGCGGCCTCCTTGTGCTGCCCGGCCTCGCGCGAATTGTCGACCCGCGGCAGCGTGCCGAGCGGGACGCGACCACCCAGCTCGCCGCCATGGCGGCGCGGCTGCACGAGGAGCTCATCACCGCCGAGCGCGCGCAGCGCGATGTTCTCGCGCAGCGCGCCGAGGCCGAGCGTCGTCGCGAGGAAGCGGACAAGGGACTTGCCGCGGCGCAGGCTGCGCGTGGCGATGCCGAAGTCGTCGCCGACAAGCTCGCGACCGGCGAGGCGGACGTGCGCGATCTCGTCCGGGCGCAGGAGGCGAGCGCCGCAGCGATCGAACGCGAGCGTGCCGAGCTCCTCACCCGTCGCGAGAAGCTCGCGCGCGACAGCGAGGTCGCGGCGGCCGCGCGCAACACCGCCGCGGATGTGTTCTCGGCGTCCGAGCGCGGCGAGCAGATCGCGGTCGACGCGCACAACGCCGCTTCGAAGCGGGCCGAGGGGGCGCGGCTTCGATCCGCCACATTGGAGGAGCGGCGCAGCGCGTCGGTGCGGGTGCGAGACGCTTTGAGCGAGCAGGTCAGCGCCACCGAACGGCGCATCGCCGAGGAAGAGACCCGTCTGCGTGCGCTCGTCGCGCAGGAGCGCGAGTCGCGAGAACGGCTCGGGGCGGCGCAGAACGATCTCGGGCGTGCGACCGCCGACGCCAAAGAGGCCGCCCGTTCGGCGGAGCTCGCTCGAGAACGCGCGCTCGCGGCGGAAGGATCCCGCCGCGAGTCCGAGCAGCGACTGGCCAAGGCCCGCGAGCGGCTCGCGGAGCTGCGCGGCGAGCGCGGCAAGCTCGCAGTGGAGGAGGAGCGTGCCTCGGGTGCGCTGCGGCTGCTCGAGGAGCAGGTGCGGGCCGAGCTCGGCCTGCCGGAGGGCGAGCCCCTCCCGGATCCCGCCAGCATCGCGCTCGACGAAGAGCCGGACGAGAAGGAGAAGACGAGCACCGTCGCCGCGCTTCAGCGGCTCCGGCGGCGGCTCATCGCGCTCGAGCCGGTGAACCCCCTCGCCGCGACCGAGCTCGCGGAGATCGGCCAGCGCCACGAATTCCTGTCAACGCAGAAGGCCGACCTCGAGCGCGCGATGGCGGACCTGCGCTCACTCGCCGACGATCTCGCGACGACAATCGCCGAGCAGTTCAGCGCGACGCTGCAGGCGGTCGACCGCGAGTTCGGCGTCTTCTTCCAGCGCCTCTTCAACGGCGGGCAGGCGTCGCTTCGAACGAGCGAGGATCCGGAAGAGCCGGGCATCGACATCTACGCGCGTCCGCCCGGCAAGCGCATCGGCAGCCTGGCGCAGCTCTCGGGCGGCGAGCGCGCCCTGACCGCAACGGCGCTGCTGCTCGCGATCCTGCGCGTGCGGCCCGCGCCATTCTGTGTGCTCGACGAGGTCGATGCGGCGCTCGATGAGCGCAATGTCGGTCGTTTCACGCAGGCGCTTCGCGAGCTCACCGACCGCACCCAATTCGTCGTGATCACCCACAACCGTGCGACGATCGAGGCCGCGGACATGCTCTACGGCGTATCGATGGACGATGGCGGCGTCTCGAAGGTGATCTCGCTGAAGCTCGCGGATCTCGACGCGGAGCGTGAGCGAGCGGGTTAGCCGGCCCGGCGCCCCCGGTCCTTGGCGACCTCGTCCAGGACCACTCGGGTCACGATACGCGCCGCGATCATGAGGAAAGCGAGGCCGATGAGAAACCAGACCGCGACGACAAAAAGCACGCCGACGATCTCGATCGGGAAGAAACCCACGCGCGAAGGATACGCATCGGCGTGAGCATCGAGCAAGGTCTGGCGAAGACCCGCGGCGGGTTCTTCGCGCGCCTCTTCGGTCGCGGCGAGCAACCGATCACCGCCGAGTGGCTCGACTCGCTCGAGGAGGCGCTCCTTCGGTCCGACCTATCGGTCTCGCTCGTCGATCCGCTCATGGCGCAGCTGCGCGATCTCTTCACGACCGGAGAGCTGAAGTCGATCCCAAAAGCGGTGACCGCGCTGCGCGAGACGCTCGTCGCGGTGCTCGCCGGAGATCTCCGGCTCCGCGGCGAAGGTCAGAAGCCGCGCGTCGTGCTCGTTGTCGGTGTCAACGGCAGCGGAAAGACGACCACTGCGGCGAAGCTCGCCAAACGACTCAAGGATTCGGGAGAGCGCCCGCTGCTGGCTGCCGCGGACACGTTTCGGGCAGCGGCCATCGAACAGCTCGAGCTTTGGGCCGAGCGCGTCGGGGTGCCGATCATCTCGGGCAAGCCTGACGGCGACCCCGCCGCCGTCGTCTTCGATGCAGTGAGCGCGGCCTCGGCGCGCGGGAACACGACCGTCATCGCGGACACTGCGGGCCGATTGCACACGAAGGGGCACCTCATGGATGAGCTCGGCAAGATCGTCCGGGTGACCGGTCGCGCGCGCGAGGGCGCGCCGGATGAAGTGCTGCTCGTCCTCGACGGCACCGCCGGCCAGAACGCGATCCAGCAGGCGCGCCAGTTCACGGCGACCGCCGCGGTGACGGGACTCGTCGTCACGAAGCTCGACGGCACGGCGAAAGGCGGCGCGGTCTTCGCGATCGCGCAGGAGCTCAAGCTTCCGGTCAAGCTGCTCGGCGTGGGCGAGAGACCGGAGGACCTTGTGCCGATGGATCCGACCGCGTTCGTGAACGCTTTGCTAGCGGTGAATTGAAGGCGTCGTCGACGGTCCCGGTGTGGGCGGTCCCTTCGGAGAGGACCAGTCGCGCGGGTCAGGCGCTCCGAATGCGGGCGGAAGGAGACTCGTCGGCCAGGAGTTCCCCATGCAGCCCCCGCCGGACCCTTCGGTGCGCGCGTCGCTACGCACGAACGCGACGAGCTCCCTGCAGCTGACGTTACCGCGTGCGAAGTAGACGGGCTCCTCGACCTCGATGACCACGACGTAGATCACCAGGTCCAGCGGGATGATCGGCGTGTAGCTGCCCGCGGACTTCGAGTACTCGGCATAGGGCATCGCGCGCACCGCTTCCCGGCGCACCGGGCTTGCGACGCCCTGGCGGAAGGACCAGAGCGCGCCGTCCGGCGTGATCTTCCCGTCGGCATCGCGCGGCGGCGACTGATTGAAATGCATCGCCTCGTTCCCAGGCGGCCCGATGCGGATGACCGCCACCGGGTTTCCTCCGAAGCTCCACTGCACCGGGGTCCGCGTGCCGGTCGCGACGTCGACCCGTTCGCCGAACCAGCGACCTCCGGCGCTCGAGTCGAAGTCGAGATACGTCGTCGCGCTTCCATCGGGACGTGCAAAGCGGCTGATGACGCGCGGCAGCGATGTCCCCGGATCGGGTGCCGGACCGGCCGGCTGCCGGCTCCAGATCGACAAGGCCGCGACCGTGGCCGAGTCGCCATCGATCGAGGTTCCCGCCGTGAGGTCGGTGATCCTGGTCGTCGACGGATGATCGGGGACCGGGAACGCGACGAGCTGCTCGTCTGTCGACCAGAGCAGCTGAAGCTTCAGGAAGACCTCGGTTTCAAGGATCACTCGAGGGTTCGCGAACGACATCGTGTCGAAGACGTGCAGCTGCCGCACGCCGCGCGATTCGTTGGTCCACCACGAGAGGTGTCGCGCGCCCGGACTGACTTCGGGTCGGCCGATCCCGCCCAGCACCGCGGCAGGGCGCTTCTCGTCTTCGGGAAGGATCACGGTGCCGACGACGTCGCTCAGGAGCCACGCGAATCGATCCGGCGCCGCCGCGGTCGTCTGTGCGTGCGCTCGGACGAAGGCGGCGAGATCGCCAGGGTTCGACGGCTCGGACGCCGGGGAGGCCGCGGGGGGCCTGGCCTGCGGTACCCAAGACGCGGCGATGCCGAGTGCGACCAGAAGGGCGGCCGCGGTGATCCCGGCGACGATGCGGACCGGCATTACGGGAGTAACGCGCGAGCGTTCGGCAGGTTCCCCATACTCGCTCCCAATGGCGATCGTGCGGCTTCGTAGCTCGGACCTCAAGCAGGCCATCGCCGCGGGAGCGCTCTCCCTCCACTACCAGCCGCAGGTCCACATCAGGACGGGCAAGCTCGCGGGCGTTGAGGCGTTCGTGCGCTGGCCGCACCCGGTGCACGGGATGATCGGCCCCGGCGAGATCATCCGCGTCGTGGAGGAGGCGGGTCTTCACGTCGAATTCGACCGTTGGGTCGTCGGTGCGATCTGCCGCCAAGCGAAGATCTGGCGCAAGGACGGGATGCCCGTGCCGATCGTCGCCGCGAACGTGTGGAGCGAAACGCTGCGGCGACCCGATGCGCTGAGGCTCATCGACGCTCTGGCCGATACCGGCGTCGACCCCAAGACGATCGAGATCGAATGCCCCCGAGGGTCGAGCGTGGATCCCGATCTGAACAGAGCGCTGGTGAAGATCCACTCGCTCGGGGTGCGACTCGCGTCGGAGGAATACGCGACCCCCGCTCGAGCTCGCGGCCAGCTCACGTTCGACACGTTCAAGATCCCGTTCCCGATCTCGCGCGATCACGTTGCAAACGCGAAAGCGATCGGAGCCGTCGTCGCCGAAGCGAAGCTACAGGGTGCGCGAGTCGTCGCCGACTCCGTCGAGTCGACCGATCAGGAACAGGCGCTCGCGTTACTCGGGGTCGAGATCGTGCAGGGGTACCTCTACGGCCCGGAGGTCGCTCCGGTCGAGCTCCGCACGCTGATCACGAGGCCCGGCGCGTAATCCCTAGGCGTGCCGCGCTAGGAGCAGCTGATCCTTTCCCGAGCGCTTCACGGAGAGGAGCGCGCGGTCCGCGTTATCGATGAGATCGTCGAGGTCCTCGGAACCGTCCACTGAAGGCGCAAGGCCGACCGACGCGGTAACCGTCGAGCCGGAGGCCGTCGTTACGGCGGCCACGACGGCGCGGATCCGCTCCATGATCCGCAGCGCGCTCTCGACCGGGCAGTCGGCCAGGAAAACCACGAACTCGTCGCCGCCATAGCGCGACGCGAGGTCTTGCGCGCGAAGGTTCGCGCGGATGGCGGTGGCGACGAGCCCAAGGATTTCGTCGCCGGCGGGATGGCCCCGCGAGTCGTTGACGGCCTTGAACCCGTCGAGATCGACCACCGCGACCGCGGACGGGCCGTGCCGGGGTCGCCGGAGATGCGCCGCCACGAGCTCGCGGAAGGCCTGCCGGTTGAGGAGCCCGGTCGTCTGATCCAGCTCGGCGCGTGTCTCGATGCTGCGCAACTGTTCGCGGTCCGCACCATAGAGAAGCACGAAGCCGATCGCGAAGAGCGCGAGGGTGAGCAGCTCGAGCAGCGCCGCGGTCTCGGCCTGGCTCTCGCCCTGGGTACCGAAGGCGCTATGCCCGACCAGCGTCAGCGACGCGAACGCGAAGAAGAGCCACGAGCGCATCCGCCTCGGACGTCGTCCGCTTCGCAGCGCTGAGACGCTGAGCGCGGCGATCGAAATCGCGATCGCGAGATCGGCGCTCGACACAAAACCTTGGAGCGTCATGCCGACGAGCATGCGCGTGAGAACGAGACACCCGTCGTACCAATCGTGTGTACGAGAGGATTCAGTCCGCGTCTTGTCTCTTGAAGTCCCGTTCCAAAACGCGCTTGCTATCCCCCGACGGGGTGAGGACGCGGCGGGAAAGCTGCGTCGGGGGAGTTCGCGTGAGCAGACGGGGATGGGTGGGCGCACGTTGGGCGGGGTTCTGCCTGGTGGCCATCATCGTGATGGCGACGCAGGCGACTCCGGCGGGAGCGAAGTCCCACGGCGCCGATGGAAAGATCAGTCCTGCGTTACTTGCACTGGCGCAAGCAAAACCCAAAGACGAATTCGCGGTCATCGTCCGCGCCGAGGCCAAGCGCGGAAATGGTCATCAGGCGGAGCGGGCCGGCGCAGCGGTGCACCGGGCCGACGGCAGGGCCGGGCGGGCCCTTTCTATCGTCGGCGGCGCCTCCGCGATCCTGACCGGCGCCGAGATCCTCGCCCTGCTGAACGACTCGGACGTCGCGTACGTCGCCTCAGACGACCTCGTATTTGCGTCCTTCGACCCGGTGGCGGGCGCGGCCCTCGCGGCGAGCCCCGGGATTCTCGCGGTCGGCGCACCCGACGCCTGGCGGCAGCTTGGCGTGAGCGGTCGCGGCATCGGGGTCGCCGTGCTCGACAGCGGCATCGCGCCTCATCCCGACCTCGCGAGTCGGATCGTCGCTTCTGTCGACTTCACCAGCGGAACCGGCGCGGCCACCTTGGTGCCGCCGGCCGACCCGGGTGGGCACGGCACCCACGTCGCGGGTCTCGTCGCCGGCGACGGCACGGCCTCGGGCGGGGCGTACACCGGGATCGCGCCCGGCGCGAACCTCGTCGACGTGCGCGTCATCTCGTCCACCGGCTCGACGACCGTCTCGACGCTGATCGCAGGCATGGAGTGGGTTCTCGCGCATCGGGCCGCCTACAACATTCGCGTCGTCAATCTCTCCGCTGGCGCGCCGGTCACCGTGAGCTACAACGAGGATCCTCTCGCCGCGGCGGTCGAGATCCTCGTCTTTGCCGGCATCACCGTCGTTGTCTCGGCCGGCAATGCCGGCCCGGGGACGTCGACCATCACCACGCCGGGCTTCGACCCGTACGTGATCACGGTCGGCGCCATCGACGACAGCGGCACCGCGACCCTCGCCGACGACGCGATCGCATCCTGGTCGTCGCAGGGCCCGACCGCGATCGACGGCCTCGCGAAGCCGGACCTGGTGGCCCCGGGTCGGAAGGTCGTGAGCCTTCGCTCACCCGCCAGCACCCTCGACCTGCAGCTGCCCGACCGTGTGGTCGCCGGCCTGGACCCACTCGCGCCGGCGTACTTCCGCCTTTCGGGGACCTCGATGGCGGCGCCGGTCGTGGCCGGTGTCGTCGCGCTCATGCTCGAGCGCACTCCGACGCTCAGTCCAGCGCAGGTGAAGCAGCGTCTGATGGGCACGGCGGTTCCGCTCGCGTACGGCTCGCTCTACACGACAGGGAGCGGCCTGGTGAGCGCGCCGGCAGCGGTCGCGGCGGTGGACCAGACCGCCGCCGCCGTCGCGGCGCCGGTGTCGGCCGGATTCGCAAGCACCGTGTACACGTCCCTGAGCGGTCAGCCGCTCGTCTGGCGCGACACCGGGTTCAACGGGGGCGTCGACTCGAAGGGTGTTCCGTGGTCCGCGGTGAACTGGACCGACATCACGTGGGACCTGATCACCTGGGAGAACCTCGTCTGGGAAGCATTCAACTGGTCCGCTGTGAGCTGGCAGGACGTGACGTGGGAAAGCGTCACGTGGGAAGACATCACGTGGGACACCCTGAGCGCGAAGCTCAAGGCGAAGGGCAAGGGGCACAAAGTCCGCAGCGGGTGGGAGGCGCTCGACTGATGAAAAAGCAGGCAGCGAATATCTATATCGGGCTGGTCGCCGCGCTTGGCCTGATCGTTCTCGTCGCGAGCTCGATCAACGTCCGGACGAGTGCGATCGATCCGATCATGTTCATCTTCATCATGGCTCTGGTCGGGATCGCCCAGCGAAACCCGGTCGTGCTCTTCCGATCGAGCGCGATCTCGGTTGCCTTCGCCGTGAAGATCGCCGCGTACGTTCTCTTCGGCACGCCGCTCGCGCTCTGGGCCACGCTCGTCGTCGTCGCGGTCAACGCCTACACGCCAAAGCCGAAGCCCGCCCGGAAGGTGCTCTTCAACTTCGGGCAGCTGATGCTGGCGACGTACCTCGCGTCGAGCACCTACCAGCTCGTCGGCGGAATGGTGCCGCCCGGAGCCTTCGTGCCGACGATGCTTGCGGTCGCGGTCTCGGCCGCCGTGTACTTCGTCGTGAACAGCGCGCTGACCGCGTCCGTCATTTCGCTCACGTCGAACGCCCGCTTCGTTGACGTCTGGATGCAGAACTTCGCGTGGATGCCGGTGAACTACCTCGCGACTGCCGTGAACGGCGCGGCGCTCGCGCTCGCGTACCAGTCGCTCGGCTTCATCGGTGTGATCGTCTTCGTGCTTCCGCTCGGGATCGCGTGGTACTCGTTCAAGCTCTACACCATGAAGTCGACGCAGCTCCGGGAGCGCAACCGCGAGCTCGTCTCGATGAACGAGAGCCTGCAGCGGACTTCCGAGCGCCTCGAGGCATCCCACGTGTCGGTGATCGCGGCGCTCCTCGGTTCGCTCGCGGCAAAGGATCACACGACGCAGGGCCACTCGGCTGCCACGATGCAGCACGCGCTCGCGGTCGCCAAGTCTCTCGGCCTCGGCCCCGACGAGATCGCCGCCGTGAACCTTGGCGCGCTCTTCCACGACATCGGGAAGATCGGCATCCCCGAGCACATCCTGCGAAAGCCGTCCGCCCTCACGGCAGAGGAGTGGGCGGAGATGAAGACGCACCCGGTCATCGGTGCGAACCTGATCGGAGAGGTCCCGAACCTCGAGAAGATCCGGCCGATCGTGCTCGCGCACCACGAGCACTACGACGGGTCGGGCTACCCGAACGGACTCAAGGCCGACCAGATCCCGCTGGCAGCCCAGATCATCTCGGTCGCCGACACGTACGAGGCGATGACCTCGACGCGGCCGTACCGGTCGGCGCTCGACCACGACGCGGCAGTCGCCGAGCTGCGTCGCGTGGCGGGCACGCAGCTCAATCCGATCGTCGTCGAGGCCTTCATCAGGCAGATCGAGACCGGTGCTTCCGGCGTCGCGCACGCGCACGACGGCGTGGAGCACGAGCACGTGCGCGAACGCGCGGTGGAGGCGGTCCGACTCAGCATGAACTAGGGGCCTCTCCGCGACACCCTAGAGTCATGTGTGGTGTTCGAGCAGCTTTCTGACCGTCTGACCAACACGTTCGAGCGACTCCGCGGGCGTCCGCGCGTCACCGAAGCGGATCTCGACGAAGCCCTGCGTGACGTCCGCGTCGCCCTCCTCGAGGCCGACGTGAATCTCAAGGTCGTCCGTCAGCTCATCGCTACCGTTCGCGAGCGCGCGGTCGGCGAGCGCGTCCTCGAATCGATCACCGGCGCGCAGCAGGTCGTGAGGATCGTCCACGACGCCATCGTCGAAATGCTCGGAGGCGCGGCGACGCCGCTCGCGCGCGCGGACCGGCCGCCGACGGTGATCGTCCTCGCCGGCCTGCAGGGCTCGGGAAAGACCACGACAGCCGCGAAGCTCGCGAACCTACTGCGCAAGCAGGGCCGGCATCCGCTCCTTATCGCCGCGGACGTGCATCGCCCCGCCGCGATCGATCAGCTCGTCGCTCTCGGCAAGCAGCTTGGCCTTCCGGTTCGCGCGGTGGATCCGAAACGCGTGGCGGCCGATGTGGCGGCGTTCGCGAGCGGTGCGGCCGCCGAGGGTCGCGACACGGTGATCGTCGACACCGCCGGCCGCCTTCACATCGACGAGGCGATGATGACCGAGATCGCGGACGTGGTCGCGGCCGTGAAGCCGCACGAAACGCTCCTGGTGGTCGATGCGATGGCCGGCCAGGACGCGGTCGAGAGCGCCACGGTCTTCCATTCGCGGCTGCCGCTCACCGGCCTCGTGCTGGCGAAGGCGGACGGCGACGCACGCGGTGGCGCGTCGCTGTCGGTGCGCGCGGTCACCGGCGTTCCGGTGAAGCTCATCGGCACCGGCGAAAAGCTCGACGCGATCGAAGTCTTCCACCCCGACCGGTTGGCCCAGCGGATCCTCGGGATGGGCGACATCCTCACGCTGGTCGAGCGCGCGCAGGAGCACATGGACGAGAAGACCGCAGAAGCGCAGGCCAAGAAATTCCTTGACGCCCAGTTCACGTTCGACGACTTCTATTCGCAGCTGCAGCAGGTCAAGAAGATGGGCCCGCTGGGCGATCTCCTGAAAATGATCCCGGGACTGGGCGGGCTCGCGAAGCAGCTTCCGGAGGGGCCGGAGGCCGAGCGCGAGATGCGCAGGATCGAGGCGATCATCTCCTCGATGACCAAAGCAGAACGAGCCGACCCCGCGTTGATCAATGGATCGCGGCGCCGCCGGATCGCGGCCGGCTCGGGGACGACGGTCTCGGACGTGAACCGCCTGGTAAAGCAGTTCGCCGAGATGCGCAAGCTCATGAAGCAGATGGGGTCGATGGCCAAGGGCGGGCGGTTGCCCCGCTTGCCCGGCATGCCCGGACTTCCGCGGGTGTGATGCCATATCATCGACATGTTCGCCCCGAGGGACAGGTGCCCCGGCGGACGGGACATTCGCGAGGAGGATCCCGACCGAGTTGGCAGTTCACATCCGCCTGCGCCGCGTAGGCAAGACGAAAGCGCCGACGTACCGCGTCGTTGTCGCGGACTCGCGCGCCCCCCGAAACGGCAAGTTCATCGAAACGATCGGCCACTACGACCCGCTCGCCGACCCCGCCCGCCTCGTCGTGGACGCCGAGCGCGCGCGGCACTGGTTCAAGAACGGCGCACGGCCCACGTCGACCACGCGCTCGCTGCTCATCCGCAGCGGCATCCCCGAGGGAGAGGTTCCGGCATCAGTCAGATGAGCGAGGAGCGGCTTGGCCGTGACGAGCGAATCCACACTGCCGTAGGCGCATCTCCGCGGCGAAGCCGCGAGATTGATCCAGTCAGATGAGCGCCCAAGCGCAGCCGGGACGGATGCGAGTGCTCCTCGAGCACGTGGCTCAGGCGCTCGTCGACGACCCGTCGGCGGTCGTGGTCACGGAGGAGCTGGACGGAGACTTCACGAAGCTCCACCTGCAGGTCGCCGAGCCCGACGTCGGGAAGGTGATCGGTCGCGGTGGACGGATCGCCAAGGCTATCCGCGCGCTCCTCAAGGTGATGGCGACGCGCGATGGAACAAAGGTCAACCTCGAAATCGACTGAGTCTGGCACCGCCGCAGACGGTACCGACGATCCCATCGTGGGGGTCGTGGGCGCTCCGCACGGAGTGCGCGGCGAGGTCAAGGTCCATCCGCGGACCGATGTCGCGGACCGATTCCGCAAAGGATCGCGGCTGCTCTGCGACGGTGTCGGCGAGCTCGTCATCGCGTCCGTTCGCGGTGCGGATGTCCCGATCGTTCGCTTCGAGGGCCGCACCACGCGCACCGATGCCGAGCGCATTCGCGGGCGGACCCTGCGCGTATCTCGGGCGGAGGCTCGGCGTGCCGCGAAAGGCGCGTACCTCTGGGCAGACCTCCTCGGTCTTCGCGCCGAGACCCCTGAGGGACGATCGCTCGGCACGGTGAGCGAGGTGATCCGCGCCGGCGAGACCGACGTGCTCGTCGTTCGCGCGGAAGGGTCGCGCGACGAGCTGCTCCTTCCGGCGATCGCCTCGGTGGTCCGGGAGGTCGACGTCGCCGGAGGCCGGATCGTGGTCGTGCCGCAGGAGGTCCTCGAGTGACCCCGCGCATCGACGTGCTCACGCTCTTCCCGAAGATGTTCGAGAGCCCCTTCGCCGAGAGCATCGTGGCGCGCGCGCGCGCGGCGGGCCAGATCGAGCTCGCGGTCCACGACATCCGTCAGTGGGCTTCCGACCGCCATCACGTCGTGGACGACACGCCCTACGGCGGCGGCGCCGGGATGGTATTGAAGCCCGAGCCGCTCAGCCGTGCGATCCGCGCGACGAAGGGTGAGCGCGGGCACGTCGTGCTGATGACGGCGCAGGGCGCGCTGTTCGACCAGACCGCGGCGCGGCGTCTCGCGGAGGTGCCCCACCTGGTGATCGTGTGCGGCCATTACGAAGGAGTGGACGAGCGCGTGATCGAAGGAGACGTCGACGAGGAGCTCTCGATCGGCGATTTCGTGCTGACCGGCGGCGAGCTCGCGGCGATGGTCGTGATCGACGCGGTGACACGCCTCGTCCCCGGCGTCATCGAGCCGGCGTCGCTCACGCACGAGTCGCACACCGAAGGTCTGCTCGAAGGGCCGCATTACACGAGGCCCGTTGAGCACGAGGGCCGTCGGGTGCCCACGGTGCTCCTTTCGGGTGATCACGCGGCGATCGCGCGCTGGCGTCGCGCCGAAGCTGTCCGTCGTACGGCGGAGCGCCGCCCCGACTTGCTCGACCGAGCCGGGCTGACCCCGGCCGAGCGCGCCCGGCTGCCGAGGCCGCCGGTCCGGGAGCGGGTTTCCGACGCCGACCTGAAGGCCGCCTACGTCTCCGGCATCGGCTCGTACCGCATCGCGGCGCGGTTCGGGATCTCCCCCGCGACGGTGCGCGCGCGGCTTCGAGCGGCGGGCGTTCGGCTGCGGCCGCCGCGCAGTGGACAGCGCAGTCCGACGGTGGCGGATGTCACGAAGATGCGCGGGACCGGACTCACTGTTCGCGAGCTCGCGCGCCATTTCGGCGTGTCACATGTGACGATCCTGGATCGGCTCAAGAAGGCGAAACGCTGATTGCTGCTAGACTTCCTTTACTTCGTGAGTGCCCTAACCATTCCTATGAACGACCTCTTGAACACGCTTGCCCGAGAGCAGCTGAAGGCCGATCTGCCCGAGATCCGGCCCGGAGACACCGTGCGCGTCAGCGTGCGGGTGGTCGAAGGGAACCGCGAGCGCCTTCAGAACTTCGAGGGCACCGTGCTCCGCGTGCGTAACGGCGGCGTCGACAAGCAGATCACGGTCCGCCGGATCGCGAGCGGGATCGGCGTCGAGCGCACCTTCATGGTCCACTCGCCGCGCGTTGAGAAGATCGAGCTCATCCGACACGGGCATGCGCGCCGTGCGGCTCTCTACTTCCTCCGTGACCGAGTCGGCAAGGCCGCCACCCTCCGCGAAAAGCGCCGGTGACTTGACCGGCGTGTAGCCGGTACCCGACCCTAGACCCTCGTGCCTTCGCTCAATAACGAGAAGCGCCTGTGGGCGCAAGGGCTCCTTCGTGTGGTCGGCGTCGACGAGGTCGGCATGGCGGCGCTTGCGGGTCCCGTCGTCGCTGCGGCGTGTCTCGTGACGCCTGACACGCGCCTCATCCGGAAGGTGAACGACTCCAAGGTGCTGACGCGTCTCCAGCGCGAAGGACTGCTCGATTCCATTCGTGGCCGCGTGGTGAAGATCGGCATCGGTGCGGCCTCTCTGGCGGAGATCCATCGCCTGAACATCTATCACGCCAGTCATGTTGCGATGCTTCGCGCGCTTCGACAGATCGGCGAGTACGACTGGGTCCTCGTCGACGGGCGCCGGATCCTCGATCCCGCCTTCGCTCCCGGGAAGCACACCGAGATCGTGAGGGGCGACGCGAAATCGTTCTCAATCGCCGCGGCGTCGATCGTCGCGAAGGTCACGCGCGACCGCCTCATGGCGAAGCTCGCGACGAAATACCCCGGCTACGGCTGGGAGCACAACTGCGGCTACCCGACCATCGATCACCGTAAGGCGCTCCGCGAGCTCGGCGTCACTCCGTTCCACCGCCAGGACTTCGGGACCGTGCGCATGATGTTGTCGAGCGATCAGCAGATCCCGCTCGAGCTCGAGGCCGCCGGAGTGTCACCGAGTTGACGTTCCGGCGCTGATGCGGACGGGTAAAGTTCCCGAGCCGTGAGGACCTCTGCGAAGACCTTCGTTCGTGCCGCCACGCCCGCCGACTATCCGATTCTGGTCGCCATCAACAAGGCCTCCTATCCCGACTACGGCGAGACCGAAGAGGAGTGGCGGCACTGGGACGAGACCTGGGACCACAAGAAGTACTTCAAGTCGCGAGTCGTCGCCGAGGACGGCGGAGGCGTGGTGGGTTTCGGCCTGGTCAACCACATGCGGTGGGCCTTCGTGCCGACCAAGTACCGGATCGACATCACCGTGCACCCGGAGCATCGCGGGCGCGGCCACGGCACCGCTTTGTTCGACGCCCTCCTCGATAAGGTCCGCGAGCGCGAGGGCAAGGCAGTCGCGGCCGCGGCGAAGGAATCGATGGTGGACGGCGTCCGGTTCCTGACGAAGCGCGGCTTCCATGAAGTCAAACGTGACTGGGAGTCGCGACTTTTCGTCAGGGGATTCGACTTCGCACGCTTCGCGACCGCGGACGATCGCGTCGCCAAGCAGGGGATCCGCATCGCCGCGCTCGCCGACGAGATGCAGCGCGACAGCAGCGCTCTGCAGAAAGCGTTCGACATGAACGAGGACTGCCGCATGGATGTGCCCAGCGTTGACCCACCGACCCGCCACTCGTTCGAGGAGTTTCGGCGTGACGACATCGACGCGCCGAACGCCCTCCTGGACGCGTTTTTCATCGCAATCGACAAGGATGGTCGGTACCTCGGAGTTTCGAACATGTTCCGGTCGCTCGACGATCCGACGTTCCTGTGGCAGGGGCTCACCGGGGTACGCCGAGACGCGCGCGGCAAGGGCATCGCCATGGCGCTGAAGCTCCGTACGGTGCGCTTCGCGATCGATCGCGGAATCGAGCACATCAAGACCTGGAACGACGTCCACAACCGGCCGATGCTGTCGATCAACGAGGCGATGGGCTTCGTCAGGCAGCCCGCGTGGATCTCCTACGAGAAGGACCTCTAGCTCGTTAGCGGAACAGTGACCGCGGCAATCCTTCGCGTGGCGGTTTTCGCGCCGCTTGTCCTGGCCTCGCTCTTTTCCCAGCCGGCGCTGGCCGCGTCCGGCTTTCACGCCGCGTGGGTCGACCAGTCGCCCTGGCCCACGCTTCGTCCAGGCGGGACGGTCTCGTACACGATCCACTACCGCAATACCGGGACCGAGACCTGGCAGAGGGGCGTCGCCGGCCGTCAGGTGAACCTGGGCGTCAGCGGCGACTCGACCGCCGCGGCCGACGCGGGCCTGGCCGTCGGATGGCCGAGTGCGAATCGCGTCGCCACGACCAGCGAGGCGACCGTCGCGCCGAACACGATCGCGACATTCACATTCACGCTGCGAGCGCCGGCGACGACCGGGACATACCGCCTCGGGCTACACCCGGTGCTCGAAGGCGTGCAGCACCTCGAGGACGAGGGCGTCTTCGTCGTCGTGGTCAGCGACGCCGGGTTCCACAGCGCGTGGGTGAGCCAATCGCCATACCCGACGCTTCAGCCCGGCCAGGTCAGCGCGCCGCTCGCGATCGTCTTCCGCAATGCCGGCAGCCAGACGTGGACGAAAGGCGTGCTCGGACTCGAGGCGCGGCTCGGGATAAATCAGGACGACGCCCAGTGGGCTGCGCTCGGCGTGAATTGGATGTCGGCGAACCGCGTCGCGGCGCAGACGGAAGCGAGTGTGCCGCCGGGCGCGAACGGCACGTTCACATTCCAGGTCCGCGCGCCGCAGACCGCCGGGACCTACTCGTTGCATCTGCGTCCGGTCATCGACGGGACCGCTTGGATGGAGGATCAAGGCGTCTTCCTGACGATCACCGTGCCGCTTCCCGCCGGCGCGGTGCCACGCCTTGTGGCGACCGTCGTCCGCTCCGGTCTGGCGATCCCGTGGGATCTCGCCTTCGCGCCGGACGGCCGCATGTTCGTGACCGAGCGCGTCGGCAACATCCTCATCTACGCGAGCGCGGCGCCGAACGCGACGCAGCTCGCGAACGTCTTCCCGGTGCCGAACATCAATGCATCTGGCGAGTCGGGGCTCATGAGCATCGAGCTCGATCCCGGCTTCGCGACCAACAACCTCCTCTACGTCTGCGTGTCCGTGAACGACGGTGGCCAGTGGCTCAATCAGGTGCTCCGCTACCGGGTGAACGGAAACGCCCCGGTGTTCGACGGCTACGTCATCCGCTTCGGCATGCGCGCGAACAGCAACCATGACGGCTGCCGGATCCGGTTCGGTCCCGACGGCAAGCTTTGGGTGACGATGGGCGACGCCGGCGACACCGCCAACGGGCAGAACCCGAACGTGCTGAACGGGAAGGTGCTTCGCGTGAACGGCGACGGCACCATCCCCGCCGACAACCCGATCATGGCGGGCGTGTCCGCGCGTACCGCCGTGTACACGATGGGGAATCGAAACCCGCAGGGGCTCACGTTCGAGCCGGGCACCGGCCGCGTCATCGAGGTCGAACACGGCGACGACACGCACGACGAGATCAACATCCTTCGGGCGGGCGCCAATTACGGGTACCCCGTGTGCCGCGGACCCTGCGGCGACCCGCGATTCGTCGACCCGGCGTGGTCCTCGGGGAACGTCACGCTCGCGACGAGTGGCGGCGATTTCGCGCGCGGCGCTCAGTGGGGCGCGTACGACGGCTCTCTGTTCGTGGCGACGCTCAAGCAGTCCGATCTCCGTCGCTTCACGTTCGCCGGGCCGATCGCGACCCAGCGGGACATCTTCTTCGACGGCACGTACGGACGTATGCGCACCGCTCGGCAGGGCCCCGACGGATCGCTCTACATCACGACGAGCAACGGGTCGGGAGACTGGGTCATCCGCATCACCCCCACGCAATGACGCGCCGATCTTCATCGCGTGGATCGGCACGCCCTCGGACTCGCCGGCGAGCGCGCGGCTGAGACGGAGCTTGCCCGATCGGGCTTGCGCGTGGTCGCCCGCAACCAGCGCACCCGATTCGGCGAGATCGACCTTGTCTGCCGCGATCAGAACGGCTACGTCTTCGTTGAGGTGAAGACGCGGAGCGCCGGATCGTTCGTGGCCGCCGCCGAGGCCGTCGACCGCCGCAAGCTCGGCCGCCTCGCGCGTCTCGCCGCCGGGTGGCTGGCGATGCGCGGGGAGGGCGACGCCCGGTGGCGCCTCGTGGTCGCCGCGCTGACCGTCGGGGTCGACGGCACACGGGTGGAGCTGATCGAGGCTTCATAGAATCAGCGTCATGGCCACGATCGCGGCATTGCCGCTCCGCCGCGTGGACATCGCGCGAACGAGCACCGCGGTCCCGCTCATCGTGGGCCTGGCCGGCACGCTCCTCAGCTGGTTCGGCTCGGGGTGGGATGTGTCGTGGCACCGAATGTTCGGCCGGGACACCTTTTGGAGCACCCCGCACCTTTTCATCTACGTCGGCGTAGCGCTGTGGGGCGTGGCGGCTCTCATCGCGACCGCCACCGCCCTGGCCGGTCGCCCGATCCGCGGCCGGGCACTCGTTCTCGGGCCACTGCGCGCCGAGCTCGGGCTCGCGCTCATCGGCATCGGCGCGCTCGTCACGATCATGGCGGGTCCGTTCGACAACCTCTGGCATTCGCTCTTCGGGCGCGACGTAGACATCTGGAGCCCGCCGCATCTCGCTGGGATCGCCGGCGGTGCGATCGGTCTCCTCGGTTGGGTTGCCGCGACCGCGCGCGGCGTGTTCCCGATCGACGACCGGCTGCGACGCTTGCTGCGCTTGTTCACGCTCGGGAATCTCTGCGCGATCAGCGTCTTCGCGCTCAACTTCTACTACGTCACGTCGGTGGCGCGCGAGGCGTTCTTCTATCCGTTGCTCGTCTCGGCGCTCGTGCCGGCGACGCTCGCGATCGCGACCATCGCGCTCCCGGGCCGGTGGGCCGCGACTTCCGCGGCCCTCGCGTACACGGTCATCGCCCTCCTTGGATACGGGCTGCTGGCAGCCAGCGGCTGGCGGCCGCCCGCGTTCCCTTCGCTCGTGCTCGCCGGTGCGCTCGCGATCGATCTTCTGCGCGCGCGCGGCGGCCGTGCGGCGCATCCGCTCGCGCTCGGCCTCGGGTTCGCGGTCGCGTTCGTCGCCGCGGAGCTCGCGCGAATGCTGCTCTTCGCGCCACCGGTGCCGACGAGCGCGCTCGGCGGCGCCGAGCCCCGGCTCACCGCGCTCTTCTTCCAGTACTACGAGCAGGCCGTCGCGCGACCGTGGCTCTCGCTCTGGCCGCTCGGCGCCGCCGCGCTGGGAGCGCCGCTCGCCGCCGCGAGCTGGCTTGTTGGGCGCTGGATCGCGGTGCCGCTAGCGGAGGATCTCCACTCCGAGGCCCTCGCGAACCCGTAGCGACATCGAGCGCGGGACGTGCGCGATGCGGAGACGCGCTCCATGTGCCATCCGCACCTCCTGCCACCCCGGCCCCTCGGCGCGAAGCAGGTCATCCCACAGGACCACGTCGACATCCGTACCTCCACAAGGCTCGCGGGCTGCTGCCGCGCCGCATGAGAGCGGCTCGGTGAAGGCGGGCGTCGCGACCGGGTCGTACCGGAGCACCGGCGGTCCGTGCAGATAGTGGTTCACGAGAGCGTCGTCGTACGCCGTCACGACGAGCGTGGCTTCGGGCGCGAACGACGCGAGGTACGCGATCTTTTCGTCGATCCCCCGGTCATGTCGGGCGATGTCGCGCGCCGAGAGCGGCGTGTCACTCAGCAGGAAGATCGCGGCGTTGCCGAGCACGGCCGCGGCGACGATCCACTTGAACGTGCGCGGCATGCGCATGCCCTTCGCGAGGGCGATCGCGCCACGCGCTCCGAGGATCGCGAGCCCCGGCAGCACGCTGAAGACGTACCCGTACTCGCCGACGTGGATGAAGACGTAGAAGGCCAACGGCGTGAGCAGCCATAGCGCTACGAACGTGGTCCGGGCCCGGTCCCGCATCTCGATGCGTCGTGCTTCGGCGGAGATCAACGTCATCACGACGAGCGGTATGAGGAAATAGAGCCCTCGCCCAAGGAAGCGCCCGAGCTCGTAGAGGTTGCGGTAGATCGCGATCGGCCCGTTGCCGAACACGCTGTAGCGATCGTCGACGA
>VBIZ01000153.1 GCA_005880575.1 Chloroflexota bacterium | reverse complement strand
AGGATCATCTCGAGACGTGGCAAGATCTTTTGGACTTCGCGCCGAAGCTGAAGGCTGCCGGGAACCCCGTCGGCACGGCGGTCTCACAGACCTCCGATGCCGAGCACACGTGGCGATCGCTCATGTGGTCCCACGGTGCCGCGGAGTTCAGCGCCGACGGAAAGACCGTCGCCATCGACAGCCCCGAGACGAGGACTGTGCTGAACATGGCGAAGACGCTCTACGGGAGCATGGAGAACTCCGTCCTGTCGTGGGCCGACGTGGACAACAACACGTACCTGCAGTCGGGCAAGGGATCGTGGATCTACAACCCGATCAGCGCGTACCGCACGATCGAAGCGCAGAACAAGGACCTTGCCGCGAAGATCAACGTCGACAACCCGCTCAAGGGCACGAAGGCGCAGATCGCGTCGATCCAGTTCACGGTCTACGGGATCTGGAACTTCTCGAAGAACATCGATGCGGCACGCTGGTTCCTCATCGACTACAGCGACGACTGGGAGGCCCAGTTCACGGCGAGCAAGGGCTACAACAACCCGTTCCTGAAGGCGCACCAGAAGAAGCCGATGCCCGTCCTCGGGGCGGACACGAAGCTCTCGCACCTGCAGGACATCGCTGGCTTCGTTCAGCCGGTCGGGTATCCGGGCCCGTCGTCACAGGCTGCATACGACTCGCTCAATAACCACCACGTCTCCGACATGTTCGCGAACTTCATCACGGGCAAGAAGACCATCGACGACACCATCGCCGACGCGAAGAAGCGTCTGCAGGATTCGCTTACGAAGTTCCCCGTGTGATCTAGCTCGCTAACGGACCCGCATGACGCGGGTGGGGAGAAAGGGCCGGGCTCCAAAAGCCCGGCCCTCTTTTCTAGAGCCGGGTACGGTAAGCGCGGAAGAAGTCCACGACGAACTCCTTCGGATAGCGCTCAAGGCTCGAACGACGACCCGGACCGTCGGCGAATTCATAGATGCCGAGCATGAACTGCATCGGGTAGTCCGGCGATTGGTCGGCGACCTTGACGAGCCGATCGTCCACGTAGAAAGCAACATCGTCGGGCGTCCACGTCGCGGCATAAGTGTGGAAATCCGTCGCGTCCATCGCGACGCGCTCCCTCGTGAAGTCATCGCGGATAGCGGGATCGCCGAATGGGTGCAGGCCCATGCCGATCGCGGCGTGGCCGGCGCCCACGTCGCGTCCGAAGATCTCGACGATGCAGATCTCGGCCGAGCGCTCTGGCTGGTCCTCGTAGCCGATCATCCACAGCGCGACCATGTTGTTGGGATCCTGGAGCGCTCGAGCGCGGACCTCGAAGAGCCCGTACGTCGGCGTGTAGAGCGCGCGATTCTCGACGGCTTCACGCACGACCAGGCCTTCTCGGAAGCGGTGTTGGCCGATCCTGCTACCCAGCGGCCCGGCGAAGACGCCCGTTTGCAGCGACGAGACTCGCGTCCATCCGTCGAGCTCCGGGTACCAGGGTGGCTGGTCAGCCTCGATACGGAGGTGCAGGAAGCCGTCTCGGAGGGCGTACCGCGCCGCGGAAGCCGCCGATGAGCTCCAGTGGGGCAGGTAGCTCGGGATCCAGAGCCGATCGTTCAGGCTTCGCCCGGTGAACTCGTCCGCGACCTCGAGCTCGTACCAGCTTCTGTCGAGGACTGGAGCCGGTGTCACGCGCAGCCGCTACTTCAGCGCGCCGCCGGTGATCCCGCGGACGAACGTGTCCATGAAGAGGTTGTAGACGATCGCCACGGGGATCGAGACGATGAGTGCTCCGGCCATCAGCGAGCCCCAGAAGAAGACGTCGCCGCGAATGAGATCGGTGACCACGCCGAGGGTGATCATCTTCTCGTCGGACGACGACACGAACGTGAGCGCGTAGACGTACTCCTGCATCGCGAGCGTGAACGCGAAGATGCAGATCGTCAGGATCCCCGGCACCGAGAGGGGCAGGACCACGCGAAACATGGCGCCGAGCCGGCTGCAGCCGTCGACGCGGGCGGCCTCGGTGATCTCGCGCGGGACGTTCTTGAAGAAGCCCATGAGGAGCCAGGTGCAGAACGGGATCGTGAAGGTCGGGTAGACGAGCGCGAGCGACCACTTGCTGTCGTTCAGGCCGAATCCCGCGACGAGCTGCGAGAGCGGGAGGAAGAGGAGCGTCGGCGGAACGAGATACGTGAGGAAGATACCGATGCCCAGGCTATCCGACCCGGGAAAGCGGACGCGCGCCAGCGCGTAGGCGGCCGGCACGCAGATGAGGACGGTGATGATCACGACGGCGCCGCCGACCACGGCCGTGTTCTCGACCCACTTCGCGAAATTCGTCTGCTCGAAGAGGTAGCGCACCTGATCCAGCGTGGGCGGGAGATGGAAGAGGAGCGGGTTGTTCTGGAGGTTGTAGAGGTCGTTCACCTCTTTGAACGTCGTCACGAACATCCAGTACACCGGGAAGCAAGCGAAGATCACGAAGAGGGCGATGACGGACCAGAACAGGATCTGGTTGCGGAGCCTCCGGACACGGAAGGCCGTCGAGTGAGTGACCCGATGCTGAGCGATGGTCGCCATCAGTCGATCGTCCGTGCCTTCAGGTTCCGCAGGAGGAGCAGGGCGCCGACGAGCAGCACCGGGAAGAGGAAGAGCGACATGGTGGCTCCGCGGCCGAGCGATCCAGCGACGACGCCGGTTTGAAATGCGTACGAGGCGATCACATGCGTCGCGCCCACGGGGTTGCCTCTGGTCATCAGCCAGACCACGGTCATGTCGGTGAACGTGAAGACGAGCGAGAAGAGCAGAGCGATGTAGAGGATGGGCGCGATGATCGGGACGATGACCTTGCGCCAGCGTACCCACCAGTTGGCGCCGTCGAGGTTCGCGGCTTCGAGGATCTCCTGAGGCACCGCGCTGATCCCAGCAGTGAGCACAACGGCGCTGAACGGCAGGTTCCGCCAGACGTTGACGAGGATGATCGAGATCATCGCCGGGTATTCCTCGCCCAGCCAGTTTGGACCCTGGGTGAACAGGCCCGCGTGAACGCCGATCCAGTTGATGACGCTGTAGGTCGGGTTGAGCATCCAGGTCCAGGCCATCGCGCCGATCGCGATCGGGATCGTGAACGGGATCATCAAAAGGCCGCGGACGAACCGGCGCCCGCGGAATTGCTTGAGAAGGAGGAACGCGAGCCCCGTCCCGAGGATCATCTGCAGCGCCTGCGAGGTCAGGGTGAAGATGAACGTGTTCGCGAGCGCGCGACGGAAGATGTCGTCATCCCAGACGGCGAGCAGATTGGTGAGTCCGGTGAACTCGGCGATCGGATGTGCGGTCGTCGCGTTGCTGACCGTGAACCACAGCGCGATCGCGAATGGATATCCAACGAGCAGGACGATGTAGATGATCGCCGGAGCGACGAGAACGAAGCCGAAGAGCCTCTCCCCGTCGAGCACATGGCCGATCCAGGCTCCCGGGTTGCTGAGTCCCACCGACCGTCTTTGCGCGAGCTCGGCCATCCCGTTGAAAGGTTACCGGTTACACTTCGTCACGCTTCCCAGACACTTTCGGGGCGTAGCGCAGCTTGGTAGCGCGCAGCGTTCGGGACGCTGAGGTCGAGAGTTCAAGTCTCTCCGCCCCGACAAGCCATCCCTGGATTCCCCGCTTGGCCGTCGCTAGGCTCACGCGGCGCGGGGCTGTAGCTCAGTGGATAGAGCGCGGCCGTCCTAAGGCCGGCGTCGGGAGTTCGATTCTCCCCAGCCCCTAGCTTTCACATCGTGCCAATTCGAACGCACCGCGTGCGAGACTTTCCAGTGTGACCGCCGCGTCCCCGCCCGCTCCCAGAAAGCTGCAGCACTCGCTCGTACTGCTCGTCCCGGCGGTCCTCTTCGGACTTCTCGTCACGCTGCAGTGGCGCACGCAGGCCGAGCGCAGCGAGCTCTCCGTCCGCTACAACGCGCCTCTCATCGACGCCGCGAACGCCCTCCAGACGGAGCAGAACGACCTGAAGGCCCAGCTGGCCGACCTTCGCGCCCGCCTGGACGAGATCCAGCGCAACGCTTCATCGCAGAGCGGCGCCGCGAAGGAGCTCCAAACGCGGCTCGACGAGCTCAAGGCGACCGCCGGTCTCACGCCGCAGAGCGGCGACGGGGTGGTGGTGCAGCTCGACGACGCTCGGAACGTGAGCGTCTCCTCGCGCGACGTCGACAAGTCGATCTGCCATGCGACCGATCTCACGGACATCGTCAACACCGCGTGGAAAGGCGGCGCGCAGGCGATCGCAGTCAACGAC
>VBIZ01000089.1 GCA_005880575.1 Chloroflexota bacterium | reverse complement strand
CTGCGGCGCGCAATCGACGAGCGCTGGATCGTCGGTTTCACCCACGATCTCCCGCGATTCGGGCGGATCTCCGAAGCTGAAGGCAAGCTCCGTTTCGACGAGGTGGCGAGCTGACCGAACTTCCTGGCACGGCGTCGACGGTCGTCGTCGGCGGGGGCGTCGTCGGCGCGGCCGCAGCGTTCTTCCTCTGCGACCGCGGCGAGCGCGACGTGCTGGTGCTCGAGCGCGACAAGCTCGGCTCGGGCACGACGAAGGGCGGGCTGGGCGGGATCCGCCATCAGTTCGTCGACGAGCTTGACATCCGCATGTCGCAGCTGGCCACGGCGTTCTGGCGAAACTTCGAGGACCGGACGGGCTCGCGGCACGAATTCGAGGAGCGCGGCTACCTCTTCATCGCCAACTCCGAAGAGGGCGTCGCGCAGCTGCGCGAGCCGATGCCGCTGTACGAGCGTATGCGCGCCGCGGTGCGCATGGTGAATCGTGTCGAGGTCGCCGAGCTCGTTCCCGGGATCCGCACGGACGACGTCTTCGGCGGCCGGTTCGGCGCGCGCGACGGCTACGGCGACCCGCTGGCGGCGCTCGCCGGATTCGCCGCCGCGGCGCAGCTCGATGGCGCATCGTTCCGCGAGGGCATCGAGGTCGACTCGCTTCTCCGTGATGGCGATCGCGTAACCGGCGTACGCACCGCGAGCGGTGACGTGCGCGCCGAGCGCGTCCTCCTCGCCACCGGATGCTGGACCGCCGCGCTCGCCGCGACCGCGGCGGTGCCTGTGCCGATCTGGCCCTACCGGCGCTCGATCATGCAGTCCGGTCCGCTGCCGCAGCTCGCGCGCATCCCGCTCGTGATCGAGTGGGAGTCGGGCTTTCACTTCCGGCCGAAGGGCGCCGCGCAGCGCTTCGCGATGCCGAACATCACGACGGACGGCAAGGAAGAGAAAGGCCCCACCGATGCGCCGGCGGCGTTTCCGGGCGAGTTCGCGCCGCTCGAGGTCCCGCCGTCGCTCGAGCCGTGGGTGCGCGCCCGCGCGGCATGGCGGCATCCCGCGTTCGCGGACCTGGTTATTACGGACTCGTGGTCCTGCTACTACGAGATGACGCCCGACGACCATCCGATCGTCGGCGCCGTGCCCGGCGTCGCCGGCCTGTACATCGCCGCCGGATTCAGCGGCCACGGCTTCATGCACGCGCCGGCGACCGGGCAGCTGGTGGTCGAGGAGATGCTCGACGGTCGCGCGCGCTCCATCGACATCCGCGACCTTTCGCTCGAGCGATTCCAGACCGGACGCCGCCCATTCAAAGCGGCCGTGCTCTGAACGTCCGCGTCACGTCGCTGCTCGACGGAGCGCGCTCGGCGACCGGGTACGCCGTGATCGTCGACGTGTTCCGGGCGTTCACGACCGCCGCGTTCGCCGTCGCCGCCGGCGCCCGCGAGGTCGTGCTCGTAGGCGATCACGAGCAGGCGCTCGCGATGAAGCGCTCCGACCCGAAGCTCTTCCTCACCGGAGAGATCGACGGCCGTCCCATCCCAGGGTTCGATGCCGGCAACTCGCCTTCCGCGATCGAGCGTCTCGATCTGACCGGCCGGCGCGTCGTGCAGCGCACCAGCTCGGGCACGCAGGGCGTCGTCGCGGCGAGCGGCGCGGAGGCGATCGTGCTCGGTAGCTTCGTGATCGCGGCGGCGACGGTGCGCTACCTGCGTCGCAGCGCGAACGAGGTGACCATCGTGGCCATGGGGCAGAACGCGCTCGAGGACGCCGACGAGGATCTCGCGTGCGCGCGTTACCTCGCCGCGTCCCTCGGCGATGCCAAGCCGCCGCTGCCGACGGTCACCCTGCTCGCCGATCGCGACAGCGAGGGATGGCCCGACTGGTTCCCGCGCCGCGACGCCGAGCTCGCGCTCGAGGTCGACCGCTTCTCGTTCGCGCTACCCGTTCGTCGCGAGAACGGTCTTCTCGTCGCGCGGCCGGAGGTGGCCTAGGCCGTTATCCGCGCGACCGCTACGTCCCCGCAGGCGCCAGCTGGAATGATCCTGAATCCTCATTCGGAAGCCGACGGATGGCGAACATCCGCCTGCCGTCGGGACCATCCTCGTGATGCACGACCACCTTCTCGCCGAAGCGCTCCTCGAACGCCGATCCGAAGAGGGTCTCGCTCCAGCTCGTCGCGTTCCAGCCCGCATTGGCCGCGCCCATGAACCGCATCACGAACTCGCGAAGCTTGTCGGCCTCGACAGGGATGCCGACGCAAACGATCTCGGTTCCATCCGGCATACGCCAACTCACCATCCCGACCACCCCCGCAAGAACCTACGTCGGACCGGACTCTTTGCCATCCACCAAATGGATTACGAAATAGCGTTCGGGTGGCGCATAGTCGGTGGGTCGTGGAGGAGAGGCCCCCGGAACCACAAGATACGGGCAGCGGTCGCGCTGCCCTGCCGCTGGAATTCACAAGCGAGGGCGTCGGTTTAGCGGCGCTCATCGCTTCCGGCACGCGGGACGGCATCGCGATCGTCGCGCCGGACGGGCAGCTTGTCTTCTGGAATGCGGCAGCCGGCGCGATCACCGGCTGGTCGCGTGCCGAGGCAGCGGAGCTGAACCTCGGCGAGCTCGTGAAAGGCCCCGACGCGCTCATCGAGATCCGCGACGGGAAGTGGATCGAGCTCCGGTATTCGCGCGTCGAGTCGAACGGTCAGACCTTCCTGGTGCTGATGTTCACCGACAGCACGCACCTGGTGACCCTTCGCGACGCCCGGCAGCAGCTTCGCGCCCTCGGCCTGATCGACCAGGAGACCGGCCTGCCCGGTCGGGATCTCGCTCTCGTACAGCTCGATCAGGCGATCGCGCTCGCCAAGCGGGACAAGCGATCGGTGGGCGTCCTCATTCTGAAGGTCGACCGCTATCGGCAGCTCCGAGAGACGGCCGACGGTGAGGCGGCCGCGGAGGTCGTCCGCCAATTCGCGAATCGCATCACCGGGTTCGTCCGCGGAAGCGACGTGCCCGCGCGTCTGTCGAACGACTCGTTCCTGGTCGTGCTCACGGCGCTGACCTCCAGCAACGACGCGGAAATCGTCGCGGTCCGTCTTCTCCTGGTCCTCGCTGCGCCGTTCGACGTCGTCGGTAAAGCACGCTCGGTCCATTGCAGCATCGGCGTCGCGGAATTCCCGCGGGATGCTCAAGACGCGACATCGTTGTTGGGAGCCTCGCTGGCGGCTGCCGATCGCGCGCAGCTTATGGGCGGTGGCCAGTACCGTATCGCCTCGGACTCTCGCGACGCCACCTGAGCGTCGCCGGCGCATTACGCCGCGGAATTCACGCCGCATTTACGTCCTGTAATCTCCCGCGTCGTGACGCAACCGTTACGCATTCTCGTCATCGAGGACGATCCGGACACACTCGCGGCCGTCGCCACGCTGCTGCGCGACGAGGACGGCTTTGCCGTCTGGGTCGCGAGAAACGGTGAGCAGGCGCTCGAGGTCGCCGAGGAGCTCGGCTTCAACGCCGATCTGATACTCGTCGATCTCCACCTCGGGGCCGGCATGCGGGGCGACCAATTCGTCGCTGCATATCGACGACGGTCCCGAGGGCCCTTCCGACTCGTGGTCCTGAGCGGCGTACCGGCCGCCTACGAGATCGCTCGCACGATCCGGGCCTCGGCCGTGATCGGTAAGCCGTACGAGGCCGACGAGCTGGTGCGCACCATTCGCATCCTTGGGAGCGCCGGCGGACCGAGCCAGGACGCTGCCGGTTAGGGCAGCGCCACCGAGAAAACAACCGACTCGAGCAGCTCCGCGGTATGTCGCCCGACTCCGGGCTCGCGGAGGAGAAGCCGCAGGTCTTCGGGGTCATCGATGTCGGTGGCGAGCCCTCGCGAGGTGACGATGTCCGCGCGCGTCGACGCCTCCCGTGCCCGCTCGCGGTGCACGCGCAGGCTGTCGGTGCCAAACGCGGGCTCGATCGTTGACGGCGGCGCAAGCACCAGCGCATTCGTGCCGCGGAGGTGGCGATCGGGAGCGATCACGACGCGCGCGTCCTCGGCGAGGAGCATCTCGAGATCGGATGGGACGAGGTAGGGGAGGTCCGCCGCGAGCAGCACGACCCGCGCCGCTCCCGCGTTTTCCGCGTGACGCACCGCGGCGGATGCCGCGACATTCGTACTCGAGGCTGGAACGTGGAACCACTCCGTGCCGGCGGACAGAGCAGCGTCGCGGACGAGCTCGCTCTCCGTGATGACGAGGCGCCGCGTGAAGCGCACCGCGCCGGCGACCGCGAGAACATCCTGCAGCATCGCGGTGGCGAGACTCGCGCGCGGGGCCTGCTCGAGAACCCCGGAGAGTCGCGTCTTCGCCGCGGACGGATCGCGCGCCAATACGCAGAGCCAAGTTTCAAGCACCGGCATGCGCCACTGCAGCATCGATCGCGAAGCGCGCGAGCTGCTCCTTCGCGGCGAGGTCGCGCATGATCGTGGGCGCGATCACGGCGCGCGGTCCGGCCGCGCGGACATCCGGCGCGAGCGCAGCGTCGCGCTCGTCCAGCACCATCACGTCGAGGAAATCGGCGTAGAGGCGCGCGACGCCGACGGGCGACACCTCGTGGCCGAGGCTTTCAAGCATCGCCGCCGCCGGTCCCTTTAGCGCCTCGCCGCCGACGATGGGCGAGATGGCGACGATCGGCGCGGGTGTGCGCGCGAGCGCGGCGCGCACGCCGGCCAGCGCAAGGATCGGGCCGATGCTGACGATCGGGTTGCTCGGCGCGACCAGGACGACGCGCGCGTCATCGATCGCGTCGATCACGCCGGGCGTCGGCTTGCCCGCGCCGTCGAAGCGGACCTCGCGCACGGTGTCCTGCTGCCTGCGATGGACGAAATACTCCTGGAACGGGAGCCAGCCACCGTCGGTCCGGACCATCGTCGCCTGCCGTTCGTCCGACGACGGGAGGATGCGCGCGCGAACGCCGAGGCTGCGCGCGAGCCGCGCGGTGACCTCCGTGAGCGGCACGCCTTCGCGCAGCAGCGCGGTGCGGTGAATGTGCGTCGCCAGGTCGGCATCGCCGAGCTGGAACCACGTGTCGCGGCCGAGCCGCGCGAGCGCGCTCTGGACCATATGCGTGTCGCCGCGCACCCCCCAGCCCTGGTCCGGATCGACGAGCCCAGCGAGCGTGTACAGGACCGTGTCGATGTCGGGCGAGACCCGCAGCCCGTGGAACTCGGCATCATCGGCGACGTTGACGATCGCCGTGACGGTCTCGGGATCGACCACACGGACCACACCTTCGAGGAAGCGCGCGGCACCGACGCCGCCACACAGCACGACAACGCTGGCTCCCACTGCAGAGACAGTAGACGCCCGCGTACCCTTTCCCGCACGTTCGCTCCAGGCACGCCTGTCGTGTGGCGAAGTACCCCGCGAACCGGGCGCGAGGTGCACACGGTCCTCGGCTTCACCGCCGTCGTCGACAACCCTGATCTCGTCGCGCTGTTCATCGCGCCCGGCTGGCCGACCATGCGGCGGACGGGAGTCTTCGGTGGAGGCCCACGCGGTCGGATGCTGGTGAAGCCCGACGGCGGCCACGCACCGCGCGCGTGGGTCGAGAACGAGGCCCTCGTGCTGTACCGCCCCCACGACGCGCACTCCGTCTGGCTCTACTGGCGCGCCGCCGACCACGAGTTCCGCGAGTGGTACATCAATCTCGAAGAGCCGTGGCGGCGCACGCCGATCGGGTTCGATTCCCGAGACAACCTTCTGGACATGGTCGTGACACCGGACCTCTCCGAGTGGCGGTGGAAGGATGAAGACGAGCTGGCCTGGGGCGTGGAGAGCGGCCGACATACCGCGGACGAGGCGCTCGCGTTTCGCCGCGAGGGCGAACGCGCCCTGAAGATCCTCCGCCGGCGCTCGTTCCCGTTCGATCGAGACTGGCCGAGCTGGAAGCCCGACCCGGACTGGCGCGCCCCGATCCTTCCAGCGGGATGGGATGCGTTCATCGACAACTCCTAGCTCGGCTGCGCTCGAGCCAGCTCGAAGGATCCTCTGGACTCGATTTGCGGCGACACCGATTCTTGGAGCGTTAGTTGCCGCGAATCGTCGAGCCCGCTCGCACGCAGCCTGGCCTCGGCGTCTCCAGTTTGTGCGTGTACGTGCTCTCTTGTTCGTTGGTGCCAAGTTGGATGTAGAGGCGGGTCGAGCCGCCACTGTGCTCGTAGGTCCAGATCGGCGTTGCGTGATAGGTCCACGATCCGAATCCCGCCGCATTGACGATCACATCGGTTGCGCAATCGGAGACGACCTCGCCCAGATCGATGTCGAAGGTACCGCGGGCATCGGTTGTCGCGGCGAGGCCGAGCGCGGGGATCGAGACGGTCGCGCCTGCAATCGGCTTGAGGTCGTTCGGGATCACGAGGTTGTGATTCATCGCGAGCGGCCGCCCATCGCGAACGTCGCCGTAGAGAGCGACGTGCGTGCCGGACCCCGCCGTGGGCGGAGGTCTGACGGACGGCGCAGTCCGGTTCGTTTCAACGGGAGCGTCCGCCCGCGAGCTGGGCGCTGGCATCTCGGTGACAGCGTGTCCACACGCGAAAAGGACGACCGCAGCAAGGCTCATCCGCCACATGCCCCCTATTGAGCTACGCGAATGCCGGAATCGCATCCGAGTTCTCCGCGTCTAACTCGTACTGCTCGGACTCGCAGCGTCCGGGTCCGAGCGCGCTGCCTCTCGCCTACGCCGCGCGGTAGAGGGTGCGCGGCCGCGAGATGTCGGCGACCGCGGAGAGCGTCGCGAAGAACGTCACCAGTGCGACAGCCGCGAAGATGAGCCCCGCCGCGTCGTGGACACCCACCGCCTCCAGGGCGAGCTGACCGATTCCGCGCCACAGAAAGAGGTATTCGATGATCGGCAGGCTCGCGACGGACACCCGTAAGCCGCTCCCGAGCGCCTCGAAGATGACCGGACGCACATGAGGAAGCACATGCACTCGCAGGATCCACAGCGTTGGCAAACCCTTCGCGCGGGCGGCGGTGATGAAGTCGGCGTTGAGTACCTCCGTCATCCGCGTCGCGGTCAGCTGCGCGGTGTACGCGACGGCAGGAACCGAAATCGATAAAAGCGGAAGCACCAGGTGTTTGTCGTAGCCGAAGCCAAGCACCGGCAGGAGGCTTCCGCCCTGGGGAGTCGCACCGATCACGATGACGGCGATCTGTAGGAAGTACGCGACGAAGAACGCGGGCACCGCCGTCAGCAGCGTGGTCACGCCGATGACCGTCCCGGCGGCCCAGACCCGCCGACGCCAGAGCCCCGCCATTGTTCCCAGCAGGGTTCCCAGCACCAGAGCGAGAACCGCGGCACCGACCAGCAGGGCGAGGCTCCGGAAGGTGGACTCGACGAACAGGTCGATGAAGGGCCGCCGGTACAGGCTGGCCAGCGGCAAGCACATTCCGGGCGGAAACGGGAGAGTCCCGCTCACCAGAGGGCCTACGCGGACACACGTGATGCCCGGCCGCACGGGGTAGGGCGCGTACTGACTCATCGCGAACGGAACCCCCACGATCAGGATCGCGGCGACAACACCGACGACCACGGGCACGCGCGCCAGGCGTAGAGCGGCGGCCCTCATCGCCGGAGCTCCTCGGCGCCGAGCGCGTATCGCCCAGCGACGTATCCGATGAGCGCTCCGGCATCTCCGCGGAGGTCGCCATCCTCACCGCCACCGCGGATGAGGACCGTCCGCAAGAGCGGAATGGGCAGGGCATCGCCGATCGCGGTGAGGCCCGAAGTGCTGCGCGTCAGGACGTGCCGGGCCCCGGCTCGCTCCGCGTAGAGATCGAACGCCGGGATGAGATCGCCGTTCGGCGTCGCGAACTGCAGCGCCTCGCCCCGTAGGTCCAGCAGAACGAGGACCAGACCGACCCTCCGCGTACCCAGCGCCTCGAGGACGAGCTTCCGGTTGGCGCCGGCGTCGCCTGACGGGTCGAAGGCCACGAAGATGAACGGAACATGGCGGGGCGCCAGCGTCCGCGCCAGGCTGGCCAGCGCATCGATCGATGACGAGGACCCACCGCCTTCGGGCAGGGTCGTCCACACGATGACCCGGCCTTGATCGTTGGGTGCGCCTTGAACTTCGCCCACGACGCTCGAGGAGTGTGTCTCCGTCTTTTCAAGAGGCACGGCGACCCGTGCCGTGATGCCGAGGTCGCGCGACAGCGACGCGACGCCATCGAGCTTCCCGAAGTCATCCGCGCCGAAGAGGGAACCGACGCTGATGCCGAGCGGCATCAGGAGTCTTTCGGCTGCCTTTCCGCCGATGACGACGACCGGGACGCCGCCCATCGCCGTGGCGGGATCGAGCTTCTCCGCACGGGCGTAGGGACTCGGCGGCCCGGCCGTTGGCGACGCGCCGCCCTGGTAGGTGTCGACGTACGACGGCAGATCCGCGTCGACGAAGACGATCGCGGCAGCGCCCCGCTCGATTGCGTCCGCGATGGACTCGTACGGCGTATAGCCGGCCACGGTCCGGCGCCCCTTGATGCGACCGTTCGCGTCAAAAGTGTCGTGGACGAAACCGAGGAACCGCACGAGCACCACGACCTTGCCGCGCACGTCGATTCCGGCGTAGTCGTCGGCGTAGTGGCTGAGAAGCGACTGGAGGTCAGGGCTTTGCAGTCCAAAGCGCGGTCGGAACACCGGCGCATTCGGATTCAATGGCGCGATGCCGCGGCCGACGAATACGAGGGGAGCGTCGACGATTCCACCGCCCGTGTCGGCATTCACGAATGAGCGCACCTCATCGCCGTAGACCGCGCGCGTCGTGTCACGGGGCCACTTCTCACTCAACGTCACGCCACCCACGCGGACGCTTGCGCCGGCTGTCTGAAGAAGGCTCGTCATCTGCCGGTCGATCGCAAACGATGAACCGAGCGGCGCCAATCCAGCGGCACCAAACGCGCCGGCGAGGTCGGTCGGGGCCGCCTGGACGGCACCGCGTGCGTCCGCTGCCCAGGTGCGGGCCTCGGCGTAACGCTCAGGAATCAGCGCTCCGCCCACGGCGACCGCGGCAAGGACGGCGGCGAGAATGACCGCTCCCGCTCCGCGCAGATCATCGACGATGTCGCGTCGCTCGTAGCGTCGCGCGAGGGCGAAGCCCACGAGACCGACCGCGACCGCCGTCGCGGCGAAAGCCATGCCCGGCACGAAGATCAGCCAGCGTGTCGTCCAGAGGATCTCGATCGTGCGAGCGCCCGCGAGCAGCCCACCCCATTCGGGCGGGTCGGCGATCTGGGTGACGCTGGGCGGACCGACGATGACTCGGCTGAGGGACTCCTCGATGTTGATGAGCCGAGTCGTTCCAACGAAGGTCCCGAGCACGCCGAGCTCGGCGACGAGCACGAGCGAGGCGACGACCTGCTGCGCGAGATTGACGGCGAGTATCGGCACCAGGTGCGGCAGCTGGTGACGCCAGAAAAGCCGCCAGCCCGAGATTCCCAGAGATCGAGCGCCTTCGATGAAGGGCGCGTGCGCCAGACGGTCGATTTCGGCGCGCACGATGCGGTACGGACCCGCCCATCCGATCAAGAGCAGCGCGCCGACGAAGACGAGGAACGTCGTGTCCGCTTTCACCAGGATCTTGACGAGGACGAGCGCAACCAAAGTGGCCGGGATCGCGGACACCAGCTCCGCAGCGGATTCGGTGAGCAGTCGCAGGGGTCGCCACAGTCCGCCCACCGCCGCGAGGAGAATTCCGGCGGCCACGCGTGCCGCGCCGCCCGCGAGGACGATGGTGAGGGTCGCGCCCGCCCCAGCCAGAACAAGGCTGATCATGTCGCGTCCAAGCACGTCTGACCCGAGCGGAAAGACGACTCCGGGTTCGTACGGACGCAGATCGCTGCCGTGCTCCACCACGAAGAAAATCGGCTCGTGCGGGGCGAGTCGTGCCCCCATGAAACCGAGCCCGAACAGGCCGACGACTGCGACGAACGCGGCCACGATCCATGGATCGAGCTCCATCCGTGGCCGCGCGCTCATGCCCCCGCTACCTTGCTGCGGCCCTCGGGGTTCGATACGCGACGGCCGCATACTCGAAGTGATCAACCATGAGTTTGACCATGTTCAAGCAGCCGACCGCCGTGATCCCGATCGCGATGTCTTTCGCCGCCCTCGCGGTGGTCGTTGGTCACATCGCGGTTTCCGGTGTTGCTCGCCAGGTGGATGAAGGCACCGCGGCGCATCTGTGGCAGCTCTTGATGGCTGGGCAGATACCCGTCATCGCGCTCTTCGCCGTGATGTGGCTACCGCGGACGCCCCGGCAAGCGCTTTTCGTTCTCGCGGCACAGCTTGCCGCCGGGATCGCGGCGGCCGCCCCGGTCTTCCTTCTTAACTGGTAGCCGCGCTCAACGAGTGGCGGCCGGCGCCGCGGTCTCCAGGCGGGGCCGAACCTCCGTCGCGAACCGCTCGATCGTCTCGTGGTCGAACGGCGACGGCAGCTCGAGGATCACCGTGTTGAAGCCGATGGCGGCGTAACCAGACAGCAGCTGCTCGAGGTCGTCGACCGTTCCGGCTACGTGTTCGTTCGGATCTCTGCGCTTGGGATCGGCCGTAGACACCTTGTTGTGGGCCATCTGCGCATCCCACACGCGCTCGGCCTCGGCGCGATCGTTCCGGATGACCGGACGGATAAGCACGGTGCGCTCGATCTCGCGCTCGTCTCTGCCGACATCACGACAGTGCTCCCGCAGTACCTCGTCCTTGTGCTGCATCGCCTCCGGGTCGCTCTGCGTGAGGTTCCACATGTCGGCGTACTTCGCGACGATGCGGAGCGTTTTCTTCTCGCCACCACCACCGATCATGATCGGGAGCCGCCGCTGCACCGGAAGAGGCGAGTGCCGCGCGCCCTCGAAGGCGTACTTCTTCGATCGATGGTTGACCTCCTTGCCATCGAGCAGTCCGCGCACGACGCCGACTGCTTCTTCGAGCCAGCGCAGGCGGTCGCCGGGCGTGCTGCCGAAGTCGATCCCGTGCGCGCGATGCTCCAGCTCGAACCACGCGGCCCCGATCCCGAGGATCGCGCGGCCGTCGCTCGCGTGGTCGATCGTCGTCGCCATCTTGGCCACGATGCCGGGGTTCCGGAAAGTGTTGGCGCCGACCATCAGCCCAAGATGGGCACGCGTGGTCATGCCCGCGAGCGCGGCGATCGTGGTCCATCCCTCGAAGATCGACTGATACGGATCGCCGAAGATCGCGTACAGGTGATCCCATGTCCAGATGTGGTCATAGCCGACGCGGTCGGCGAGAACGGCGGCGGCGCGGAAGTCCTTCCACGAGGTTGCCTGGCTGAAGAGAAGGACGCCGAGCTTCATGGGGCGAGACTACCAGCGGTCGTGCGAGCGAGCACCGACCATCAGGCCGCACCTTCGGGCATGGGCTGGCTGTCGGGAGTGAGGCGCAGTGTGGCGAGGCGCACCCCAGCGAGGATGACGACACCTCCGACGAGCTGAAGCGGCTGCGGCCGGTCGCCGAGGAAAACGACCGCCATCGCGAGGGTGAGGACCGGGACGAAATACGACGTCATCGCCGCGACCCCGGCGCCCACCCGGCGCACGAGCCAATAAAAGAGGATGAAGCTCGCGACCGATCCAGCGAGCGCGAGATACAGGACGTTGAGCCACACGCCGCTGCTCCAGCCGCTCACATCCGCGTAGCCCTTCTCTAAGAACCCGAGCGGAAAGAGGAGCGCAGCCCCCACCGGCGCCGCGATCGTGACCACGGCGAGAGGCGATCTGGTTCGGAGCGCGATCGTTCCAAGCACCGTGTAGACCGCCCAGCAGCAGGCACCAAGGAGCATGAGCACGTCGCCGACGAGCCGGCGGCTTGAGAGCTCGTCACCTGTCTGTCCGGCCGCGATGACCAGGGCCGCTCCCGCCGAAGCGATCGCGAATCCAACGAGCCTCGTCGCGGTCAGGCGCTCACCGACGAAAGACGCGGCCAGCGCGGTAAGTACCGGGATGAGGGTCGGAACGATGAGGGCGCCGTCCGAGGCCGGGGCCATCGTGAGGCCGACGAACACGAAGGCGTTGTATCCGCAATAGCCGAAAGCCCCCGCGATGATGACGGGCCGAAGGCCGCCGCGACCGAGGTCGGTTCGGGTCACGATCGCGATCCCCGCGAGGACGATCGCGGCGATGACGAAGCGCGCGGTCGATATCTCGAGGGGCGGTGCGGTCGCGAGAGCGAGCTTGCCGGTGATCCACGAGCCACTCCACGCGAGCGCGACGCAGAACGCGGCGAGCGGCGTGAGGAGCCAGTGGGGCATCGACGAACCATACGTGGCACGATGCGGCCGTGCTCCGAGTGCTCGTCACCGGCATCACCGGCTTCGCGGGAAGCCATCTTGCGGAGCACCTCGTCTCCCGCGGCGACGAAGTGCACGGCCTCGCCCACGAGCTCCCGCCTTTCAGAAATCTCGCGGCCGTCGCGGATCGCGTCCGTATCCACGAAGGTGACATCACGCGGCTCGAGGACGTTCAGGGCGCGCTCGCGGGCTCACGGGCGGATGCGGTCGTTCATCTCGCCGGTATCGCCGTCCCCACTCTGGCGTCGGCGGATCCGGTCGAGGCCGTTCGGATCAACGTGCTCGGCACCGCCGCTCTCCTCACCGCGCTCGAGCAGCATCCAAAGACGCGCCTCGTGCTCGCGTCAAGCGCTGATGTGTACGGCGCGCCTGACCGCGTTCCCGTTCGTGAGGACGCGCCGGCACGTCCGGGAAACGTGTACTCCGCCACGAAAGTCGCGGCCGAAGCGCTGGCGCGAGAGCTCGCGGCGCGTCACGGCGCGCCGGTCATCATCCTGCGTCCCGCCAATCAGAACGGCCCGCGGCAGCATCCCGGCCTCGCGGCCTCGGCTTTCGCGAAGCAGATCGCCGAGGCCGAGGCGGGCGTCGCCGAGCCCGTCGTCAAACACGGTCGCCTCGACGCCGAGCGCGATTTCCTCGACGTCCGCGACATGGCGCGCGCATACGCGGCGGCGCTCGATGTGGACGAGGGCGGCACCTTCAACGTCGGGACCGGCCGCGCGGTCGCGATCGCCGAGATCCTGCACACGCTCATCAAGCTCGCCCGCATCCCGGTTCGCGCGGAGCTGGATCCGTCGCGGGTCCGAGGCGGCGAGCCCACCCGGATCGCCCTGGACGCCGCGCTTTTTCGCCAAAAGACCGGTTGGTCGCCCCGCATCGCGCTCGCTGACTCGCTCCGCGATACGCTCGACTTCTGGCGTTCGTCCATCCGGCAGGGAGCACGAGTGTGAACATCGTTTTCGGTACCGACGGCTGGCGCGCTCGTATCGCCGATGAGTACACATTCGACGCCGTGCGGGTCTGCGCGCAATCGGTCGCTGAGTGGGTCCAGAGGAACGGTGGTGCCGATCGTGGCGTCGTGATCGGCTTCGATCGACGGTTCGCCTCCGAGCATTTCGCCGCCGCGGCCGCCGAGGTCGTCGCCGCCCACGACGTGAACGTGCACCTCGCCACCGCGGCGGCGCCCACCCAGTCCTTCTCGTGGGCGACGATGCGAAAGAAGGCGAAGGCCGGCATCGTCATCACCGCGAGCCACAACCCCTGGACCGACAACGGCTTCAAGGTGAAAGCCGAGACCGGTGCCGCGGGGGGCCCGGAGATGCTCAAAGAGCTCGAGGCGATCATCCGCCCGCTCGAGGCGCATCCCGAGAGCGTGCGCCGCGTCCCCTTCGATGAGGCGAAAAAGAAGGGCCGCATCCAGGAGTTCGATCCGGCGCCCGACTACCTCGCCCACGTCGCGGAGCTCTTCGACCTCGAGGCCTTCCGCGGCGCGGGCTACACCGTGGTGTGCGAGACACTCTTCGGCAGCGCGAGCGGATATTTCCCGAAGCTCATCGGCGGCGGCAAGACGAAAGTGGTCGAGCTCCACGCCGAACGCAATCCGTATTTCGGCGGCGTGAACCCTGAGCCGATACCGCCGAACATCGACGAGTTTCTCCGGCGGATCCCGGCCGAACATGCGAACGTGGGTCTTGCCGTCGACGGCGACGCCGACCGCGCCGGGCTCGCGGACGAGAAGGGCACTTTCGTCACGACGCTCACGCTCTACGCGCTCCTCATGTGGTACCTATGCGAGATCCGCGGCCTGCGCCAGCCCGTCGTGAAGACGGTAAATATGACGTCGATGGTCGACCGCCTCGGCGAGCGCTACGGCGTGAAGGTCTACGAGGTGCCGGTCGGGTTCAAGTACATCGGCCCGAAGATGCAGGAGACCGGCGCGATGATGGGCGGCGAGGAATCAGGGGGATTCGGCTTCGCGATGCACCTCCCCGAGCGCGACGGCATCGTCGCCGACCTCTTCTTCCTCGACTTCATGCTGAAGACGAAGAAGAAGCCCTCGGAGCTGATCGCCGAGCTCATGAAGATGGCCGGCCCCTCCTTCTATCTTCGGCGCGACCTGCACTTCAGCGCCGCCGAGTACCCGCAGGTGAAGGAGCGGACCATGCGGAGGCTTCGGGAGGCGGCGCCCGAGAAGCTCGCCGGGCACGCCGTCGCACGGATCGTGCATCTCGAGACGAACGATGGAACGAAGTTCTTTCTCGACGACGGCTCGTGGCTTCTCATTCGACTCTCGGGCACCGAGCCGCTCGTGCGCGTCTACGCGGAAACGAAAGAAGAACGCGAGCTGGCGCCGCTGCTCGACGCGGGCGTGCAGATCGTGAAGGGGGCGTAGCCATGGCAATTGCAGAAGACCGCGACACCTCGGTGATCGAGACCGTCGAACGCATCCGCGCCGCCGATTCCGGCGACATGCTCGGCCGCATCAAGGATCTGCCAAAGCAAGTCCGCGACGCGTGGGCGATCGCCAGCAAGGCAACGATCCCGCCCGCCTATAGCGATGTGCGCAGCATCGTTGTCGCCGGAATGGGCGGCTCGGCGATCGGCGGCGATCTCGCGGCCGCGCTGCTTGCCGACGAGCTCAAGGTCCCGATGACCGTCCACCGCGACTATGGCCTGCCCGGGTATGTGGGCCGCGACTCGCTCGTGATCGTGTCCAGCTACTCGGGCAATACCGAGGAGACGCTCTCGAGCTTCGAGGAAGCGCGGAAGCGTGGCGCGAAGGTCCTCGCGCTTACGACCGGCGGGAAGATCGCCGAGCTCGCGCGCGCCTCGAACTATCCGGTCGTGACATTCAGCTATAAGGCGCAGCCCCGCGCAGCCCTCGGGTATTCCCTCGGTCTGGTGCTCGGCGTGCTCAGCAAGCTGGGCTTCGCGCGGGACCTCTCCGACGACATCGAGGCGGCCCTCTCGGATCTCGCGAAGCTCGAGGAGCGCGTGCACGAGGGCGCGCGCACCAACGACGCGAAGAAGATGGCGCTCGAGCTACAGGGGCGGATCCCCTTCGCGTATGGCGCGGGCGTGATGGGCGTCATGGCGCGCCGCGTGAAGGGCCAGTGGAACGAGAACGCCAAGAACTGGTCCGCCTTCGACGTGATGAGCGAGCTGAACCACAACGCCGTCGTCGGCTTCGAGCACCCGCCGATCGCGAAGGATGCGCTCACCGTGCTGCTTCTGCGAAGCGATCGCGACAACCCGCGACACAAGCTGCGCTTCGAGATCACTCGCGAGCTGCTTGATCGCGCGCGGATCCCGCACAAGACCCTGCAGTTCGCGGGACGGAACATGCTCTCCGAGATCCTGCAGATGGTCTATTTCACGGACTACGTGTCCTTCTATATCGCGCTCCTCAACGGCGCGGACCCGTCGCCGGTGAAGTCGATCGACTACCTGAAGGATCGTCTCGCAAAGGGAACTTGAGTCATCCGGCTGCCGTCTCGACGCTGACGTTCTGCCCTCGCGACGGGACGCGTCTCGTGATGACGCGCATCGACGGGCGCGACCGGCCCAGCTGTCCAGCGTGCGGCTTCGCAGAGTTCATGTTCGTCCAGATCGGCGCGAACACCATCGTCGAGCGCGACGGCGGCGTTCTCCTCGTCCGTCTGAACTATGGCCCGCGCGACGGGCGCTGGGCGCTACCAGGCGGTCTCGTCGAAAACGACGAAACGATCGAGGAAGCGGCGCGCCGCGAGACCACCGAAGAAACGGGCTTCGAGGTGGCGCTCGACGGACTTCTCTCGACCTGGATGCGTCCGGGGTTTCCGATCCTCGTCGTCATCTACCGCGCCCACATCACGTCGGGAACGTTGCGCGTGGCGCCCGACGAAGCGTCCGAGGCCGCCTTCTTCCTGAAGGACAAGCTTCCGCCGCTCGAGGAGCTGGCCTGGCCGTCGACTGCTCATGGACTCGACGCGTGGCGTGCGTACGAACCAGGTCGTCCCTAATCGGCTCCGGCCGATTCATCCAAATGCGCTAGACCCAGCGTCGGACCGGTAGCACTTCCGCGACCAGGCCTCCGCCGCGTGTCGGCCGAGCATCCGAGACGGGCATCCTGCCGTATGGGCGGATGGCGAGCTTGATGAAGATCGTCGGGCGGGAGAATGTGGGACCGGTCGGCCGGTTCTCCATCGCCCTGGCCGCCATCCTCCTCGTCACCGCCGTCGTGGTCGCGGGCGTCAGCTCCATCCTTCTCGACCGCTACGTGCAGGATGAAACCTCTCGCTTCACGACGGATGCCGTCGTCTCCCATTTCGGTCCGGTCTTCAAAGAGGACGTCTTCAAGCGTCCCCTCGCCGACGACGAGCGCGAGCTGCTCGAGACGATCGTGGCTTTCCACTTCTCGATCTACAACGTCGTCTCGACGCAGTTCTTCGACACGAACGGAACGATCGTCTTCTCGTATGACGACACCGAGATCGGCCGGAGACTCGATCCCGCCTCCAACGATGGACTGTCGACCGCGCTATCCGGTCGGTCGTATGCCGTGCGCGCGGACATCGTCGCCGACACCCGGTACGCGAATCCCTCCATGACCGGGGGGACGTACAGCCCGCTCCCGGCCGCAAGCGCGGCCGGCGGGCATGACCACGTCACGACCGCCCCCGCGGCCGCGCCGACGCCGGTGCACGCGCTCGAGATGTGGGTGCCGGTGCGCGAAGGCGGCAGGCTGATCGGCGCCGCGGTGGTGTGGCGCGATCTCACGTCGATCGACCGCGCCCTTCGGCAGATGCAGATGTCGACGTCGACGATCATCGCGCTGGCGGCGCTCCTTCTCTGGCTCGTCCTCCGCGGCGTCTACATGCGGTCGTCGCGCCAGATCATGTCGCAGTCGCAAGCCCTCGGAGTCGCTCTCGCTGAGACCGAGCGCACGTACGACGCGACGCTGCAAGCCCTGTCGAACGCGCTCGATGTCCGGGACAGCGAGACCGAAGGCCATTCACGTCGGGTCGTCGAGTACATGGAGCTCATCATCGCCGAGCTCGCCGTTGCACCTGATCACCTCTCGACCTTGCGGCGCGGCGCTTTGCTTCACGACATCGGCAAGATCGGCGTCCCGGACAACGTGCTCCGAAAGCCGGCCGCGCTCAGCGACGCCGAGTGGGTCGTCATGAAGCGTCACCCCGAGCACGGGGCACGGATCATCTCGCAGATCCCGTTCCTCGAGGATGTGTCACGCATCGTCCGTCACCATCACGAGCGTTGGGACGGCAGAGGCTACCCCGATGGCATCGCCGGCGAGGCGATCCCACTTGGCGCGCGGATCTTCGCCGTCGCCGACAGCTTCGACGCGATGACGAGCGACCGTCCGTACCGCCGCGCGATGTCGGTCGACGAGGCGCGGACTGAGGTGGCGCGCTGCCGTGCGACGCAGTTCGATCCGGACGTGGCCGACGCGTTCGGCCGCGTCCCGGTGCAGCGCCTCCGAGCGATCGCCGACGATGCCCCGCAGAGCCACCCGCGAACCGAGGCGGTCTAACTCGCGAGGATCGGCTGGCGCCAGGCGAACATCACCGCGGCGAGGCCAAGCACCGTCAGCAGAGCGGCGGCAGGGAATACGAGGAAGACGTCCACCGAGGCGATGACGCTGCCGATGGCCGGCCCGATGACGAAGCCGATGTTCGCCGGTAAGTAGGCAAAGGTCATCACGCGGCCTCTCGTCGCGTCCGTCGCCGACGCCGAGAGCAGCGTGAACGACACGCTGAAGAGAGCCGCCGCGAGTCCGTTCACGACGGTCCACACGACGGTGAACGGGACGAGCTCGCGCGTGAAGAACGGTGCGGACCAGATCGCGGCGAGCACCGCGCTTCCGATGAAGAGGGTTCGCGCCTTGCCATATCGATCCGCGATCGCGCCGATCAACGGCGACAGGATCAAGACCCCGATCCCTCCCGCGCCGAGCACGATCCCCACCGCCGTGTTCGGGTCCGGCCCGGTGTAGAGGCGCGCGACGACGAGCGGAACGTAGATGAACCCGAGCATCCAACCCGCGAACAGCAGGAAGAGCGCCGGAAAGAGCGCGCGCAGCCGCGGCGAGCGCACGATCAGCACGATGCCGTCGCCGGCCATCCGCAGAAGCGATCCGCGGGTCGTCTTCGTGACGAATCCATCGCGGTAGCCGAAAGCCAGCAGTGCGACGACACCGAGCATGATCGCGGCGTCGGCCGCCATCAGGATGGGGAAACCGAACCGGTCGACGATGGGCCCGCCGACGAGCGGTCCGATGAACGCCCCCATCGGGTTCGCGCCGTTCACGATCCCGAACGCGAACGCGACACGACCGGCAGGCGCGTGCTCGGCGATCGTCGCGAGGATGAGGCCGGTGTTGCCGAGACCGAGCGACTGGATCGCGCGCGCGAGGGCGAAGATCCAGACGTTCGGTGCGAGGGCGGTGAGCGACAGCGCGACGAACGCGGCGACGAAGGACCGGATGATGAGCGGCTTGCGCCCGTAGCGGTCGGCGAGGGCGCCCCAGAACGGCAGGAATGGCAGCCCCGCGACGTTCGAGAACGACGTGATCGCGCCGACCCAGAAGGCGACGGCGGCAAGCTCGATGCCGAGACGTGGGAGGTAGAGCGGCGTGAATGCGGTGACCTGGCCGTACGCGGTGACCTCGAAGAATCCGGCGATCGCGAAGAGGATGGTCATGCGGACCCAGCCGGAAATTGGGCGCATTTTCACGCTCGTTTCGAAGGATACGAGGCGGGTCTAAACTCGGCACGTCCGCCGCAGCGAATTGAAATCAGGAGTGTGGAGGAAGTCATGTACTCGAGCCTCATCTCCAAGATCGAGAAGGCGAAGCGCTACGCCGAAGAGCCCGAACGGATCAGCTTCCGGAGCTTCGAGGTCGCGTTCCGCGGCGAAAACGGCACGCATGGCGTCTCGCTCAATGGCGATGACTGGAACTGCGAGTGCGAGCACTTCCATACGACCGGCCTGTGCGCCCACGTCATGACGCTTCAGCGAGTCTTCGCGTCACACCTCACGGACAACGCCCGGTTCACGCAGGAGCACGTGCCCGCATAGAGAGCCTCGCGAACAACTAAATACGCGGACTTCCAGCGAAGCCGGTGAGATTCCGGCAGGGTCGCGCCACCGTGAAGGGCAACCGCCCCAACTCGGGTCGCCTGGGACATCCGCCCGCGGCCTACACGCCTTCGCAAGAAAGGGGTGCGCCAGATGCGCTCACGAGTTCTCGCGTTCCTCTCGGTTCTCCTCCTCGCGATCTCCGCCTGCGGTGGTGCCGTCTCCCCGAGTCCCTCGCCCTCCGTCACCGCGTCGCCGTTTCCCGCGACGCTCAGCGACTTCCAGAACCGCGCGGTCACGGTTCCCTTGCGGCCGGAGCGTCTTGTCTCCATCGGCCCCTCGATCACCGCGTTCCTCTTCGCGCTGGGCGCCGGCCCGCGGGTCGTCGGCGTCGACGACTTCTCGGACGAGCCTGCGGAGGCGGCGACGCGCGAGCACGTCGGCGGCATCAAGGTGAATTTCGAGAAAGTCGTCGCGCTGAAGCCTGATCTGGTCTTCAGCGTGAAGTTCTCCGACGGCACGATCGAAAAGCTCCAGGCCGCGTCGTTGAACGTGCTCGTGGTCGATCCGCAGAGCGTTTCCGATGTCGCGAAGACCGCGACGCTGCTCGGAAAGGCCCTCGGCGCGGACGGCGAAGCCCTCGCGCGATCCATCCAGCAGCGGGTCGACGCGGTCAAGACGAAGACCGCGAACGTCACGAGCCGGCCGCGCGTCTATCACGAGATCGACGCATCGGACCCGGCGAAGATCTTCACGGTCGGCCCGGGCTCGTACATCAACGACCTCATCGACATCGCCGGCGGGGCGAACATCGCGGCGCGTGCGGCGTCCGCGTACCCGCAGCTCTCCGCCGAGGAGATTCTCCGGACCGATCCCGAGATCATCGTGCTCGCCGCGGACGCGTATTCGCCGAAGCCCGCTGATGTCGCGGCGCGACAGGGCTGGTCGATCATCGCGGCGGTGAAGAACAACCGCATCTTCACCATCGACCCGAACCTCATCAACCGGCCCGGTCCTCGCGTCGGCGACGCGGCCGAGGCGTACGCGAAGCTCGTCCATCCCGAGCTCTTCCGGTAGTGCGGACGCTCGGGATCCTCACATTCCTGATGGCCGCGCTCGTGTTGAGCGCGGCCGCTGGGATCCTCGTCGGCGCGGTCGCGATCGAGCCGGCCAACGTCCTCGCCGCGCTGTTCGGGTCGCCCGACGTCAGCGGCACGATCATCCGCGAGCTGCGGCTTCCGCGTGTCCTCGGCGCCGCGCTCGTCGGCGGATCGCTCGCGACCGCCGGTGCGCTCCTGCAGGGCCTGCTGCGCAACCCGCTCGCCGACCCCTTCGTGACCGGCACGTCCGCGGGCGCGACGCTCGCGGCGGTGGCCGCGATCGCGCTCGGGGCGACGGCACCGGTCGTCCCGCTCGCCGCGTTCGCGGGCGCGCTCGTCGCCGTCGCGATCGTCTGGCGGCTCGCGCGGCTCGGCGGATCGACGACGGTGCTCACCGTGCTTCTTGCCGGCGTCGTGCTCACCTCGTTCGTCGGCGCCGTCGTGACGTTCATCCTCGTCTCGAGTGACCGTCTGGCCCTCCGGCTTCGCGCGGTGCTCGGCTGGCTGCAAGGCGGTGTGTCGGTGATCAGCTGGGACGAGCTGGCCGTCGCGGCGACCATCGTTGCTGTGGGGCTCGGGTTCGCGCTGTTGCTCGCGCATCGACTCGACGCGTACGCGTTCGGCGAAGAGACCGCGGCGACGCTTGGTGTCGATCCTGATCGCACCACGACGGCGGTCCTCGCCGCCACGGCGCTCCTCTCAGGCGCGGCCGTCGCGCTCGCCGGCCTCGTCGGATTCGTCGGACTCGTCGTCCCCCATGCTTTGCGCTTCGCGATCGGCGCCACGCATCGTCGGCTCATCCCCGCGAGCTTTTTCGCCGGAGCGGCCGCCCTCGTGCTCGCCGACCTCGGCGCGCGGGTCGTCCTGTCTCCGGCGGAGCTGCCGGTCGGCGCGATCACGGGGCTGGTCGGCGCGCCGTTCTTTCTCGCGCTGCTCGTGCGCTCACGGCGGGTCGTCGTATGACGACGCTCCACGCGGAGGCGGTCACGGCCGGTTACGGAGCGCGGACCGTCCTTCGCGCGTGCACGCTCTCGGTCGGACGCGCCGAGGTCGTCGCGATCGTCGGCCCGAACGGTGCGGGAAAGTCGACGCTCCTGCGTTGTCTCGCGGGTCTCGTCCGCCCGAGCTTCGGTTCGGTGCGGCTCGACGGCGCGGACATCGCGGCGCTCGCGCGTCGCGACCTCGCGCGGCGCATCGCGGTCGTCCCGCAGATCTTCGACACGCTGTTCCCGTTCACTGTGCGCGAGGTCGTCGGACTTGGGCGGACGGCGCGTCTCGGCACGTTCGGAGGAGCGTCGCGCGAAGACGCGGCGGCGGTGGAGCGCGCGATCGCGGACCTCGACCTCGTCGACCTCGCTTCACGGCGCATCGATCGGCTGTCGGGAGGCGAGCGGCAGCGCGCCGTCCTCGCCATGGCGCTGGCGCAGGAGAGCGACGTGCTGCTGCTCGACGAGCCCACGGTTCATCTCGATCCCGCCCATCAGGTGGCGATGCTTCGGCTCATCCGCGAGCTCGCGTGCGCGAGAGGCCTCGCAGTTGTCGCGGTGCTGCATGACCTCAACCTTGCCGCGTCGATGGCCACGCGGCTCGCCGTACTCGCCGATGGCCGCATGATCTGCGACGCGGCTCCGGAGACGGTGATCAACGCCGAGCTCATCCGCGATGTGTTCGGACCTGGCCTCGCGGTCGGCAGGCACGATGGCCGGCCCGTCGTCCTGCCCGTGCTCTGATGCGCTGCGCCGTGATGTGGTCGGGTGGGAAGGACAGCGCGCTCGCGGCGGATCGCGCGCGGCGGAACGGCGCCGAGATCGCCTGCCTCGTGAACTTCTACGACGAGGCCACCGGGCGAGTCCGTTTCCACGCGACCCGGACCGAGCTCATCGCCGCGCAAGCGGACGCCATGGCCGTGCCCCTGGTGCAGCGCGGTACGGCCTGGCACCGTTTCGACGGCGCGTTCGGCGACACGCTGGACGAGCTCGTTCGGGACGGCATCGACGGGATCGTGTTCGGCGACATCCACCTCGCCGACGTCCGTGCGTGGTACGAGACACGGGTGCGCGCAGCGGGGCTCACGCATGTCGAGCCCCTCTGGGGCGAGGATCCAGGCGAGCTCCTCGCGGAGTTCGTGGCGACGGGCGGCCGCGCGGTGGTTACCTGCTGCGAGTCGGAGAAGCTCGACGACAGCTGGCTCGGACGCGTCATCGACGAGCGCTTCGTCGGCGAGATCGCCGCCCTGCCGATCGACCCGTGTGGTGAGAACGGCGAGTACCACTCGTTCGCGTTCGCCGGCCCCCTTTTCACGCGACCGGTCCCTTATGCGTTGGGAGAGCGCCGCTCCGACGGTCGATTCGTCCAGCTCGATCTCGTGTCGGGGCGGTGCTGATCGCCCTCACGGCCGGCGGCGAGGAGACATACGCCGGTCACCGTGGCCCACACCAGCGAGCAGATGAGCTCGAGCGGGAGTAGCGAGGTCGAGACGAACCACTGAGCGGCGAATGGAAAAGTGAGCACGACCGCGAACCCCGCGAGCACACCCAGGCCGGCGATCGCGACGGGGACGCCGAGCCGAACGAGCTGAAGGCTCGTCAGCGTCATCCAGCCGCCGACGAAGAGAGGCCACAGTCCGCCCAGCCCCCGGATCACGGCGGGCACCAGGAGTGGGCGATCGGGAAGGTCAAGTCGACCGCTCGCGATGCTCGTCAGCATGTAGTCGTAGGCGGCGACAGTCATCGCCACGGCTGCTGCCAGAGCGATCGCCGACAGAACGATGGCGCTGATGCTGAGGAACCGCGGGACGAGGCGGTGACGATCGAGAACGACGCTGATCGCGATCGCCGGCACGAGCATTCCGAACACCGCTAGGTACCGCGGTGTCTCGCCGATCAGTGACGGGCAATCGTCCGGCCCACCTCCACAAAAGATGTTGGCGCGGCTGATCGCGAACCAGAGGAAGCCCCATCCGGACACCGCAAACACGAGCGCGAGCCACCCGACGCGCCGCGCCATCAGTCCGCGCTCACCTCGACGGGAGCGATCCAGCCCCAGTCCCACGTCGCGAGCTCGTCGATGAGCGCGTGGTTCGTGAGGTCGAGATAGATCGGTGTCACGCTGATCTTCCTGTCGCGCATCGCGGCGACATCCGTGCCTGGCTCGGCTTCGCCCGCGACCGCGGGGCCGCCGACCCAGTAGTAGGGCTCGCCGTACGGGTCCAGCCGCTCGACGAGCTGATCGCGGTAGTTGCGCTTTCCGAGCCGCGTGACCTCGACACCGGCGATCCGCTCGCGCGGCAAGGGCGGCACGTTGACGTTGAGGAGCGCGTCGGACGAGAACCCCCTCGCGAGGATGTTCTTCGCGAGCAGCGCCGCGAACGAGGCGGCCGGGCCGAAGTCGATGTTCGCGCCGAACGCGCCGATCGATATCGCGATCGACGGGACGCCCGAGAGGAGTCCCTCCATCGCGGCGGCGACCGTGCCCGAATACGTGATGTCGTCTCCCATGTTCGACCCGCGGTTAATCCCCGACACGACGAGGTCCGGCTTGTGTGGAAGAAAACCAAGCATCGCGAGTCTCACGCAGTCCGTCGGAGATCCGTCGCTCATGAACGCGGGCTGTCCGGTCCGAAGCTGCGTCGGTTTCACGCGCAGCGGTCGGTACAGGGTGATGCTGTGGCTCGCCCCGCTCCAGTTGCGCTCCGGCACGATGATGTCGACATTCCCGACCGCCCGGAGCGCGTCGGCGAGCGGCCCCAGCGCATCCGACTCGATGCCGTCGTCGTTCGTGATGAGGATGTGTTTGCGCTCGGGAGTC
>VBIZ01000077.1 GCA_005880575.1 Chloroflexota bacterium | reverse complement strand
ATCTTCAGCTCGTCGAGGAGCACGGCAAGCGCCCGTCCGGGCGCGTCGGAGAGGCTCGCGCCGTCGAGGGCCACGCGCGCACCCGCGGCGGCCAGGTGCAGCGCTGCGGGACGCGCCGCGGGGCTCGCGAACGTTCCGGGGCTGAGCTCGAAGGTGACGGCACCGGACCCGAAGGGAGCGAGCGCTTCGAGCAACACCTCGATCTGCGCGAGCTCCGGAGCGGAGACGTTGATGCCGATGCCGAGCCCCGAGCCCAGGCCGCGCCACTCGGTCCACTGCGCGGCTGCCGCGCGGACGACCCAGACGCCGATCTGCTCGATGAGCTCCGACGCGAACGGCAGGAAGTCGCCCGGCTCGAGCAACCCGAGGCGCGGGTGCCGCCAGCGCAGCAGCGCTTCGACGCGCCGGCACTCGCCGCTCCGCAGGTCGACGATCGGCTGGTAGTGGAGCGCAAGCTCGCCGCGGAGCAGCGCGGCCGCGAGCTCGCCGTCCCGGATCGAAAGGTCGGCGCGCTTCCGCGATGGCGGGCCCCCCTTTACATCGGACCGCGCGAGCTGGACGACGACGCCGCGCGACGCGGGTCGCTTCAAGCGATCGCCGCGAGCTGTGACCGCGTCACGCGATCTGTCAGGCCGCCTTCCACCAGGTCGATGAAGGTGTGCGCGAGCGTGGCGTCCCACTGCGTTCCGGCGCCCTGGCGCAGCCTGCGCAGGGCCTCGTCCTCGCCGAGCCCGGCGCGATACGGTCGATCGCTCACCATCGCGTCCCAGCCGTCGGAGATCGACGCGATGCGCGCCTGCAGCGGTATGTCCCTGCCCACGAGGTGGTCCGGATAGCCGGCGCCGTCGATCCGCTCGTGGTGGTGCCGAATGATCGGAAGGTAGTGCGACACGCTGCGAAGAGAGAGGCAGATGCGCTCGCCCTCGATCGAGTGCGTCCGCATCACGGCGAATTCCTCGCCGGTGAGTGGGCCGGGCTTCAGCAGGATCGCGTCGGGGATCGCGATCTTCCCGAGGTCGTGCAGCACCCCGCCCTGGTAGAGGAGCTCGCAGTCCTCCGATCCGAGACCGTGGGCCGCGCCGATCGCCTCCGCGTAGCGGCCGACGCGCTCAGCGTGATGGATCGTGTGGCGGTCGCGTGCTTCGACCGCACGGGCGAGCGCGAAGAGCACGCCCTCGGTCGCGTCGAGCCGTTGGTTCAGCTCGCGCTGCCGGAGGAGCACTTTCGTTCGAATGAGGAGCTCTTTCGCGTCGAACGGCTTGCTGAGGTAATCGTCGGCTCCGGCCGCGATCCCGCGCAGCTTCGTGTCGCGATCACTCGAGGCCGTCAGGATGACGATCGGGATCAGGCGGCGGACGGGATGCGCCTTCAGCTGCTCGCACACCGCGATGCCGTCAAGACGCGGCATGTCGATATCGAGAAGGATCAGGTCCGGCTCGTCGGCTGCGACGGCGTCGAGCGCCTCGATCCCGTCCTTTGCCTCGCGCACGTCGTACCCGAGATCCGCGAGACGTCCCTCGAGGAGCTCGCGGTTGGACTGCAGGTCGTCAACGACCAGCACCTTCGCACGGCGTGGCTTGACGATCGGTTCTGTCACGACACCGCGACCTTCGCGCGCCCATCCTTCGCCGCGACCCGTTCGAGCCACCGTCCAAGGCGCGAGCGGTCGATGGGCTTGGTCAGATAGTCGTCCGCGGGATGGGAGCGGCCCTCGTCGTCCTCGACCGATACGATGACGACCGGGATGGTGGCGGTCGTCGGGTCGGTCTTGAGGAGCTCCAGAATCTGCTCGCCACGTTCATCGCGGAGCCGAAGATCGAGCACGATCCCTGACGGCCGCGCTCGGACGATCGCGGCGGTCGCCTCCTCCACCGATCCTGCGACCTCGCTCGCGAGTCCGTGCTCGGCGATCAGTGCGACGACGAGATCGGCATCGCGGCTGTCGTCTTCGACCACGAGCACGCGCCGCGCTGCGGTGTCGACGACCACGTCGGGCAGGCGCACGTGAAAGGTCGTGCCATCTCCCCCTTCGCGGCTGATGAATTCGATCGTTCCGTGGTGAAGGTCGACGAGCCGCTTCGTCAGAGCGAGGCCCAGGCCCGTGCCCTTCGCGGAGGACGAGCCCTCGTGAAAACGCTCAAAGGTGTTGAAGACGCGGCTCTGCTTTGCCATCGGAATGCCGATGCCTGTGTCCGAGACCACGAGGTCCAGCGCGCCCGTGTCGATCGTCGCGAGCAGGTTGACGCGACCGCCGGCCGGGGTGAACTTCACCGCGTTCGACAGAAGGTTGAAGAGCACCTGCCGAACGCGACCGGGGTCGACGTAGATCGTCCGGTGATCGCCATCGCTTACCACCGTGAAATCGACGTCCTGAAGGCGTGCGGCTTCGCGGGTGGCGGAGAGGACCGGCGCGAGAAGGGCTTCGAGCGCGATCACCTCAGGCCGAAGCTCGATGCGTCCGGCCTCGACCTTGGAAATGTCGAGCACGTCGTTGATCAGCCCGAGGAGGTGGGCTCCCGCGTCGCGCACGTTCGCCAGATAGCGCCGCTGCCGGTCGTTGATCGTCGACGTGAGCTGCTCCTGCAGGAGCTCGGAGAATCCCATGATCGCGTTCAGCGGCGTCCGCAGCTCGTGGCTCATGTTCGCGAGGAACTCGGACTTGTGCTGGTTGGCGGCGTCCGCTTCCACCTGGGCGGCGCGCGCGGCCCGCTCCGATGCGGCGAGCTGAACGCGTTGCGCCACGAGCCCGCGCACCGCACGTGAGAGGATGAGCGTGAGGCCGAGGACGATGAGGACCGTCGCGATGCGGATCCAGAGGATCGTCTGCAGCAGCGGGCTCAGCGCGGCGCTCACTTTGTCCGCCCGGTCGACCACGACGATGTGCCAGCCCACGTCCGGAACGAGGGCTGTGGCGACGAACGAGGCCGTTCCGGTCAAGGGATCCGGCGCGTTGCCGAGCACCTGTCTGCCGGCGATCGCAGAAGCGATGGTCGGATCCGCGCTCAGGTCCCGCAGCGATTGGCCAAGAGGATCCTGCGAATGCGTGATGAGCCGTCCTTTCCGATCTACGAGGTAGACGTCCTGATAGTTCGAGAGCGGACTCAGCCAGTCCGCGGCGCTCGACAGGTCGACCGCGGCGCCGAACACGCCAACAGCTTTCCCGTTGGCGGCGAAGATCGGGACCGCGACGACGGTGGTCGCGGGGTTGCCTTGGAGCGCGCTCTGGAAGGCCTCCGATACGAACGGCTTCCACTCGCGCGAGACCCCGATGAAGTAATCGCGCTGCGAGAAGTCGCGTCCGATCAGGGTGCGGTCCGGCGGATCGATCGCGAGCAGGGAGCCATGCGTATCTTCGATGAAGACGGACAGCGTTTCCTTGTCGATCCCGATGACCGGCCGGAGCTCGGTGGCCAGCCCGCCGAGGTTCTCGACGCTCCCGGCCGACAGGGCGTCCTGCATGAAGCGGCTCTCCGCGACGGCGGCGAGATCGGTCTCCAGACCGTCGACCCTCTCGGCGACGAGCTTCGCCCCGGTGTCGACGGCGCGGGCCTGCTCCTCGCGTCGCGAGGTCTCGAGGCGCGCGTTCGTATCGTTGAACGTGAGATCCGTCACGAGGTAGGAGGGAAGCAGAACGACGAGCGCGACGAGCCCGACGGCGAGCCATGGACGGAGGAACAGCGACAGGGCAGCGTTGTTCACGCGAGCGAGCGCACGCGGCGCGTTCGCCTGCGCGGTCAGCGGCCGTTCTCCTCGTGCCGCAGGGAGCCGAGGCGTCGCACGGCGGCGCGCAGGTCGCGAGGCGAGATGGGTTTCGGCAGAAATTCGTCGAAGCCGGCCGACTTCGTGCGCGCGATCTCTTCCGGCAGGACCGATGCGCTGAGCGCGACGATCGGCATGCGCAGTCCGCGCGCGCGCAGGCTGCGGCAGACCTCGAGCCCGTTCATCTTCGGCAGCTGCACGTCGAGGAGGACCAGGTCGAATCGATCGGAGGCGCGCCTTTCTCCGGCCGCGCCGTCGCGCTCGGTCACGATCTCGTGCCCGTCGGTCTCGAGCGCGGACTCGAAGAGCTCGACGTTCATCTGATCGTCCTCAACGAGGAGAATGCGCAAGCTGCCGCCTTCCGTTGGGCCGTGCGCGATCGTCCGCTCGCTGCCTCAGCCGTCGAAGCCAGCTCTCCAAACGGACTCTGTCGATCGGCTTCGTGAGGTAATCGTCGGCGCCGAGCGCGAGGGTCGTCGCCGGATCGGCTTCGACGGTCACGACGATCACCGGCAC
>VBIZ01000076.1 GCA_005880575.1 Chloroflexota bacterium | reverse complement strand
TTCGGGACCGCGAACCTTGTCGATGTCACCGCCGCGGCCAGCGCCGAGCTCGTCTCGCGCGTCATCGATGCGCTCGGCATGAAGTGGACGCCGGAGATGGCGACTGCCGCGCTCGTCGGGATCATGACGGACACGGGCTCGTTCCAGTTCCCAAGCACCGACGCGCGCGCCCTCGAACGCGCGGCGCAGCTTCGCGAAGCCGGCGCCGATCTGCAGGCGATCACGTACAACATCTTCCGGAACAAGCGTTTTGAAGCGCTGAAGCTCTGGGGCTTCGCATTCGCCCGTCTCGTGCGCGAGGACGGCGGCCAGCTCGTCTGGACCGAGATTCGTGCCGGCGACATCGAACGATCCGAGGCTCGCGACGAGGACATCTCCGGGCTCGTCGAGCAGATCGCGCGCTCGAGCGGCATGCGCGTCTCGCTGCTCTTCAACGAGCAGGCGGGCAGCGTGAAGGTCTCGTGCCGCACCTCCCAGTGGGAGCCGTCGGTCGATGCGTCGGCGCTCATGGCGCGGTTCGGCGGGGGTGGTCACGTGCGCGCGGCCGGAGCGCTCATCTCGGGGAACCTCGGGGACGTCCGCGACCGCGTCCTCGACGCCGCACGCGCGGCGCTCGAAACCGCCAAGACCCGCGCGCCCGTCGGCGCCTGATCACTCCGACCGACTCGCTTTCCGGCGTCCTCGCGATCGACAAGCCCGAGGGCTGGACCTCGCACGACATCGTGGCGCTCGTGCGTGGCGTGCTCGGTACGAGGCGGGTCGGGCACGGCGGAACGCTCGACCCTCAGGCGACCGGACTGCTCCCGGTGCTCGTCGGCAACGCGACGAAGTTCGCCGACCGCTTCCACGAAGCGACGAAGGTCTACGACGGGCTGGTCCGCTTCGGCGCGGAGACCGCCACGGACGATCGCGAAGGCGCCGTTGCGCGGGCGAGTGAGGTTCCGGCGCTCTCGACGGACACGATCGAGCCCGCCCTCGCCGCATTACGCGGAGTCATCATGCAGACCCCGCCGCAGTACGCCGCTCTGAAGGTGTCCGGCCGCCCGGCATACGCACGAGCGCGTCGTGGAGAAACGGTGGCTCTGGCGGCGCGGAGCGTGCAGGTCATTCGCCTCGACGTGATCGAGATCTCCCCACCGGACGTGCGCCTCTATGTGGTGTGCTCGTCGGGGACCTACGTACGCGCCATCGCGCGCGACCTCGGGCGAGCTCTTGGCTCCGCCGCGCACCTCGCCGGACTTCGCCGGCTCGCGGTGGGCGCGCTCGAGGCTCGGGATGCGCTCACGCCGGAACAGCTCCGCGCCCGCGGCCGCGATGCGGCCGCGCTCCTTCGGCCGGCGAACGATGATTTGTTGACGCTCGACCGCCGATTTCTCGAGCGATCCGCTGATACGATCGTCGGAGCGGGGGAGTCAGCCTGATGCTCGCCAAATCGCTCGAGCGCTTCATCAAATGGGCGCTGTCAGCCTGGCGCGACCTCTCCCTCGACGCAAAGGTGGTCGCGCTCTTCGGCGTCGGCAACTGGTTCCTCCTGTTCGCGAACCACACCACCGTCGCCGCGACCCACGACGTGCCGCTGTGGCGGCTGTTCCCGCCAGGCGCGGATGCGGCCTTCCTGGTCGTCTGCGGCACGCTCGCGTTTGCCTATCCGCTACGCGACCACCGCTCGCGCGGATCGTTCACGACGCGCTCACGGATCGCGCACCTCGCCGCCTTGATCGTGGCGTTCGTGATCATTCCGACGTTCGCCTCGATCATCCTTCGGGAGACCGGCAAGCCATACACCTACATCCACGACGGGGCGCTCATGGTTGAAGAGGCTTCGCGGAAGCTCCTCGCCGGTATGAACCCGTACGTCGCCGACTACCTCGACACGCCGATGTTCTTCTGGCCGATGATCAACAACCCGGCGCTCTACCACCTCACGTATTTCCCGTTCATGTTCCTCGTGAGCGCTCCGTTCGTCTGGTTCTTCGATCACTTCGGGTTCATTTGGGACCAGCGCTATCTCTACCTCCCGGCGTACGTCGGAACGCTCGCCCTCGTCCCGCTCCTCGTGCGCGGCGCCGCTCAGCGGCTCGCGATGACCGCCGCGATCGCGCTCAATCCGCAGCTCTTCCCCTTCGTCGTGGAAGGACGGAACGACTTCTTCGTGCTCCTGTTCTTGTTCGCGGGCATCGCGCTCCTGATGCGCGAGCGCCGGACGACGTCGTCGCTCGCGTTCGCCGCGGCCGGTGCGGCCAAGCTCCACGCCCTCATCTTCCTGCCCTTCGTCGCGGTCTACCTGATCGCGACGAAGCGGCCCCGGACCCTCCGGGATGCGGCCGCCGCGCTCCTGCCGACATGGCCCGCCGCTCTCTTCCTGTTCGCGACGTTCGTGCCGTTCCTCGCGAACAACTTCGGCGCGTTCTGGGATGACGTCGTCAGCTACAACGCCGGCGGCGCGGCGTGGACGTACCCGATCTCGGGGATGGGCTTCTCAGCGATCCTCCTCGGGCTCGGCCTGATCCCATTCCGCCAAGCGGACTTCCCGTTCGCGCTCATCGAGATCGCCATCGCTACGCCGATCGCGGCCTGGTGGCTCATTCGATTGTGGCAGCGGCCCACCGTCGCGACCCTGCTCGCGGGCTACGCGCTCACGCTGCTCGCCTTCCTCTTCTTCGGGCGGTACTTCCAGGGGAACTACCTCGGCTTCATCGCCGCCGTGTTCACGCCGGTGCCGTTCCTCGCTACGCGCGCGACGCGGCGTGCGCCGCGCCGGGTCCGTCGGCCAGCTCCGGCGATCGTCACGGCGCCGCGACCGGTGCACGAACCCCCGGCGCTCCTGCCCGAGCCGGCGCCGGCTCCGATGCCCATCGCGCTCGACGCCGTCGTCGAGCCCACGCCTGCCGGAGTGGGTGCCGCCGACTAATCTCGGCGTATCGAAACGCGTACCGACTTCAGCGGCTGGCCGAAGGGTCCCGTTCATCTGGCGATCGGGGTCTTCGACGGCGTTCATCTCGGGCATCGCGCCCTCATCGCGCACCTCGAGCGGGGCGCGCGGGCGGAGCACGCTCTCGCCGTAGCGGCGACGTTCGACCCGCTGCCGATCCAAGTGCTCGCGCCGGGCGCGCCGGCCTCGGCGCTCTCGGACATCAGGGACCGCGTGAAGCTGCTGCGCGAAGCCGGTGCCGATGCGGTCGTGGTCTTCCGGTTCGACGACGAGTTCGCGAGGCTCTCTGCCGACGAGTTCGTCGATCGGGTCAAGGGGGCATGCGACATCAGGCGGATCGTCGTCGGTCCGGACTTTCACTTCGGCCGTCGCGCCGAAGGCGACGTCGACAAGCTGCGCGAGCGCGGCAAGCGCGATGGCTTTGTCGTGGACGTCGTGGCGCCGATCGAGATCGACGGGGCCATCGTCAGCTCCACCCGCATCCGCAACTTGCTTCTCGCCGGCGACGTTGAAGCCGCGGCGGGTCTCCTCGGGCGGCCGTACAGCGTTCGCGGGCGCGTGGTGCACGGAGACAAGCGCGGTCGCGCCCTCGGCTTTCCCACCATCAACCTCGCGCTCCCGAAGGAGCGACTCCTTCCTCGCGACGGGATCTACGCGATGTGGGCGGAGATGGGAGAGGGGCGTTTCAAAGCGGCAGCATCTCTCGGCGTTCGACCGACATTCGGGGGTGGGGAACGGGTCCTCGAGGCTTATCTTCTCGACT
>VBIZ01000075.1 GCA_005880575.1 Chloroflexota bacterium | reverse complement strand
GGAGCCACACACGGTGAGCTTCAATCTGCCGGATGGTTTGGATCCGGTCGCCGAATTGCTCGCGATGGGAGGCTCAACCTTCGATGGCAAAGGGGTCGCCAGCTCCGGGTTTCTCTCGACCAAGGAGCAGTACGCCTACTACCAGTTGAACGGGACCCCGTTACCGGTGGCGATGACGAAGTACAGCCTCACATTTACGAAGGCGGGGGACTTCAAATATGTCTGCGCCCTCCATGACGGCGCGGGCATGTTCGCGGAAATTCACGTGCGCTAACCGGACCACACCAGACGACTACGAGAGCGCGCCGGCGGATTCGCCGGCGCGTTTTCTTTCCCAAATGTTGACGTAACGGGCACGTAACGTGCGGCGCGACGCCCGGCACACCTCAAACAACCGGGAGGGTCGAATGCGTCGCGCCGTCACGTGCTTCGCCGTGTCTGCCCTGGTTCTCTCTTTTGTCCTCGCCTCTCCGCCATCCCATTCAGCCACTGCCGCGACGGGTACGTATTGGTTCCACGGCAATTCGACGGACCAGGTCGATAAGCAGGCCGCGTTGACGAGCGACACGGCAATTTCGGGCGCGACCTTCAACCAGACAGCACCGACTGGCCTCACTCCCGTGACGCAGACGACCACAGGCATCGCGAACGAGGACTTCGTCGGCAACCCGCTGACGCTGTACTGGCACGGACCCTTCACCGGCACGATCTCGGGCCAGCTCGTTCTCGACTGGTGGTGGACAGTCCCGAGCCCATCGGGGACGACTGTCTCGGTCACTGTCTTCGCCGATCCGGTGTACGCGGCACCGCGCGGCCAGCCCCAGAAGGTCATCGGCCGTGGGCTCGTGTCGCTCTCGGGCGCGGCTACTCCGAAAGAGATGAGCGGCGCGGTCTTCGTGAGCGGCACGATCCAGAGCGAGCTTCTCATCCAGGTGGCGGCGGTCTCGCTCGTCACCGGAAACGGCATCAACGTCCACTACGACGCGACCTCGACGCCGTCGAGCTTCAAGTTCATCGATGCACCACTGCCCACGACGCCGACAGTCGCCTTCGACAGCGCGACGAGCCTCGCCTTCGCCCCCTCGACGACCGTCTCGGCGCACTTCCTCGGCGCCGAGCCGCAGACGACGATCGAGCGAACGGTCGCGGGGTCGCAGCCGAGCCGAATCGACACGAACCGCATCTTCGTCGACTGGCCGCTGTCGACCCGAACGGAGATCGGTCAGCTCTCTCGATCGCTCGATGGAGGCGATTCGTTCCGCCTGCTCTACGACCCCACCTGCGCGGCGCGGAGCCGGCCGAACTGCCACACCGGTGGCGGTGGCGACACCGAGGACGAGGTGAACCTCGTAAACGGCGATCTGTTCTTCGCCGATCAGGAAGCGGTCGCGAACGAAGCGCTCGCATCCTCGACCGATCACGGCGACACCTGGCCGGCGACGCGCGAGTTCGCGGTCACCAATGCCGCGAGCGCCGTCGACCGGCAGTGGGTCGGCTGGGCCGATCCGTCGCTCCCCAACTCGGTGGGCATGCCGATCGAGGCCTTCCTCTCGTACCACGTCCCGCTCGTGGGCGTCTATGTCCAGGGCGTGACCACCGCAGGCACACCTGTGCCGCAGCCGGCGCCGCAGCTTCTCGAGGTGAGTCAGTCCGGCAACCTCCGTGTCGACAACACAAGCGGTCCGGGACGCGGCTGGATCTACGTCCCGTACCGGAAAGGCGGCGGCTATTTCGTCGCGACCGCTCCGGTGTCCGGCTACCAGCTCCCCGGCAGCTGGACCTCGACCAACGTCAGCGGCGACACCCCCGCGATCTTCCCGTGGCTCAACCTCGACGCGAACGGCAACGCGTACGCGGTCTGGGTCACGAACGGGATCGTCTACCTCTCGGTGTCGCCCATCGACGACAGCCGCAACAAGCCACCAGCCGGACGTCCCGCGACGTTCTGGACACCGAAGGTCCGCATAAGCCTTCCCGCAGTCGGCAGCGCCGTCTTCCCTGCGGTCACCGCCGGCGACGCGGGCCGCGTCGCGATCACCTACATGGGGAGCGAGGATTGCACCGGCGTTTCGGACGGCTGTCCGGACGAGGCGCACTGGAACACCTACGCCGCGATCATCACCGATGCTCTTGCGCTCGCGCGTGCCGGTGCGACGACGACGGTGGTCTCCGGAAAAGTGAACCACCGCATCGACCACCGCGGGCAGGTCTGCACGTCCGGAACGGCGTGCACCGGCGACCGCTCGCTCCTCGACATGATCGACCTCGGCGTCGACCAGACCGGTCGCGTCGGCGTGGTGTTCATGGACAACAACAATGGTCTCGCCGCGAACCCCCGCACGAACGCATCGAAGGCCGGACCCTTCGTCGAGTTCGCGAAGGAGATCTCCGGACCTTCGCTGCTCGCGCCGACGGGGACGACTCCGTCGACGATCGCAGTGACGGTGATGGACTCGACCAGCAGCGATGCCGCGGGGGATGCCACGTGGCCGAACACCGCGGCCGGCACGAACCTCGCCTCGCTCGACCTCCTCGGAGCCCTTTCGTTCGCGAACAACGGCGACCTCGTCGCCCGCATCCGCCTGGGGGACACGACGCGTGCCGGAATGGCCCGCGACCTCACCGCCTACAACGCCGTGACCCAGGTCGGCGTCACCGCTGCGGACCGGCTGCAGTACGTCTTCCGCTTCTCCACCGCTGAAGACGTGTTCCACATGTCGGCCGAGTACAGCTCGAACGGCGAGTTCCGCTTCTTCGGCGGCAAGCTGGACGCGAACGATGGCCTGACCAACGGGACGTCGATTCTCGGGGCCGGCTATCACACGGATGCGAGCTTTCCGGTCGTCGGCTCCTTCGAGAGCGGCACGCTGACGCTGCGTGGGCCGCTTGCGGCTTTCGGCCTGGCCGTCGGCGCGCAGATCACGGGCGCGAGCGTCTTCACCATGGCCGGTCCGGCGGAGAAGATCGAGAAGGTCATGACCAACCCGATGCGGACGATCGACGCGACGCCGCCGTTCGACTCCACGCTCGTCACGCAGACACTTGGCGCGACAACCGTCGGGTGCTCTGACCCCAACATTCAGAGCCAGGGCGGGTGGCAGGAGATCATCGACAGCCGTGCCGACGGCGGCTCGTACTGCCGCGACGTCGGGACGGGCAAGACCGCCGATGCGCTCGCGTTCAGCTTCTCAGGGAACTCGCTCGACCTCAACCTCATTACCGGCCCGCGCGGCGGCATCCTCGGCGTGACGATCGACGGCACCAAACAGGCGCCGATCAGCGAATTCCGGCCGGCGACCGACCCCCAGAAAGTCGACAAGACCGGACGGAAGGACCTCACGTTCGGCGTGAAGGCGCACTACAACCTCGCGCCAGGCACGCATGCGGTCCGCATTACGAACCAATCGACCGATGCATTCCGCGACATGGTCTACGTGGACAGTGTCACGATCGGCGGCGGCGACATCCTGACGCCGGCCGGTCCCACCGTCCAGGCCGTGACGGGACTTGTGCTTGGAACGGCGCTGGCAGGAATCGACACGATCAGCGCGGTCGTGGTCGATCCCGCGACCCAGCTCCTCGACGTCGTCGTTGAGACGGTCGCCGGCACGCAGGTGACGATCGTCGACCCGAACGGAAAGGCGATCGCGACCGCCACCGTCGATGGCGGCGGGGTGCTCGACGTCCAGGCGCTCCCAGACGGCGTCGGCACTTATGCACTGGTACTCCACACGAGCGTCGCCGGCGACGCGGCATTCACGATCTGGGAGATGCTCACCGAATCGCGATGACCCGATCTCACTACGCCCGGCGGCGACAGATCGCCGCCGGGCTTTCCTATCAGATAGGAGGCCCGAAAATGCGTCGTTCGCTCGTCATCCTCAGCGCGGCCATGGCCCTTTCGCTCTCGCTCTTCGCCGCCGCGGTGCTCGCGGACATCTCCGGCTTTATCGAAAGAGTCTCTCCGGATAGCGAGACCAACGCGACGGAGCCGTCGGTCGCGGTCGACCGCTCCGATGGAACGATCTACGTCGC
>VBIZ01000088.1 GCA_005880575.1 Chloroflexota bacterium | reverse complement strand
AAGCGTGGCGGTGGTCTTGACGTTCTTTTTCGCGGCGAAGTCGTACGTCCAGAAATCGTGCGTGCTGCCGATGTCCTCGACCGGCGGCGTCGTGCGCACCGGCTCGAATCCGTTCGCCGGCTGTCCCGAGCGGCCCCGCACCGTGCGGGTCAGCTCGAATCCGTTCGCGTACGGCAGCGACTTGGCGAGCAGCGCCGCCGTCATGTCGAGCGTCGCAAGCGTGGAGGACGCGAGGGGCGTCGGAGTGCTCGGTACCGGCGTCGCCGACGATTCGGTCGGCGGAGCGCTTGGGGCGGCCTGCGGCGGGATGCACGCCGCGACGAGAAGAACGAGCGCGACCAGGGCGAGCCACCGTTGACGTCTCATCGGGCGTGGTGCCCTTCGGCAAGCGTTCGCGTCGCGACGACGTGGCCACCCCGGAAGTAGCGCCGCGGCACCCGCCGGCGGATGCCGGTGACGATCTCGTAGTTGATCGTTCCGCACGCCTCGGCGAGGTCCTCCGCCGTCTGACTCGCGCTCCCCTGCGCGCCGATGAGGACCACTTCATCGCCTTCGCGCGCGCCATCGACGTCGGTCACGTCGAGCATTACGAGGTCCATGCAGACGCGCCCGGCGAATGGCACGCGATGGCCGCGCACCAGCACCACGCCGTCCTTTCCGGCCACGCGCGGGAGGCCATCGCCGTAGCCGACGGGCACCGTCGCGATCCGCCCGTCGCGCGGAAGACGGTACTCGTGCCCGTACGAGACGCCGGTGCCCGCGGAGACGCTCGCGAGCCGATGCACGCGCGACCGCCAGGAGAGCGCGGGGCGGAGCGCAAGCGCACCCGCGAGGTGGGGTGCGGCGTGCAGGCCGTAGATCGAAAGCCCGGTGCGCACGGCGTTCATCCCTTCGACCGGCCCGAACGCGGCAACGCCCGCGCTCGCCGCCGCGTGGACGAGCCGCGGGCGGTCCGGGATCGAGCGAAGCACTTCGCGAAACCGCTCGAGCTGCACGCGATCGTTCGAGGGATCGGGGTCGTCCGCGGTCGCGAAGTGCGTGAAGATCCCGTCGATCTCGAGATGCGGGAGCGATGCGATCGCGCGATAGCGTGTCGCGGCCTCGTTCGCGGGCGCACCGAGCCTCGTCAGCCCGGTGTCCACCTTGAAGTGCACCCGAGCATCCCGGCGAAGCGCCGTCGCGGCCTCGCTGATCGCGCGCGCACGGTCGAGGTCCCAGACGACGAGCACGAGGTCGAGCGCGACCGCGTGCCCGACCTCCGATGAGTCCGTCGGCCCGAGGAGCACGAGGATGGGCCCGTTGACGCCCCCCTCGCGCAGCACCAGGCCCTCCTCGATCGTCGCCACGGCCACCATCACCGCGCCGGCTTCGAACGATGTCTCGGCGACCGCTTCGGCGCCGTGGCCGTACGCGTCGGCCTTCACCACGGCGATGACGTCGGCCTTGGCGCGCGCGCGAATGGCCTCGACGTTCGAGGCGATCGCGTCGAGGTCCACGTCGGCGACGGTCGAGCGGATGGCGTCGAAGCTGGTCATCTTCCTTCGACTATTTCACGGAGCGCACGCGGAAGCGCGTCGGCGATGTCGGTGGCGAGGGCTCCGGACTCTCCGATCTCACTTGCGAGGAGCGCACCCGCTCGCCCGTGCGCCCAGACGCCCGACGCGGCCGCGGCGAGTGGCACAAGGCCGCGGGCGATCAGGGCGGCGATCGCGCCGCCCAGCACGTCGCCGGAGCCGCCGATGCCCAGCGTGGGATTCGGCTGGTCGTGGACGTACGTTTTCTTGCCGTCCGTCACGACCGTGACCGGACCCTTGAGGACGACGACCGCGCCCCATTCGCGGGCATGTCGCTCCGCGAAGGTCACGCGCGCGGCTCCGGACGGGACGACGCCCCCAGCGAGACGAGCGGCTTCGCCGTCGTGCGGCGTCAGGACCGTCTTGCTGGGAAGCGCGTCGCGCCAGGCCTCGGTGCGCGCGAGGGCATTCAGACCGTCGGCGTCGATCACCGTCGTGCTCGAGCGCGCGTTGCGGAGTACCGCGATCACGAAGTCGTCGGTGCCGGGCGCGTGCGCGAAGCCGGGTCCGACGAGGAGCGCACGGGTGCGCTCGCTCGTGATCGTCGAGACCTGCGCCGCCGAGCTCGCGGCGACGACACCCGGCTGCGCTTCGGCAAGCGGGAAGAGCGTCACGTTCGGATCCGCTCCGGCGATGGCCTCGACGACCGTGCGCCCTGCGGCGATCGTCACGACACCGGCACCGCAGCGGAGCGCGGCCCGCGACGCGAGCAGCGCCGCCCCGGGATAGCGCAGCGAGCCGCCGATGATGAGCACACGACCTCGCGCCTCCTTCCCCGCATCCTTGGGCAGTGGCTTGAGCGCAGCGCGGACGACGCGAGCGTCGAGCGCCGACGGCTTTGACCGCTCGGTCAGCGCAGCCCTACGGCGACAGCGACGGCGAGGTCGCGGATGTGCGAGATCGAAACAGACAGAGGGCTCTGCAGTCCGATTGCCTGTCGCCGCGCCTCAGCCCGCCCGTGAAGTGTGACCGTGGGTTGTCCTGCCCGCGTGCGCCGAATCTCGATCTCTCTCCAACCGACGCCGCGGACGCCGAGACCAAGGACCTTCGACACGGCTTCCTTCGCGGCCCAGCGACCGGAGAGATGCAGGATGTTCGTGCGGCAATACATCTGCTCCCACTCGGTATACACGCGGTCGAGGAAGCGCCGCGGATGCTTCTCGAGGACGTTGCGGATCCGCACCGTTTCGATGATGTCGATGCCGACCTCACTCGAATTCGTCACCGGAAAGCTCCGGCTACCGCCACCGCGTCACTTCGTTTCATGGCGCTAGGTTAGGGCTGCGCCAAATGGGAGACCAGCGGGTTTGACGTCGCGCGCAGACTGCGCGGCGGGAGGTTGCGATGTTCGGAGCGATCCTGCTGCAACAGTGGACGAAGGCCAACTTCAGCCGTCTGGTGGCGCGCAAGGACGTCGATGCCATCATGCGCGGCTGGTCGGATGACGGCGTTCTCGAGATGCCCGGCACGTCGGCCATGAGCGGACGGTTCGAAGGCAAGGCCGCGATACGCGCGTGGGTAGCGAGGTGGTTCGATTCGATGAGGGCGATCGACTTCGACGTCAAGCGGATCGCCTTGACGAATACGCTCGCGCTGGGATTCGGAACGAACGACGTGATGATCGAGTGGGAAGTCCATGAGACCTCGAAGAGCGGGGCGGCCATCCGCGCTCGAGGGATCACGGTCTGGGAGCTTCGCGGAGGGAAGCTCGCCGCGGCACGCGATTACTTCTTCGACCCGAGCGTCCTCAACGTCATTCATGGTCCTCGCCCGGCCGCGGCGTCCTGAGGACGATCGACCTCATTCGACCGTCACCGCTTTCGCGAGATTGCGCGGCTGATCGACATCGTTCCCGCGGCGATCCGCGATGTGATAGGCGAGGAGCTGAAGCGGCACGACCGCGAGCACCGGTGAGAGGAGCTCCTCGACCGCCGGGATGCGGATGATCTCGTCCGCCTTCCCAACGATCTCGTCGTCGCCGTCGGTCGCGATCGCGATCACGACGCCGGCGCGCGCCCTGACCTCTTCCATGTTCGAGCGGATCTTCCTGTAGACGGAGTCCTTCAGCGCGATCGCGACGACCGGAAGGTCCTCGTCGATGAGCGCGTTCGTACCGTGCTTCATCTCGCCCGCCGCGGTGCCCTCGGCGTGGATGTACGAGAGCTCCTTCAGCTTCAGCGCACCCTCGAGGGCCGTCGGGTAATTCACCCCGCGGCCGAGGAACAGGAAGTTGCGCGCGGCGTGGTAGCGGTACGCGAGCGCGCGGACCTTCGGCTCCTCCTGGAGCACCGCGTCCACGAGAGTCGGGAGATGGAACGCCTCGGCGAGCAGCTTGCGCGACCGCTCGGCGTCGAGCGTTCCGCGGCGCTGCCCGAGGTAGATCGCGAAGAGGTAGAGGTCGACGAGCATGGCCGCGTACGCCTTGGTCGACGCGACGCTGATCTCCGGCCCGGCATGCAGATAGATCACGTCGTCGGACACGCGGCTCGCCTGGCTTCCCACGACGTTCACGACCGAGAGAAGCCGCGCGCCTTGCTTCTTGGCCTCCTCCATCGCGGCGAGCGTGTCGACGGTCTCGCCCGATTGGGTCACCGCGACCACGAGCTGGCCCTTCGTGACCGCGGGCTGGCGGTACCGGTACTCGCTGGCGATCTCGACATCGCACGGAATCCGCGCGAGCCGCTCGACCAGGTACTTCCCGACGAGAGCCGCATACGACGCCGTCCCGCACGCGACGAAGCTGATGCGCGGGATCGAGCGCACGAACGCCTCATCCATCTTGAGGTTGTCATCGAACACGACGCGGCCGCTCGAGCGCTCGACGCGTCCGAGCAGCGTGTCGGAGATCGCGCGCGGCTGCTCGTTGATCTCCTTGAGCAGGAAGTGCTTGTACCCGGACTTCGCGGCCGCGATCGGATCCCACGTGATCGTCTCGATCTTCTTGTCGATCTTCTCGCCGGTGATCGCTCGGAACGTGACCTTCTCTTTCGTGATGATCGCGACCTCGCCGTGGTCGAGGAAGCTCACGCGCCGGGTGTGCTCGAGGATCGCGGGCGCGTCCGATGCGAGGAAGTTCTCGCCGTCGCCGTAGCCGACGATCACGCCGCCGGCGTTCGAGATACGCGCGGCCACGATCTTCCCGGGATCCTTCGCCGAGATGAACGCGAGCGCAGCGGCGCCTTCGAGCCGCGGCAGCACCGCGAGCGCGGCCTCGTCGAGGGTGTGGCCGTTGGCGAGCTCCTCCTCGAGCAGATGCACCGCGACCTCGGTGTCGGTCTCGCTCGTGAATTTGTGGCCCCTGGCGACGAGCGGCGCCTTGAGGGCTTCGAAGTTCTCGATGATCCCGTTATGGATCACGGCGGTCACCCCGCCGCAATCGACGTGCGGATGCGCGTTCTGCTCGCTGGGCCGGCCGTGCGTGGCCCAGCGGGTGTGCCCGATCCCGGTGTGCCCGGCGCTCGGATGGGTCGTCACGATCGCCGCGAGGTTGTCGAGCTTGCCCTCGGCGCGCAGGACCTCGAGGGTCCCGTTCTCCTGGACGGCGACGCCCGCCGAGTCATACCCGCGGTACTCGAGGCGCCGCAGGCCGCCCATGAGCAGCGGCAAAGCCTCACGCGGCCCGACGTAGCCGACGATTCCACACATTTAGGCCAGTTCCTTCGCTGCGACTTCGGCAAGATCCTTCGCGGTGCTGGACGCAACCGTCGAGCTTTGGGCCTCCACGGTGATCCGAAGCACCGGCTCGGTCCCCGACGGCCGGACAAGTAGGCGGCCTGTCGAACCAAGCTTCGCCTCTGCGCTCTCCTTCGCCGCTCGGAAGACGTCGTTCGCTTCCCATTCGCGGCGGCGTGCGGCCTTCACGTTGCGCGTGACCTGCGGCCAGAACTGCATCTCGTCGGCAAGGTCAGCGAGCGAACGTCCCTCGGCGCGCATCAGGTGCAGGACCTCGAGCGCGGTCAGGATGCCGTCGCCGGTCGTCGAGTACTCGCGGAAGATCACGTGTCCAGATGATTCCCCGCCGAATTGCGCCCCGAGCCGCTCCATGGCCTCCCAGACGTAGCGGTCTCCGACCTGCGTGCGCTCGAGCCGGACGCCGTCGCGAGCGAGCATCGATTCGAGACCGCCGTTGGTCATCACCGTGCCGACCACGATCTTCGGGTCCAGCTTGTTGTGGCGTATGAAGTGACGCGCCACGAGCGCCAGGACGAAGTCGCCGTTGTGCGCCCGGCCGCGCTCGTCGATGACGATGACGCGGTCACCGTCGCCGTCAAAGGCGAATCCGGCGTCCGCTTTGTGATCGACGACAAGCTGCTGGAGCGCCTCGGGGGCGGTCGCGCCGCAGCCGTCGTTGATGTTCTGGCCATCCGGTTTGTCGAAATACGCGAGGACCTCCGCGCCCGTGTGCGCGAACACTGCCGGCGCCACCCGATACGTCGCGCCGTTGGCGCAGTCCAGCGCGATACGCATCCCCGAGAGGCGCGGCGCCTTCGAGATGAGGAAAGCCTCGTACTCCTTCACGAGCGCGCGTGAGTCACCGACGAGGCCGATGCCGCCCTCGGTCGGGCGAGGGAGGGTGTCGTCCCCGGTCATCAGCGCTTCGATCTGGTCCTCGACACCGTCCGCGAGCTTCTGCGCGCGGTGATCGAAGAACTTGATCCCGTTGTCAGGCGCCGGGTTGTGCGACGCGCTGATCACCGCGCCTGCAACGAACTGGTCCGTCTTCGCCAGGAACGCGAGGCCGGGCGTCGGCACGTGCCCGACGAGGCGCACCTCCATGCCCACCGAGCAGAGCCCCGCGGCGAGCGCGCTCTCGAGCATCCGGCCGCTCCGGCGCGTGTCGCGGCCGATGACGACCGAGTGTCTCGGTCCGCCGAGGACGTGGCCCGCCGCCCGACCGAGTCGAAGCGCCAGCTCCGGAGTGAGATCGAGGTTGGCGACGCCGCGGACGCCGTCGGTGCCGAACAGCCTGGTCAAGCGATTCCTGATTACCTCGTTCGTATGGTGAGCGTCACTCTGGTCGGTTGCACGCTTTGGGCCGTCGTGCCCGGCGGTGTGCGAACGACCACGTCGAGCGGGTAAACGCCCGGTCCCTTGCCTGTCGCATCGACCGCTGCGACGACCTGGCCCGCCGTTATCCCTGAGAGTGCCGGTACCGGACCGGCAACGAGCACGCCGATCGTCGGCGGGTCGAACTCCGCGACGAAACCGCTACCGAGACCGGTCGCCTGGACGGCGACGAGCGGGAAGGCACGGCTTCCCGCAAGAGGCGCGATCGACACCGTCACCGTGGCCTGAGCGGCCTTGATGAGCGACGTGCCCTCCGCGGGCAGCAGCAGCGCGACCTGGAACGTCCTGTCGGAGCCGAGACCGCTCACGTCGATCGGGGCGGTCGTGACCTGGTCGATGCCGCCAAGAGCCGCGGCTTCGCCACGCACCGTGACGACGGGCGGATCGCTCGTGACGCGCGTGATCCAGTAGCCGGCCGCGACAGCGCCGCGAACCGCAGGGAGAACGGGTACGGTGCGCGTGGTCGCGGTGGGGAGCACCGGAACGGTGAGCTGCACCACCGCGGGATCGATGGTGAGCCCGTCGATCGTCGCGCCGGACGCGTCGACCGCGGTCGGCTGCACGCTCGACACGAGGTCGGTCACGGCGTCGCCGAAGCGGACCGTGGCGTAGAGCGCCGCGATGCGCGCGACCTGACTCGCCGCGCCGCTCACGCGGACCTGGCTCGGCGTGATGGCGGAGTCGCCGGCGACGGTGCCGGACGGCGGATCATTCGCGAACCGCGCTTGCACCGCGACCTCGCGCGAGGTGATCGGCTCGATGCGCACCGTCACCGTCGCCGGCGCGACGCTGTCGACCTTCACGCCGGACGTCGCAACGTCGACGTACACGCGGATGTCTTGCGGATCCGCGCTGTGAAGGTCGGCTGCGTTGACGTCCACCCTGGCGTGAAGGTCCGACGCGACCACGTTCGCGAGGGCCGCCTCTGTCCCTCGGAGCCGGACGCCCACGTCGCCGAGCTGTCCCTCGAGGACGTATCCGGCGGGAACGGCATCCGGCCGCTCGACCGCGACCCGTCCGCTGTAATCGCGCACGACCTCGGTCGGCGGAGCGCTCAGCACGGAAACGGCCCAGAAGATCATGGCGATGAGGACCGCGGTGACCTTGAGCGGAAGGTCCGCCGTCGCCGCACGACGAAGATCGATGCGCCGCCGCGGCAGGAGCGGCCGCGCGGGCACCGGAACGCGCGCCATCGCTATGACGCCTTGCTGCGGAACGGGAGCGGCTGAATCCGGCTGCGGAGAAGCGACGAGAGGACCCGTCGCAGACGCTCTTCGTCGAGCGCCCCGATGATCCTGCCTCCCGCCGCGATGGAGATGGCCTGCGTCTCCTCGGACACGACCACCACGATCGCGTCGGTCTGCGCGCTGATCGAGAGAGCCGCGCGATGGCGCATGCCATACCGGTGCGCGGTACGGTCTGTGTTCTCTTCGAGCGGGAGGAGGCAGGCCGCCGCCAGGATCTGTCCGCCGCGGACGATCACCGCACCGTCGTGCAATGGCGAGCGCGTCATGAAGATGGATGCGAGAAGCTCCGCGGTGAGCTTGCCGTTCACCGGGACGCCGGTCTCGCTGTAGTCCTGCAGCCCCGTCGCTCTCTCGAGAACGATCAGCGCGCCGTGCTTGGCCTCGCTGATGAGGAGCGCGGCGCGGACGAGCTCGTCGACGATCCCCTCGAGCTCCTCCTCACTCCCCGGTGCGAGGAGGCGGTTGAGCGGTCCGAGCTGGCCGATCTGGCCGAGGGCGCGTCGCAGCTCGGGCTGGAACACCACCACGAGCGCGATAAGGGCTACCGCGAAGAGCGCCTGCAGGAGGAGCGTCGTGAGCGTGAGATGCAACGAGGTGGCGACGAAATAGATGAACACGAGGACCATGACGCCGATGAGGAGCTGGACGGCTCTCGTCCCGCGGATGAGGAGCAGCACGTAGTAGACGAACACGGCGACGATGAGCACGTCGAGGACGTTGTTCCACCCGAACGGCTGTCCCCGGGTGACGATGTTGAGGAAGTCGCTGGCCCACTTCTGGATCGCGTCCATCAGTCAGCCAGAGCCAGTGCCTCGACCTCCGCGGCAAGCTCGTTGCGGCCATCGAGGAGGAGCGCGTGGGCGAGGAGCTGGCACTTCGTCTTCGCGACCTCACGCTTGCCGAGCGTCCGGACGATGTCGACGAGGAGACGCTGCGCGTCATGATCGGCGACTCCCGCCGCGATGAGCTGGAGCAGCAGGTCCGAGGCCGCGTCGAGGTGGCCCTCTTTGACGTAGTAGCGCGCCGCCTCGAGCGCTTTCGCGGCCGCGCGTGGATCGCGGGTCCCGAGATAGAGCGCCGCATCGGCCTCGACGGCGATGGGGTCGGTCTCGACGGCCGGCTCCCCGTTCGCGTCAGAAGGTCGCGGCTCCGGCACCCAGGACTCTTCGGCCTGCGCCGGCGCCTGCGTCTCCGCGGCCTCCGCTTCGGCCGGCTCCGACGGCGGCGCCACCTCGTCGTGCGCCTCTTCCGTGACCGGCACGTCTTGGGGTGACCAGCTCGGCGTCGATGGCGGCGTGACCGTCGCCCACGGATCGTTCTCGAGAGTGACCTCGCGACCCTGCGGCCGCTCGTCCGGTGTAGTGCTGCGCGGATAGCTCGTGGGTGGCGGTGCCGCCCACGGATCGTCCGCGGATGTGGGGGCGGGGGTCGGGGGCGGAGCGGTGAATGACTTCGCACGCTCCGCTTGTCGCGCGGTCCATTGATCGACGGCAGGCGGCCGAAGGGCGGTATTGCCGGTGTCGCGCTCCGAGAACCGCGTCGTCTTCTTCGCCGGCTCCTCGGACTCGGTCGGCGCGTCGACGACCGCCGGCTCGCCGTTCGCGATTGCATCGAGAGTCGAGAGACCGTTCACTCCGCGCAGCTGCCCCTTCGCGTATGCGAGCTCGCTCTTCGCGCGGTCGCTCGCTCCGCTGTCGCGAAGATCGCGGATGAAGCGCGCGTACTCCTGCACGGACGCGTCGGTGTCGCCCGCGAGCGCGAGCGCGGCGGCGAGGCGACGATGCGTCGTCAGATCGCTCGGGTCCAGAACGACGGCCTGACGAAGAAGACCGATGGCCGCAGAGCGCTCGCCGGATTTGGTCAGCGCCGCGGCGCCGTCGCGCAGCACCCGAAGCGCTCCCGCGCGGTCCTCTTCCTCGAAATGCACCTTCGCGAGGCCGCGGTAGCCGCCCTCCGCACCGGGGAACTTATCCACCAGGTACTTGAAGCTCTGCTCGGCCTGACGCAGTCGCCCCTGGTCGAGGCTCTTGAGGCCGTCTTTGAGCGCGACCTGATAGTTGAAGTCCTTCGAAGCCATGGTCCTAGTCTGCGCTCCGAGCGCGCCTTGGGGCTAGCGCTTCGTGAACTGCGGCGCCTTTCGGGCGCGCTTGAGACCGGGCTTCTTCCGTTCCTTGGCTCGCGGGTCTCGCGTGAGCAGACCGGCTTTGCGCAGCGCCGGGAGATGCTCGCGGTCGACCTGCAGGAGCGCGCGAGAGATCCCGTGGGCGATCGCCCCGATCTGGCCGGAGACGCCGCCGCCTTCGACCTTGACCATCGCGTTGAAGCGCCGCGTGGTGCTGGTGACCGTGAACGGCAGCAGGGCCTGATCGGTCGCGCCGTCGCGCGCGAAGTAGTCGTCGAGTGGTTTCCCGTTGACGACGACGGCTCCCTCTCCAGGAACGAGCCGGACGCGAGCGATGGATGTCTTGCGACGACCGGTTCCCTGGAAGTACGGCAGCGTCTTCATGATTCGGACTCCTTCGCGATCGGCTCGGGCTTTTGCGCGGCGTGCGGATGCTCGGCGCCCGCGTACACGTGGAGCTTGCGAGACATCTGCTCGCCGAGCCGGTTCTGCGGAAGCATGCCGCGGACCGCGCGACGAACGACTTCTTCAGGACGGCGCGCGAGAAGCTGCTCCAGGGTCTCCGACCGCAGGCCTCCGGGGTACCCCGAGTGCCGCACGTAGTTCTTCGCCTTGAGTTTGTTGCCGGTCACGCGGACCTTCGCCGCGTTCACGATGATGACCGGATCGCCGGTGTCGAGATGCGGGGAGAACGTTGTCTTGTGCTTCCCGCGCAGGATCGCGGCCACCTTTGTCGCAAGGCGACCCAAAGTCGCGCCGTCCGCGTCGACGACGCGCCAGCTCCGCGTGATCTCGCTCTGTTTCGTCGCATACGTCTTCATCGCTTATTCATCCTCTTCGCGCAGGGGAGGTATCCCCTGCAACCCCTCTTCGGACGCAGCGTTAGCTGCGTCCTGTCCGTATTCCACGGCGATGAGGCACAGGCCGTTCGCTGGTGCGCTCGGCCCCGCCACCCGGCGGTCGCTCGCCGCGACGATCCGCTCGAATGCCGGCGCGTCGATCTTCCCACGTCCGACCCACAGGAGCGTCCCGACGATCGCGCGGACCATCCCCCGGAGGAACGCGTCGGCAGTGATCTCGAAACGGATCTGAGCGTCGCCGAGCTCGCACCACTCCGCCCGCCGCACCGAGCGCACACCGCCCGGGCCGGCCGCGAACGACGAGAAGTCCCGCCGACCCACGAGCCGTGCGCTCGCATCCCGCATCGCCGCGAGATCGAGCGCCGCGGCGTGGTGCAGCTCGCGGCGCCGCTCGAGCGGATCCCGCTCACTGCCGTGCCGGATCCGATATTCATATGTCCGCCCCGTCGCCGAGAACCTGGCGTGGAAGTCCTCCGCCGCCGGCTCGAGCGCCGAGACCGCGATGTCCTCCGGCAGGAGGGCGTTGACCCCCCGGCCGGTCGTCGACCCGTCCAGCGCGCTCGCCGTCCGGAAGTCGATCACCTGTCCACTCGCGTGCACCCCGGCATCGGTCCGTCCCGCGCCGGTGACCCTCACCGCCTCGGCGCAGACCGTGGAGAGCGCTCGCTCGAGCTCACCCTGCACCGTCGGCGCGTTCGACTGCACTTGGAACCCCGCATAGGCCGTTCCGTCGTAAGCCACGCGCGCTTTCCAGTGGGCCGTATTAGGTCGCCGCTCCCTTCGCAGCCTTCTTTTTCTTTGGCGCGGCCGCCTTCGCCGCGGCTTTCGCGTTCGTTTCGGCCTCATCAGCCTTCGCGGCGGCGCGGCGTCGCGGCAGCGCGAGGCGACGGCGTGGCTTCGGTTCCTCCGCCGCGTCCGCCTTCTCGGCCGTCGGCTTCTCGGCCGCGGACACGAGCTCCATCAACATCTGCGGCGCGGAATCGCCGACGCGGCGGCCGAGATGCGTGAGCCGCAGGTATCCCGAGCGCCGATCGGGCCAGCGAACCGCGAGATCGGTGAACACCTTCTCGACGATCACGGGCTCGGGAAGCCACGCGAGCGCCCGTCGACGCGCGACAAGCGAGCCGTCCTTCCCGAGATTGATCATGCGGTCCACGAAGACCCGGACTTCCTTGGCCTTCGCCTCGGTTGTCTTCACGCGCTCGTACCGAAGCACCGACAAAGTCAGGTTGCGGAGCATCCCCCGCCGCGCACCGGTCCGTCGTCCGAACTTCCGCTCGTGGACCTTATGAGGCACTAGAAGCGTTCCTCACCGTCGTTACCGTCGTTGACGTCGTTGAGGCTCGTCTCGGGCTCGGTCTCGTCCTCGCCCTCGGCGATTGGCTCTTCGGTCGCTGACGCCGACTCGTCGCGGATCGGCGCCTCGATGAGACCGCGGGCCGCGAGACGCTCCTTGATCTCGTCGAGCGACTTCTTGCCGAAGTTCCGCATGCGCAGGAGCTCGTCGTCGGGGGTCTGCAGGAGCTGACCGACCTTGGTGATGCCGTGCCGCTTCAGCGAGTTGAAAGCTCGCTGCGGCAGGTCGAGATCCTCGATCGGCATGTCGGCGATGGCGGCCGGGAGCGCCGAGCCGTTCGTGCGCTCGGGCTGCGCGAGCGCGGTCTGCGACCGCGTGAGCCCCGCGAAGAGCGAGAACTGCTGCACCAGGATCTGCGACCCCTGGGCAACCGCGTCGTCCGGGGTCGTCGTCCCGTCGGTCCAGACCTCGAGGATGAGGCGGTCGTAGTTGGTGACCTGGCCGACGCGGGTGCTCTCGACGCCGAAGTTCACCTTCTTCACCGGGCTGTAGAGCGCGTCGATCGGGATGACCCCGATGGGCAGGCCTTCGCGGCGGTCGGCCGAATGGAATCCACGGCCGGTCTCGACGGTCAGCTCGAGCCACAGCGATGCCTCGGGCTCGAGCGTCGCGATCTTCGCTTCGGGATTCACGATCTCGATCTCACTCGTGGTCATGATGTCCGCGGCGGTCGCCTCGCCCGGGCCGGTCTTCTCGAGGGTGAGCGTCACCGGTTCGCTCGCGAACGAGCGGAGCCGGATCTGCTTCAGGTTGAGGACGAGCTGGACGACGTCCTCCTTGATGCCGGGGATCGTGGAGAACTCGTGGGCGACGCCGCGCACGCGCGCGGCGGTGATGGCGGCGCCGGGCAGCGAGCTCAGCAGCACACGGCGCAGCGAGTTTCCAAGGGTCGTGCCGTATCCGGGCGGGAGGGGCTCGCACGCGAACTTCGCGTACCGCTCGTCTCCCTCGATACGCTCGATTTTGGGGTACTCAAGCTCTACTAGGGTCATGGCTTCGGTTCCTTCCTGCGGGGCTAGCGCGTTGGTATCTGCGCTGCGGCTTCGCCAGCGCAGCTCTCGATTAGGCCTCGCCTCATCTCGAGTAATGCTCAACGATGAGCTGGGTGTTGACCTGCGCCTCGATCTGATCACGACTCGGCAGCGCGAGAACTTTGGCGGTGTAGGCGTCGGGATCGACCTCGAGCCAGCCCGGGCGCGTCTGCGTCTTCGCCCAGGCGGTCATCTCCTTGAAGTAGTTGGAGCCGCGGCTCTTCTCGGAGACGGCGACCGCGTCGCCGGCCTTCACCGAGTAGCTCGGCGTCTTCGTCTCACGGCCGTTCACGGTGATGTGGCCGTGGGTCACGAGCTGGCGGGCCTGCGACCGCGACTTCGCGAACCCGGAGCGGTACACGGTGTTGTCGAGGCGCCGCTCCAGATTGATGAGGAGCGTCTCGCCCGTGGCGCCGGTCACTTCGGCGGCGCGGTCGAAGGTGTTCTTCATCTGGCGCTCGAGCACGCCGTACATGCGCCGCGCCTTCTGCTTCTCGCGAAGCTGCAGCGCGAAGTCGCTGACCTTGCGGCGGCGCTGCTGGTGCATGCCCGGCGGCGACGAGCGCTTCTCAAAGGTGCACTTCGTGAAGCACTTCTCTCCCTTGAGGAAGAGCTTCATGCTCTCGCGGCGGCAGATCCGGCAGACCGGACCGGTGTAGCGCGCCATTAGACACGCCTCCGCTTCGGCGGACGGCAGCCGTTGTGGGGGATCGGCGTGACGTCGGTGATCGCGGTCACCTCGAGACCGGTTGCCTCGAGTGCGCGGATCGCCGCCTCACGTCCCGCGCCGGGTCCGCGCACGAACACCTCGACGACCTTGAGGCCCAGGTCGAGCGCCTTGCGCGCCGCGGTCTCCGCCGCGACCTGCGCAGCGTACGGCGTGCTCTTGCGCGAGCCTTTCCAGCCGGCCGCACCGGCCGAGGACCACGCGATAACGTTGCCCGCGGGGTCCGTGAGCGACACGATCGTGTTGTTGAACGACGCCTTCACGTGCGCCGCGCCGCGCGGCACGACGCGCTTCTCGCGGCGACGGCGCGGCTTCGCCTCGGCCGCGCCCGCGGCTTCCGCCTCGGGCTTCTCGGCCCTGTCCGCGCCCTTCTCGGGCCGCTCCGGTCTCTCTTGCTTTCGCTCCTGCGCCATTAGGTCTTAGACACCGCCTTCTTTCTTCCGGCTACCGTCTTGCGCGTTCCGCGGCGCGTGCGCGCGTTGGTTCGCGTGCGCTGCCCGCGGACCGGCAGGTTGCGCCGGTGACGGAGACCGCGGTAGCTCCCGATCTCCTGCAGGCGTTTGATGTTCAGTGCGATCTCGCGGCGAAGGTCGCCCTCCACCGTGAACCCGCGATCGATGATCTCGCGGATCTTGGCCACCTGAGGCTCGGTCAGGTCGCGCACCCGCGTGGCGCCGTCGATGCGTGCCTGCTCGAGCACATCCTTGGCGGCGGTGGCGCCGATGCCGAAGATGTAGCGGAGCGACACGTCGACGCGCTTTTCGCGCGGGATATCGACGCCAGCGATTCGAGCCATTTCCGCCCTAACCCTGCCTTTGCTTGTGCTTCGGCTCGGAGCAGATCACGAGGATCTGCCGCTCGCGCCGGATGATCTTGCATTTATCGCAACGCTTTTTGACTGACGCGCGGACCTTCACTAGTACCTCACTCGCCTTGTAATGCGTCCCCGTTTTAGGTCGTATGGCGAAAGCTCCACGAGGACCTTGTCGCCCGGCACGACCCGGATGAAGTTCATCCGCATCTTGCCGCTGATGTGTGCCAAGACCGCATGCCCGTTCTGGAGCTCGACCTTGAACATCGCGTTCGGAAGGGCCTCTGCGACCGTCCCTTCCACCTCGATGACCTCTTTGTTGCTCGGTTTACTCGCCATCTTCTCCAGACACAGGCTGACCCGCGGCATGTGCCCACGGGAGATAACAGTGTACCAAGACCGGCCAGTTCCGGGCAATCGTCCGCATCACGCCGCCACCGCGGCGCCCTTGCCGGGGCGCGTGAGCACCACCGGCCCGGCGGCCGTGCAGGCCAGGGTGTGCTCGAAATGCGCCGAAAGGCTGCGGTCAGCGGTCACCACGGTCCATTGGTCGCCCAGCGTGCGAGTCTCCGGGCCGCCGATGTTCACCATCGGCTCGATCGCGATGCAGAGACCCTCGCTGATCGGCGGGTTCGGCTGCCCTTTGGTGGGACGGTAGTTCGGCACCTGTGGGTCCTCGTGCATGGCCCGCCCGATCCCGTGCCCCACGTAGTTGTGCACGACGCTCAAGCCCTGACCGCGGACGAACTCCTCGATCGCGGCCCCGATGTCGCCGATCCGCGCCCCGACCTTCGCGCTGGCGATCCCGATCCGGAGAGCCTCTTCGGTCACCGCGATGAGGCGCGCGGCCTCGGGCGAGACCCTTCCGACCGGGACGGTGATCGCCGCGTCGGCGTGCCAGCCGTCGAGGATGGCGCCGGCATCGATACCCACGATGTCTCCATCGGCGAGCTTGCGCTTAGGCGACGGGATGCCGTGCACGATCTCCTGGTTCACGGAGGTGCAGATCGTCGCGGGATAGGGCGGCGTGCTGTACCCGAGGAACGAGCTCTCCGCCCCGGCCTTCCGGAGGACCTCCGCCGCGACCCGGTCGAGCTCGGCCGTCGTCACTCCCGGGCGCACGGAGGCGCGGCACGCGTCAAGCATCGCCGCCACCACGCGGCCGGCCTCGCGCATCTTGGCCATCTGCGCCGGCGTCTTGAGCGTGATCATTCCACCGCCTCGCGAAGACGCGCGGACACGTCCGCGACGCTGCCCAAGCCGCTCACTCGCTTCACAAGCCCGCGATCCTCGTAGTAGGAGATCACCGGGCGGGTCTGCTCCTCGTACACGTCGAGGCGGTTCGCGATTATCTCCGGCGTGTCGTCGGCGCGGTGTTCGGCCAGCGCTCGGCCGTTCAAGCGCGCGACGAGCGCCTCGCGCGGTGCATCGAGCAGCAGCACACCGCCGAGGTGGCGACCCATCTCCCCGAAGAGCCGGTCGAGGGCCTTCGCCTGCTCGACCGTGCGCGGGAAGCCATCGAGCAGCACGCGCGTGGACGGCGGGATGTCCTCGAGCTTGGCGCGCACCATACGAACCGTGACGTCGTCGGGCACGTACTCTCCGCGCTCGAGATAGCCCTTCACGCGACGGCCGAGGTCGGTCTGGCGTCGGATGTGATCGCGGAACACCTCACCGGTCGAGAGCTGCACCCACCCGTGCTCCTGGGCAAGCGCCTTCGCCTGCGTGCCCTTACCCACCCCGGGTGGACCCATGATGATGAGGTCGCCACCGATGCCGCGGAGGCTCGACGTCTCAGAGGCGGACACGATGTCGGTCACTAACGGATGAATCCCTCATAGCTCCGCTGGAGCAGCTGCGCTTCGAGCTGCTTCATCGTCTCCACGACGACGCCGACCACGATCAGGATGCTCGTGCCGCCGAGCCGGAGGGTCTGCACGCCGGTGATGTCCCCGATCAGCGTCGGCATGACGGCGACGATCCCGAGGAAGAGCGCTCCCGCGATCGTGATCCGCGTCACCACCCGCGACAGGAATTCCGCCGTAGGGCGGCCGGGTCGGATGCCGGGGATGAACCCGCCGTACCGCTTGATGTTGTCGGCGACGTCGTTCGGGACGAAGGTGAACGCGGTATAGAAGAACGTGAACGCGACGACGAGCACGAAGTACGTGGCGTTGTAGAACACCGGGTTCTGGAAGAACCCGACGATCCCGGTCGAGACGTTGCGCAGCCACTCGGTGTCGCTCGTCGTGAAGTACTGCGCGATCTGGTTCGGCAGCAGCAGGATCGAGATCGCGAAGATGATCGGGATCACGCCGGCGCTGTTCACGCGCAGCGGGATGAAGGTGCTTCCGCCCGAGTACATCCGCGTGCCACGAACACGCTTCGCGTACTGGACCGGGACGCGGCGCTGGCCCTCCTGAATGAAGATGATCGCCGCGATCACGAGGACCGCGATGACCACGATCGAGCCGATGGCGAGAGCGTTCTGCGAGACCTGCAGGGTCTGCTCGACGGTGTTCGGGAGGCGGCCGACGATGCCCGCGAAGATGATGAAGCTGATCCCGTTGCCGATGCCGCGCTCGCTGATGAGCTCGCCGAGCCACATCAGGATGATCGTTCCGGCGGTGAGCGACCCGAGGATCGAGAGGGTCGTGCCGATGTCGTTCGGCCCGAATGCGTTCAGCACGCCCTGCTTCTGCATGAAGACGGCGACCCCGATGCCTTGAAGGAGCGCGAGCGGCACGGTGAGGATCCGGGTGTACTGGTTGATCTTGTTGCGGCCGTACTCGCCCTCTTTTGAAAGGCGCTCGAGCGCGGGGATCGTCTGGTTGAGCAGGGTCATGATGATCGACGCGTTGATGTAGGGGTTGACGCCCAGCGCGACGATCGAGAATCGCGCGAGACCGCCACCCGAGAAGAGGTCGAGCAGGTTGACAAACGCGCTGCTCTGGAGAAGGGCGTTGAGCTGGTCCTGATTGACACCCGGCAGAGGGACATGGGCGAGGAACCGGAAGACCAGGATCATGCCGAGCGTAAAGAGGATCTTGTTTCGGAGATCCGGAGTGCGGACCGCGTCGATGAGCGCCTGGAACATGCCCACGCGCTAGACGCCGGGGCCCCTCGCCCCGTCAGGGGCCCCTGCCCCTGGGGCGATGATGACGATGGAGCCGCCGGCGGACTCGATCTTCTGGCGCGCCGTCGCGGACACCGAATGGGCGTGGACCTCGAGCTTCGTGCCGATGACCCCGTCGCCGAGGACCTTGATGCGCGCGTCCTTCCCGATGAGGCCCTTCGCGGCGAGCGTGTCGGGCGAGACCTTTCCCTCGGCCGCGTAGTCGGCGAGACGCCCGACGTTCACGGCGACGAAGGTCTTCCGGAAGCGGTTCTTGAAGCCGCGGAGCTTCGGGACGCGCATGTGCAGCGGCGTCTGGCCACCTTCGAACCAGCCGGGGAGGCCGGGACCGGTGCGCGCGAGCTGACCCTTCGTACCGCGGCCGGCGGTCTTCCCCTGGCCCTGCGACGTCCCGCGACCGAGACGCCGGGGCAGCTTCCGCGACCCGTGAGGTCGGGCGACCTGATGTTCCCGCATCAGCTGCCCCCGTCCTTGCTGTCGGTGACGGTGATGAGATGGGCGACCCGACGGATCATCCCCCGAAGCGACGGCGAATCGTCGTGCGACACGACGTGTCCGGGGCGCCGCAGGCCGAGCGCCGACAGCGTCTGCCTCGCGCCCTTCTTCTCGCCGATCGCGCTCTTGTGCTGGCGGATCTCGAGGCGCGTCACGACGCCGCCCCGGTGGACTCGCGAGGCTGGCGCTCGGGGAGCCCACGCGTCTGGCGGATCGTCTCGGCCGAACGCAGCTGCGAGAGCGCCTTGATCGTCGCCCGCACGACGTTCACCGGATTGGTGCTCCCGAGCGACTTCGAGAGGATGTCGCTGATGCCGGCCGATTCGACGACGGCGCGCACCGAGCCGCCGGCGATGACGCCCGTGCCCTTCGAGGCCGGACGAAGGACGACGCGCGCCGCGCCGAAGTCGGCGACGACCTGATGCGGGATGGTCCGGTCGACGAGCGGGACCAGCATGACGTGCTTCTTCGCGTCCTCGCGACCCTTGTTGATCGCGCCGGGGACCTCGTCGGCCTTGCCGAGACCCGCGCCGACGTGACCGCGGCCGTCCCCGACGACCACGATCGCGGAGAAGGAGAAGCGCCGACCGCCCTTCACCACCTTGGACACGCGGTTTATCTGGACCACGCGCTCGGTGAGCTCCAGACGGTTCGCATCGATCTTCGCCATTAGAACCTCAACCCCGCGCCTCGGGCCGCGTCGCCCAGCGCTTTAACTCGCCCGTGATAGCGGTAGCCGCCGCGGTCGAAGACCACCTCGCCGATGCCCTTGGCCTTCGCCTTCTCGCCGAGCATCGCACCGACCACCTTCGCCTGCTCGCTCCTTTTGGCCTTGCCGTCTTTCGCCTGGACGCTCGACGCTGTGACCAGCGTGCGCCCAGCGTCGTCGTCGATGAGCTGCGCATAGATGTGCTCGATCGAGCGGAACACGGCGAGACGCGGGCGCGCCGCGCTCCCGCGGATCTTCTCCCGCACGCGCGAGTGGCGCCTGGTGCGGCTTTCGAGTCGTGACTTTTTCGCCATTACGCCTTCGCCGCCCCGACCTTGCCGGCCTTGCCCGCCTTGCGGCGGATGTACTCACCGGCGTACTTCACGCCCTTCGCCTTGTACGGGTCGGGCTCGCGCAGCCCGCGGATCTTCGCGGCGACCTCGCCGACGGCCTCCTTGTCGATGCCCGAAACCTTGAGCTTCTGCGGCGTCTCGACGGTGAACGTCACGCCTGCCGGCGGATCGATCTCGATCGGGTGCGAGAAGCCGAGGGAGAGCGTGAGCTTCTTCCCCTGGAGCACGGCGCGATAACCGGTGCCGCTGATCTCGAGATCCTTCGCGAACCCGGTGGTGACGCCGGCGACCATGTTGGCGATCAGCGTGCGGGTGAGGCCGTGGAGCGCACGGTTCACCTGCGTGTCGTCGGCCCGCTGCACCGAGATCTTCCCGTCCTCGCGCGCGATCTTCATGTTCTCGTGAAAGGTCCGCGACAGCTGGCCCTTCGGCCCCTTCACGTTCACGGTCTGACCGTCGATCTTGATGTCGACCCCGCTCGGGATCGTCACGGGAAGTCTTCCGATCCTGCTCATCTACCGATCACCAGACATATGCCAGGACCTCGCCGCCGAGGCCCTTGCGCTCGGCTTCGCGGCCGGTCATGAGCCCCGAGGAGGTCGAGATGATGGCGACGCCGAGGCCGCCGAGCACGCGCGGCATCTCGGTCTTCCGCGCGTAGACGCGAAGGCCGGGCTTGGAGATGCGGCGCAGGCCGGCGACGGCCGGGAGCTTGCCGATGTACTTCATGCGCAGGACCAGCTCGCGGGAGTTCGTCGAGAGCTCGTAGCCGGAGATGAACCCCTCGTCGCGCAGGATGCGCGCGACTTCGGCCTTCATACGGCTCGTCGGCACGGACACGGTCTCGTGGCGCGCGCCGGCTGCGTTGCGCACGCGCGTCAGAAGGTCGGCGACCGGGTCGTTCGGCATGCCGATCCCCTTCGGTCGCGCCTTTTTCGGCGGCGCGGGCTTGCGCACCGGCCGCTCGGCCCGGTCCGCGGTCTCCGCAGGCTGTTCGCGCGTCGCGGTCATCTCTTCGGTCAACGCCAACCCCCTGTCACCAGCTCGACTTCGTGACGCCTGGTAGCTCGCCGATCAGCGCACGCTCGCGGAAGCAGATCCGGCAAAGGCCGAACTTCCGAAGGTAGCCGCGCGGCCGGCCGCACACCTGGCAGCGGTGATGCGTGCGCACCGCGAACTTGGGCGTCCGCTGCGATTTCAGGATGAGGCTTTTCTTCGCCAAGTTCTGCTCCTTAAGACGCAGTGCGGAACGGCATCCCGAGGCCGCGCAGCAGAGCGCGGGCCTCTTCGTCCGTCCTCGCCGTCGTGCAGATCGTGATCTCCATGCCACGGAGCCGGTCGATCTTGTCGTACTCGATCTCGGGGAAGACCAGCTGCTCCTTGAGACCGAGCGAGTAGTTGCCGCGCCCGTCGAAGCTCTTGTCGGGCACACCCTGGAAATCCCGGATCCGCGGGAGGGCCACCGTGACGAGCTTCTCGAGGAAATGCCACATGCGCTCGCCGCGCAGCGTCACCTTGAGCCCGATGGGCATGCCCACGCGCAGGCGGAAGTTCGAGATGGCTTTCTTCGACTTCGTGACGACCGGACGCTGCCCGGTGATCTTCGCGAGATCGCCGGCGGCGGCGTCCATGGCCTTGGCGTTGCCGATGGCCTCACCCATGCCGATGTTGAGGACGATTTTGTCGACCTTCGGGACCTGCATGACGTTCCCGTAGCTGAACTGCTTGCGCAGCTCATCCTTCACGGCAGTGTCGTAGCGCTCTTTCAACACGGCGGCCATTACTTGGGCTCCTGCTCAATCTCTCGGCTTCGCCGAGGAGACTCGCTCACGGCTGTTGGTGTTCGCTCGGCCCGGCAAAGCCGTGTCTCGCTCACTTCGGTTCCTCCACGACGATCGCCTCGCCGCACTGCTTGCACACGCGCTCCTTGGTGTCCTCGTCCATGCGGTGGGCGACGCGAGTGGGCTTCCCGCAGTGCGGGCACACGACCATGACCTTCCCGAGCCCGAGCGGCATCGGCTGCTCGATGATCCCGCCCTTCTGGTTCTTGGTCGGGTTCGCCTTGGTGTGGTGCTTGGCGATGTTCACACCTGCGACGATCACGGTCTGATCCCGCGGCCGCACTTCCTGGACGCGGCCGCGCTTGCCCCGGTCCTTGCCGGTGATGACCATGACCTCGTCGCCCTTGCGAAGACGCATACCACTCGCCATCTAAAGGACCTCCGGAGCGAGCGAGACGATCTTCATGAAGTTCCGCTCGCGAAGCTCGCGGGCCACGGGTCCGAAGATGCGGGTCCCGCGTGGCTGGTTCTGCGGGTTCAGGAGCACGGCGGCGTTGTCGTCGAACCGAATGAGCGAGCCGTCCGTGCGGCGGTACTCCTTCGTCTGTCGCACGACGACCGCGCGCACGACCTCGCCCTTCTTCACGCCCGAGTTCGGGATGGCGTTCTTCACCGCGGCGATGAAGACGTCGCCGATCTCGGCGGTCGTCCCGGTGGACGACGCCAGCACACGGATCACCGAGAGCTCGCGCGCTCCGGTGTTGTCCGCGCAACGGACCCGCGTGTACGGCCGGATCACTCTTGCGCCTTCTCCTCTGTCTCTTGCTCGTCCTGTTCACGCTCGGGCGTGAGGATGTCCGTGACGCCTTCCTGCTGCTCGAGCGCCTTCGAGATGTCGGCGACGCGCGGCGCGGCCGCGCCCGCCTCGCCGGCACGCGAGATGACCTCGACGAGGCGCCAGCGCTTCGTCGCGCTGAAGGGACGGCTCTCCTGGATGCGCACCAGATCGCCCGCCTTAGCCTCGCCGGCCTCGTCGTGCGCCGCGAACCGCTTGCGGAGCCGGATCATCTTCTTGTACAGCGGGTGCTCCCGGAAGCGGCCGACCTCGACGATGATCGTCTTGGCCATCTTCGCCGAGACGACGACGCCGACCTTGGTCTTGCGCCGCAGCCGCCGCCAGGCGAACTGCTCTTTCTCGCCCGCCGCGGCAGGCGCAGGCGCTACCCGTTTACGCGCGACGGTGCGCTTGCCGACCGGACGCGCGGCGACCGCGGCCTTCGCCGGCGCTTTCGGCGCCGCCGCGGGGGCCTTCGCCGCCGCCGCGCGCGTCTTCGCGGGCGCCTTCGGGCGCGTCGTCGTCGTCTTGGCTACGGTCTTCTTCTCGGTCTTCTCAGCCACTGGTGTCACTCTCAGTCGTTCGCTCGCGCATCACCGTGAGGAGGCGCGCGATCTTGCGCCGCGCCGTCGGCATGGTGCGGAAGTTCTTGAGCTGGCGCGTGGCGAGCTTGAACCTCGCGTCGAAGAGCTCTTCGCGCGCGCCGCGTAGCTGATCCGCGATCTCGTTATCAGACAGCCGCCGCATGTCCTTCATCCGCCCCAGCCTCCTCTCTTGCGATGAATTGGGTCTTGATCGGGAGCTTGTAGGCCGCGAGCCGCAGCGCCTCTTTCGCGAGGGCGCGGCTCACGCCGCCGACCTCCAGAATGACCCGCCCGGGTCGCACCACGGCCACCCAGTGGTCGGGCGCACCCTTGCCCGATCCCATCCGCACTTCAGCGGGCTTCTTGGTCACGGGCTTGTCGGGAAACACGTTGATCCAGACGGCGCCACCACGCTTGAAGTGGTGCGTGACCGCGCGCCGCGCGGCTTCGATCTGGCGTGCCGTCATCCAGCAGGGCTCCATCGCTTTGAGCGCGTAGTCGCCCTTCGTGATCCGGTTGCCACGCTGTGCCGCGCCCTTCATCCGGCCGCGCTGGAACTTGCGGTGCTTGAGGCGCTTCGGTTGCAGCATCTAGCCGACCCTTGCCGGCTGAGGTGTCGGCGCGGGTGGCGGTGGCGGCGCCGGTGGACGTTGCGCCGCGGCGGCGGGCGCGCTCGTCTGCGTGACCTGCCGCGGGGCGGGCTCGATCTCGCCCTTGTAGACCCACGCCTTCACGCCGATCGTGCCGTACGTCGTCTTCGCGGTGGCACGTCCGAACTCGATGTCGCCGCGGAGCGTGTGCAGAGGGACGCGCCCCTCGCGCTCCCACTCGCGTCGGCTCATCTCGGCGCCTCCGAGGCGACCGGAGACCGCGACGCGAACGCCCTTCGCGCCCGACTTCATCGAGCGCTGCACGGTCTGCTTCAGGACCTTGCGGAAGGACACGCGCCGCTCGAGCTGCTGCGCGACGTTCTCGGCGATGAGGTAGGCGTCGAGCTCCGGGTAGCGGATCTCGAAGATGTTCACCTTGACCATCTTGCCGGTCATCTTTCCGAGGACCTGCCGGAGCTCCTCGACCTTCGCGCCACCCTTACCGATCACGACGCCCGGTTTGGCCGTTTGGATCGTCACGGTGACCTGGTTCGCCGAGCGCTCGATGTCGATGCGCGCGATCGCCGCGTCGCGGAGCCGTCCGCGGATGGCGTTGCGGATCCCGATGTCCTCTTTGAGGAGCACCGGGTAGTTCTTCTTGTTCGCGAACCACTTCGCGTTCCACGTCTTCGTGAAACCGAGGCGGAACCCGATCGGATGAGTTTTCTGACCCACTACTTAGCTTCCTCTCTCGTCGAGCACGACTTCAAGATGCGCCATGCGGTGCACCTTGAGATCGCGACGACCGCGGCCGCGGTACCACACGCGCTTCATGCGCGGGCCCTCGTTCGCGATGGCGCGCTTCACGTACAGGTTCTCGAGCGTCAGGTTGAAGTTGTTCTCTGCGTTGGCGATGGCCGACCGGACGACGCGGCCGAGCGGCAGCGAGGTCGATTTCGGAAGGTTCTCGAGGATGGAGATCGCTTCCTCCGCGCTCTTCCCCTTGATGAGGTCGGTCACGAGGCGCGCCTTCCTCGGGGAGAGCCGCAGAAAGCGAGCCGACGCCTTCACTTCCACCTAGGCACCCGCCCTGACGTTCGTCGAGCGCTCGGGCGTGCCGGCGCCGGCGGGCGCTCCCGCCCCCGGCGCGGCCGTGGCGCTCGCCGCCTCGGCGGCCGCGATCGCGCGCCCGTGTCCGCGGAAGCTCCGTGTAGCGGCGAATTCGCCGAGCCGGTGCCCGACCATGTTCTCGGTGATGAAGACAGGCACGTGACGCCTGCCGTCGTGCACGGCGATCGTGTGCCCGACCATGATCGGCAGGATCATCGAGGGGCGCGACCAGGTCTTCACGACCTTCTTCTCGTTCCGCGAGTTCAGCATGTCGATCTTCTCTTTGAGGGACTTCTCGACGAAAGGTCCCTTCTTTACGGATCTACTCATTACTTGGACTTCCTCTTCGGCGGCCGCTCGGTGACGAACCGATCGGTGCGCGGGTTGTTGCGGGTCTTGAGGCCCATCGCCGGCTTGCCCCAGGGGGTCTGTGCCTGACCGCCGACGGGCGACTTGGCCTCGCCGCCGCCGTGCGGGTGATCGCGCGGCGACATCACGACGCCGCGAACGGCCGGGCGCCAGCCCATGTGGCGCTTGTGTCCGGCGCCGCCGACCTTCTGGTTCTCGTGCTCGACGTTGCCGATCTGCCCGATCGTCGCGCGGCAGCGGACGTGGACGACGCGGATGCCTCCCGACGGCAGGCGGATCTGGGCGTATT
>VBIZ01000074.1 GCA_005880575.1 Chloroflexota bacterium | reverse complement strand
TCCGTGCGGACGCGGCTCTGTTTCTCGTGGGTGGTGCGGTCCAGGCGGTTGAGCGCCCGGAAGAGGTCGCCCATATCGAGCGCGAGCACGAGGTCGGCGACGTTGAGCACGGCTTCGGACCCCGTGAAGTTCAAGGGATGGCGCGTGGGCATGTTGAGGCGCGCCTGGAGATCGATGACCGGCGCGCCCAGCAGCTCCGCGAGTGCTGTGACCTCGCGGAACGCGTCCGGATGACGCCCGGTGTACTCGGCCACGATGACAGGACGCTCCGCCTTCGCGATCCGGTCCGCCGCGTCGGCGAGCGCGGTGGGGTCCGCCTGCGCCGACGTGGGCCGCGCCGCTTCGACCTCCGCCTTCACGCTCACCGGCTGCTCGAGCTCGTCCTCCTGCAGACCGGCGTCGTAGCAGAGGTACACCGGGCCCGCGGGCTCGGTCGTCGCGATGCGGTACCCGCGGGCGAACGATGGACCGAAGTCCGCAACGCTCGCGGGCTGGTCGTCCCACTTCACGAAGTCGCGCACCGCGTTCCCCTGGACGAGCGCGCTGTGGATCCAGTCGATGTACGGGCGGCGCTTGCTCCGGTCGAGCGGACCCGTCGCGCCGAGCACGAGAACGGGCACGCGGTCGATGTACGCGTAGTAGATCGCCATCGACGAGTGCAAGAGGCCAACGACGTCGTGGACGATCGCGGCCATCGGCTTGCCCGTCACCTTCGTGTAGCCGTGCGCGATCGCGACGGCGACCTCCTCGTGCGTGCAGGTGACGATCTCGGGGCAGTTCCCACCGTAGTTGACGATCGAGTCGTGGAGCCCGCGGTAGGTCGCGCCGGGATTCAGCGCCGCGTACTCGATGCCGAACCCCTTGAGAAGATCGACGATGACGTCGGAGCCGTAGCGCGCGGCCAAGAAACACCCTCCCGCCCGAATCGTCTGATTGTTATACCTTTCACCGAAGCGACGCGGCGTGCGGAGGTTTTCGATGGCCGAGGGCGAGGGCAGGATCTTCCTGCGCGGGCTGACCTCCGAGACGTATGGCCTCGGCGAGTACCGACGCCGGCAGCGCGCCGCGGACCGCGTCCGCCGAGCCGGCACGGTCGTCGACGACGCGAGCGTCGGCCACTCCGGCGACTCTGACCAGTCCCGAACATCCTGGATGCTCGGTCCCGGCGACGACCCGTTCCTCACGCAGACGCTCCAGGTCCACTTCGTGGAGCTCCTGCCGGGTGGGGCGAACCACGGGCACGGCCACCAGAACGAAGCGTGCTTCTACATCCTCGAGGGAAAGGGCTACGAGATCCACGACGGCGTGCGCTACGACTGGGAGAAGGACGACTTCGCGATCGTGCACACGGATTGCGTGCACAAGCACTACAACGCCAACGAGAACATTCGCGCTCTCGCCCTCGTTATGAAGGCGAAGACGAACTGGATGGCGATGGGACTCTGGCAGCAAGGTCGGAGCGGACCGTTCGAAGACAAGGGTTTCGGTCCGCGCGAGGACTGGTCCAAGCTCTGGACTCCCGGCGCCACCCAGAAGAAGAAGGTCGTCAAGAAGAGCGACACGCGATGGGAAGACACTCGCGACGGTCACGTCCGGATCATCTCGTCGCCCCAGATGACGGACGTGCGCACGAACAGCGTCGACGTCTACCAGCAGGAGATCGCGCCCGGTGGTGTGAGCGCGAAGCATTGGCACATGGCCGACGAGGCCGTCTACGTGATGTCCGGCAAGGGCCACAGCCTGCACTGGGACGTCGAGGCCGAGATTGCGGAGAAGTACTACGCGCGTGTGGCGCTTGAACCGTCGCGCTGGGACTTCAGCGCGGGCGACCTTCTCTACATCCCACAGAACACCGTGCACCAGCACTCGAATGACGGCGACGAGCCGCTGATCTTCCTCTCGGCCCAGAACCGCCTGTTCAAGCAGCTCGGCTACGACAGCGTCGTCTATCTCGAGGATGCCTCCGCGGGCTCCAAGAAGCAGAAGGCTGCGGCAAGAGCGTGAGCGGCGTCGCGTTCACCCCGATCCGTCAGGCTCGTGCCTCGGGCGAGATCGTCTCGCAGATCGAGCGCGCGATCTTCGACGGCGAGCTGCAGACCGGCGATCGCCTGGAGTCCGAGCGCGAGCTCGCCGAGCGGTTCGGTGTCTCGCGCATCACCGTTCGGGACGCGCTGCGCGTGCTCGAGGCTCGCGGCCTCGTGCACGTGAAGGTGGGGGCCAGCGGCGGTGCGTTCGTGAGCGAGACCAACGTCGATCAGGTGGCCGAATCGATCTCGACGATGATCCAGCTCCGGCGCATGACGCTTTCCGGCGTCGCCGAGGCGCGCACAGTCGTTGAGACCGCGACGTCCGAGCTCGCCGCGGAGCGAGCCGATCCCGCCGCCATTTTGCGGATCGAGCAGAGCGTCGAGAAAGGGCGGTCGGTCGTCCGCGAGCAGGCGCCGCACACCGAAGCGAGCATGGATTTCCACGTCGCCGTGGCCGACGCCGCAAAGAACGAGCTCCTCGCTGCCACCGTCGCCGCGTACCGCGACCTTCTTGTCCAGACGCTCCACGACATGCGCGACGTGCGCTCGGCGAAGACGACGCAGAAAGCCCATGAGGAGATCCTCGAGGCCATCCGCTCGCACGATCCGGAGGCCGCGCGGAAGCTGATGCTCGAGCACCTCCAGGACTTCGAGAAGCGGCTCCGCCGCTGGCTCGCCACGCAGGAGCAGCCCGCGATCGTCGCCCGGGCGCGCCACCGGCGCACCGGCTGATCCAGGCGTGACCGCCACCAGGCGGATCGTCGTCGCGCTCTCGGGCGCATCCGGCGCGATCTACGGCATCCGGTCGCTCAAGGCGCTGCGCGCCGATCCGTCCGTGGAGATCCACGCCATCGTCTCCAAAGGCGCGCGCGCGACGATCGAGTACGAGACGGAATGGAAGGTTTCCGACGTCCTCGCCCTGGCGCACGTCCAGTACGAGGAGAACGACTTTGCTGCCGCCATCGCGAGCGGGACGTTTCTCACCGCGGGGATGCTCGTCGCGCCGTGCAGCATCCGCACGATGAGCGCGATCGCGCATTCGATAAGCGACAACCTCATCGTCCGCGCGGCGGACGTGCATTTGAAGGAGCGCCGGCCGCTTGTTCTGATGGTCCGCGAAACGCCGCTCCATGCGGGCCACCTGAAGTCGATGCACGAGCTCGCGCTCTACGGCGCGACGATCCTGCCGCCCGTGCCCGGCTTCTACATCCTTCCGAAGACGATCGACGACCTCGTCGACCACAGCGTCGGCAAGGCGCTGGACCAGCTCGGGGTCGAGCACGCGCTCTTCCGCAGGTGGAGCGGAGTCGCCAAGGCCGAGTGAGCGTCCGGAGCCCGTCGGCGCTCGCGCTCCAGGTCGCCGCCGCCAGCCGGGCGCTCGCGGTCGCCGGCCTCTTCGACATGCACGGCCACCTGAGCGTCCGCGAGGGCGACATCGCGTATGTGAACGCGCACAGCGCGAGCCGGATCGCGATCCGACCCGACGAGGTCGCGAGTGTGCGCATCGGGGACGGGGCCACGGTCGGCGGGACCCCACCGAGCGAGCTGCCCATTCATCTTGAGATCTACCGGGCGCGTGCCGACGTCGGCGCGGTCGTCCACTTCCATGCGCTCTACGCGACGGCGCTGGCGGTGGCGGGGAAGCCATTCGTCGCCGCCTTCAACGCGGGCGCTCCGTTCGGTCGCGAGGTACCGGTGTTCGACGATCCGCGCCTGGTGCGCGACGACGCGATGGGCCGCAAAGTCGCCGCCGTCGTGGGGACCGGACGCGCGGCGGTCCTGCGAGGGCACGGCGCGGTGATCGCCACGGCGGGCATCGTCGACGCGGTCGCGTTGGCCCTCGAGCTCGAGGAGAGCGCACGGCGCCTCTGGCTCACCTACGCGATCGGCGAGCCCAGACGCTTCAGCGCGGACGAGCTCGCGAGCGTTGCCGCGGGGATCGGCGAGCCGCGCGTCACGCGCAAGATCTGGATCGACGCGCTCGAACGTGCCCGCCTCGCGGGCGCCCTCGCCGGACTCGACGTCGAGTCGCTCATCTGAACCGAGCGGTCTTCTTCCAGTACGTCATCGCGGCGGCGGTCACCACCGCGGAGGGAACGCTCGGGCTCCTCTACGCGCCGTACCTCGACCGCTACGGCTACGCCGTCCCGGCGATTGGTTCGCTCTCCGCGCTCCTTGCGGTCTTCCGGCTCGTCTCGCGGGTGCCCAGCGGGGCGGCCTATCGGCCCGATCGCGCGAAGCGCGACCTCATCTTCTGGCTCGTCGTGTTCACCCTCGCGACGAGCGGGTTCGCGCTCGCCGGGGGCGGGCTTCTCGTCGTTGCGGCGCTCACCGTCGTCCACGGTTACGCGTTCGGCGCGCTTGGCACCTACAACCTGGCGGTCACCATCGACCTCACCGGAGGCCGCCGGGCCGGGGCGATCATGGGCTGGTACACCGCCGCGATCTCGACCGGCTACGCGATCGGCGCGTTCGTCGGCGGCGCGGCGGCCGACCGCATCGGGA
>VBIZ01000087.1 GCA_005880575.1 Chloroflexota bacterium | reverse complement strand
ATCCGGACGGCGGGTTGACGGGTGACGGGACATCGCCGGTCAGGATGATCCGCTTGCGCTTCGACTCGACAGCTGGATCCGGTATCGGCACGGCCGAGAGAAGAGCCTGGCTATACGGATGGAGCGGACGCTCGTAGAGATCGACCCGGTCCGCGAGCTCGACGATCTTTCCGAGGTACATCACCGCGACGCGGTCGCTGATGTGACGGACCACCGAGAGGTCGTGCGCGATGAAGAGGTACGTGAGCTTGAAGCGATCCTGGAGCTCCTCGAGGAGGTTGATGACCTGCGCCTGGATCGACACGTCGAGTGCCGAGATCGGCTCGTCGCACACGATGAACTCAGGCTCCACGGCGAGCGCGCGCGCGATCCCAATGCGCTGGCGCTGGCCGCCCGAGAACTCGTGCGGGTAGCGGTTGGTGAAGTACGGGTTCAAACCCACGACGCGGAGCAGCTCCTGCACACGTTCGGTCTTCTCTTTGCCGCGCGCGAGGTTATGGACCTCGAGCGGCTCGCCGATGATGTTGCCCACGGTCATTCGCGGATTCAGCGACGCATAAGGGTCCTGGAAGATCATCTGCATACGGCGGCGCATCTTCCGCATGTCCTCGCCGCCGAGCCTCGTGAGCTCGACGCCGTCAAACTTGACTTCGCCGGCGGTCGGCTTGTAGAGCTGGAGGATCGCCCGACCGGTCGTCGACTTCCCGCACCCTGACTCGCCGACGAGTCCGAGCGTCTCGCCCTTCTCGACGAAAAAGTCGATCCCGTCGACCGCGCGCACCGCGCCGACCTGACGCTGGAAGATGATCCCCTGCGTCAAGGGGAAGTGCATCTTCAGCGCTTTGACGTCGAGGAGGTTCTTGCCGCTATCCGCCGTGGCGGTGCTGCGGATCCGGACATAGTCCGGGTCGGCGGGCTTCGTCGGCGTATTCAGGGCCATCTCTGCACCTCTTAAATCGCCGTCGGCGACGGCGGCACATCACCGGGCTTTGGCTCGGGCGGCAGCTGCGCGACTTCCTGCTTGATCTCCTCGATGACGCGCGTGTCACCGACCTCTTTGCGCCAGTCCGTGTCGACGAGCCAGCCACCCTCCTGGGTGCCCCAGCAGCGGGCCTCGTGGTCCGGCTTCGCGTTCGGGATATGCACGAGCTCGGGCTCCTTCTCGCGGCAGACGTCGCGGCGGTACTGGCAGCGCGGCTCGAACCGGCAACCAGGCGGCGGCGCGATGAGATCCGGCGGGAGCCCTTCGATCGGAAGGAGCTTGGCCTTGCGACGCTCGTCGAGGCGCGGGATCGATCGAAGGAGGCCCCACGTGTACGGCATCTTCGGATTCGCGAAGAGCTCGCCGGTGTCGGCCTTCTCCACGATCTTTCCGCCGTACATGACGTGGATGCGCTGGGTCATCCCGGCCACGACACCGAGGTCGTGCGTAATGAGGATGAACGCGGTCCGGAACTCGCGCGCGAGGTTCTTCAGCAGGTCGAGGATCTGCGCCTGGATGGTCACGTCGAGCGCGGTCGTCGGCTCGTCCGCAAGGATGAGCTTGGGGTTGCACGAGAGCGCCATCGCGATCATCACGCGCTGACGCATGCCCCCCGAGAATTGGTGGGGGTAATCGTCAACGCGCTTCTTGGCGCTCGGAATTCCGACGAGGTCGAGCAGCTCGATGGTGCGCTTGCGCGCCTCGCTCTTGTCCATCTTCAGGTGTAGCTCGAGCGCCTCGGAGATCTGCCGGCTGATGGTGAGCACGGGGTTGAGGCTCGTCATGGGGTCCTGGAAGATCATCGCGATGTTGTTCCCGCGGATCCCGCGGACCTCGTCGTCGTCCATCTTGAGGACGTCCGCGCCGTCGAAGACGATCGATCCCTTGACGATCTTCCCCGGCGGGATCGGAATGAGCCTCATGAGAGAGAGCGCGGTCACAGACTTGCCGCAGCCCGACTCGCCCACGATGCCGAGCGTCTCCCCGGCCGCGAGCTCGAACGAGACACCGTCGACCGCGTGCACGACGCCGTCGCGCGTGAAGAACTGCGTGTGGAGGTCCTTGACCTCCAAAAGCTGCTGAGCCACCCGGTCTCCCCCTAGCCCCGCCTGAGTTCCGCGGAGTCTACCAACGGTTTGCCATCACATCTTGGACCGCGGATCGAGCGCGTCGCGAAGCCCGTCTCCGACGAATGTGAAAGCCAGCAGAACGACCGAGATGCAGATCGCCGGAAGGAGCACCGGCCAGGGTGTGGTCGAGAAGACCACGAAGCCCTCGTTGATCATGACCCCCCACGTCGGCGTGGGTGGCCGGATCCCGATGCCCAGGAACGAGAGGACCGACTCCGTCAGCATCGCGCCGGGTACGGCGAAGGCGATCGTCACGATGATCGGCGCCAGGATGTTCGGGAAGATGTGCTTCGTCATGATGCGTCCGGGCGTGGCGCCGATCGCGCGAGCCGCTTCAACGAACTCGCGATTCTTGACCGAGAGCACCTGACCGCGGACGAGCCGCGCGACGCCGACCCAGTTTACGACGGCGATCCCGACGAAGATGATGAGGAGGCCGTCGTAGGCCTCCCCGAGCGCCGTGTTGCGCAGGGTCGCGACGATGATGATGACGAAGAGCAGGTCCGGGAACGCGTACACGACGTCCGTGATCCGCATGAGGAGGTCGTCGACGGCGCCGCCGAAGAATCCGGCGGTCATGCCGACGAGGAGCCCGACGGTCGTGACAATCGTCACCGGAACGACCCCGATGACGAGGCTCACGCGCGAGGAGTACATGAGCCGCGAGAGGATGTCTCGGCCGAGCTCGTCGGACCCAAAGATGTACGCGGGATCGGTGAATTTGCTCCCGAAGAATCTCGTCCAGATCGGCTCCATGAGCTGGTTGTTCTGCTTTATGAGCAGCGGGTCATAAGGTGCGAGCCGAATATGGATGCCGAATAAATTGAAATCCGCGAATATCGCAACAAGCGAGACGAACCCGATGATGAAGAGGCCAACAAGCGCCGCCCGGTTCCGAATGAGCCGATACCACGCATCCCGCCACAGGGAGCGCTGCGTACGAGCGAGAACGTTGAGCTCCGCGGCGCGCGCCTGCTGTTGGGTCGCCGCGGTCGTCGCCACCTAGCGCACCTTGATCCGTGGATCGAGCACGCCGTACACGATGTCTACGGTCAGGTTCGCGATCATGATGAGGAACGCGTAGAGGAGCGTCGTCGCCATGATCGTCGGGTAGTCACGCTGAACGATGCTGATCACGTACAGGCGCCCCATACCTGGCACGTTGAAGAGCGACTCGATGATGAAGGAGCCGGTGATCAGGCCGGCCGTCGCCGGTCCGATGATCGTCGCGACCGGGATGAGCGCGTTCTTGAGCGCGTGCCCGATCACAACGGCGCGCTCGCCGAGACCCTTGCTCCGCGCGGTGCGCACGTAGTCCTGGCGGACCGCTTCCAGCATGCTCGCGCGAGTGATCCTCGTGAGGAACGCACCCGGCGCGAGGCCGAGGACGAACATCGGCATGATCATGTGCTGCCAGCTTCCCCAGCCAACGAACGGGAGCAGGTGCAGGGTCACGCCGAAGAGGTAGATCAGGAAGATCGCGGTGACGAACCCTGGAATGGTCGTGCCGATCGTCGCCACCAGCATGCTCGCGTAATCGACGATGGTGTTCTGTTTGAGCGCGCTGATGATCCCGAGCGGCAGCGAAAATGCCAAAGCAAAGGCGAGCGCGCCGAGCCCGAGCTGGAACGTCGTACCGATGCCCTGGCCGATGATGTCGACCACCGGCGTCCGTCTGGTGAAGCTGATCCCGAAGTCGCCGCGCACGACGTTTCCGATGTAGGTGATGAACTGGATCGGGACCGGCTGATCGACGCCGTAGAAACGGCTGATCCTGTCGATGGTCTCCTGCGACATCGGACGGTTGGGGTTCTTGTCGAAAGGACTTCCCGGCGCGAGGTGCGCGAGGCTGAACGTGATCAGCGCGACGAAGAACATCGTCGGGATGATTAATAGGAGTCGGCGGATGATGTACCTGAGCACGGCCTCAACCCGAGTGTATAGCGCGCAACATTCGGAACGGGGCCGCGGAAAGTGAAAGGGGCCGGCTCGCGCCGGCCCCTTGCGAGCTCGCTCTGATCGTCTTAGCTCTTCTTGGTCACGAACACGTCGGTAAAGTCCGCGACCTCGAAGCCAAGAGCGGTGATGTAGTAGTTCTTGACGTAAGGCTTCACGAGAAGCTTCGTGGTTCCGTAGTAGACGAAGCCCACGGGAGCGTCTTGAGAAAGTAGCCGCGACGCCTGCTGGTACATGTCATCGCGCTTCTTGGGGTCGGCCTCCTTGTCGGCTCCGCGCACGAGTGTGTCGAACTGGTCGTTCTTCCACCCCGTGTGCGAGATCGTCGATTTGGAGTCGAACACCGTGGTCAACCAGTCCTGCTGGTCGTAGTAGTCCGGGCACCACCCGATGTAGTACGACTGCGGCGTGGTGTCGGCCTTCTTCAGCAGCTGGCTATAGGTGGTCGAGTCCACCGGGTCGAGCTGCACGTTCACGCCGAGGTTTGTCTTCCATTGGCCCTGGAACCACTCGAGACGCGTCTTGTTGCGCGCGGTCGCGTTGTAGCTGAGCTTGACGTTGGTGAGCGCGGCCTGCGCTTCGGGGCTCGCCTGCGCGAGTGCCGCCTTGGCCGCGGTCACGTCGTACTTCTGGAACGTATCGCCGCCGTCAAATCCCGGCAGGCCTTCCGAAATGAAGGAGGTCGACGGCTTGCCGATCTTCTGCACGTCGTTGATGTACGCGACACGGTCGAATGACTTGGCGAACGCGATGCGCACGTTCTTGTCCGTGAACGGCGCCTTGGTCGTGTTGAAGCCCATGTAGAAGCTACAACCCTGCGGACCCTCGGCGACCTGCTTCTTGAGGTCGGCGTCGGAGTCGATCGTGCGGAGGTCTTCCGCGGCGACGCCGAACACGTCGAGCTCGCTGTTGCGGTACGCGGCGAAGGCGACGGCGCCTTCATTGATCATCACCTGGGTCCACTTCGCGAGCTTCGCGGGGTTGCGGTACTTCGGGTTGCGCGTGAACACCATCTTCTCGTTGTGCTTCCACTCGCTGAGGATGAATGGGCCGTTGCCGATGAACGTCGCCGGCTCGGTCCAGGAGGAGCCACCCTTCGTCACCATGTCCTCACGGGCGGGCGCGCCGACCCAGATGCTCGCGATCGCGTTGAAGTAGGGCGCCGGGTCGGTGAGGGTGAACGAGATGTCGTTCCCGCTGACCTTGATGCTGTTCAGGAAGGCCGTCTTGGCGGCGGCCTGCTTGGCGGGGTCGTCCTTCTTGGGGTCCATCGTGTTCCAGGCCTCGCAGCCGACCACGATGTAACCGGTGAACGCGTAGTCGCCCGCTGTGGCCGGGTCGCAGAGACGCTGCCACCCGTACTTGAAGTCGTTGGCCGTCACCGCCTTGCCGTCCGAGTACGTGAGGCCGTCGCGGAGCGTGTACGTATAGGTCTTGCCGTCGGAGCTGATCTTCGGCTGATCCTTCGCGGCGGCCGGGATCACCTTGCCGGTCTTGACGTCCGCCGTCATGAGCGGCTCGAAGACCCTCATCGTGACGCCGATCTCCGAGACGAACGATTCGACCTGCGGATCGATCGTGTCAGGCTCGGCGCTCATGTTCGTGGTGAGCTCGCCGTTGGGGTCCGCCTGATCGGACGAGGTGCCACTGGTGGTTCCGCCGCCCTGCTGCGTGCAGGCGCCGATCACCAAAGCCAGCAGCGTCATGAGTGATACAAGTGGCCAGATGCGACTGCGGGTTGGGGTCAAAATTCCGCCTCCCTCTCCTTCATTTATTGGGGTACGGCGCGATTCTGGGCCATCTTGAGTACCGCTGCTATCCCGAACGGGTTCAGCGAGCCGAGAAACTCCACTCCGAGACGTTCCAGGAGAGGGCCGAACCCGAAGGCGTGGGCTCGATTCCGGCGAGACCCTGCGGCGCCACGTCGACCCGGAGCTCCTGATAGAGCGGGACCGCGGGGAGGGCCGCCGTCCAGATCCGTTCCATCTCGGAGTAGATCGCGCGCTTCTCCGATCGATCAGGCGCCTGTGTGGCGAGGCCCGCAAGGACGTCGAACCACGGGTCGACCCGTCGGGCCCACCGCTCCGAGGTGAGCTGAGGATCGGCAGCGACCTCGGAGGTGATCGCGAGATCGAAGTCGCCTCGCTGCACCTCGCTCGCGAGGTCCGCCGCCGCGCGCTCCCGGATCTCGGCAGCGATCCCAATTGCCGCGAGGTCGCCTGCGACGCGCCTTGCGACCTCGGTCCGCGCGGAGGAGCCGGCGGCGACGCCGATCGTGGTCGTCATGCGCTCGCCGCCCCGTTCGACGATTCCGAACTGTCCCTTGGTGAATCCCGCTCCGACGAGGAGCGCCCGCGCACGATCGCGGTCCGGTCCCGCTGGGGGAACGTCTTCGGCCGCGGCCCAGAGTGGCGGAACGAGGTACGTGCGCGGCACGCGTGCGCGACCGACGAAGACGTCATCCACGATCGATTGGCGGTCGATCGTGAGCAAAACGGCCTCGCGCACCGCCGGATCTCCGAATCGATTCGGATTGGATCCGAACCGAAGCATGCTCGCGGCCTCGGTGGGGACGTAGTGGGCGAGCTGACGCGTACCGTCAGCGAAACGGTCGAGCGTCTTCGCAAGATCGGCCTCGAGAACGGGCCACGGAGCGATATCGATCTCGCCACGAAGGAGCGCCTGCAGAGCAGCGGCGCGAGTCGCAAAGAAATGGATCTCGAGCCTGCCGAGCTTGGGTTTCCCCAGCACGTAGCCCTGAAATGCCGAGAGCGTGATGCTGCCGGGGAGCCAGGCGGCGATCGCGAACGCCCCGGCGTGGACGGGCTCGCGCGCGTACGCATTGCGCTGGTCGGCGGTCGCCTGCGCGAGGCGATGGCCGGGCATGACCCGAGGCCCGAGCGCGTAGTCGTCCCAACGCTCTCCGTTTCGGTAGAGCACGCGTATGTCGCGCGTCGACAGAACCTCGACGTCCGAGATCCTGTCGGCGGTCCAGCGCGTCAGGGTGCCTGGTGCGCTGGCCTCGTCCTGCTGCCAGGCGAACCGCACGTCCGACGCCGTGATCGCGACGCCGTCCTGCCACTTCGCGTCGCGCAGCCGGAAGGTCGCGACGAGGCGGCCATCGGGCGCGTCCGGGTCGTCGGTCACGATGCGGACACCGCCGTTCTCGAGGGTCGGGACGGATTCGGCGAGTCGCGCTGTGAGCTCGTCGTGCGCGTCGCGACGGACGAGTGTCTCGGTCACGGCGGAGGCGACGAAGCGCGCCGAAGGATCGTCGTCGAACACGGTCTGCGGCTCGCCGACGAGGCCGATCACGACATCGCGTCGCGTCGGCGGAGCCGTCGTGCAAGCGGTGAGAAAGGCGAAAACGGCCACGAGCGCGAGCGAGACGGCGCCGCGGCTAGTCAGATCAGCGCGGCGAGGCGCCCAGGTCCCGGACGATTTCGACGGGGTCGTAGTCGAAACGGCCGCCGAAGGGAAGACGCGTGGGATCCAAAACGATCGAGGAAACATCGGCCTTCACGAGTCTGAACCAGCGGACGTAGTCGATGTCGCCGACGGGCTGCTGGACATGGAGTGACCCCGGGACCGATGAACGCGGCGACGTCGAGGCCGGTTGGTGCGTCGAGAAATCCATGGAGCTTCCTACCGCGAAGAGGGTCACGCCCACCATGACCGAGACCTCCGCGAGCCGACCGAAGAAGCGCGGCGCGCGAAGCCACGGGTTCGTCGCCGCTCGTGCTCTCGGGCCGACCGCCAGGCGCACGCGCCCGGGCGCGATGATCGTTCTGCGCTCACGAATCGGCGCGAACGCTCCGCGCAAGGCCACGTCCATACGTCGGCCGTAGCGCAGGGCGTCGGCACATTCGACGCAGGACGCGGCGTGTGCCTCGAGCGCGACCCGCTCGGCTGCTTCGGGCCGATCGGCCCATGCGAGGTACGCAGCCTGGCGAGATTCGCAACCGCGCGAGAAAACTCTCATTCGCCCTCTATCGGCACAGCGGCCGTGATCTGTTTTGGTACCCGAAGTTCAGTAGCCATGATCGGTCGAGATGGTTCGATACCCAGCTCTGGATGTGCCGCAAGATGCGTTCGGAGGCGGCGAAGCGCGTAGTGCAGGCGCGACTTGACCGTTCCGACCGGACAGTCCACGACTTCCGCGATCTCCGTAAGGTTCAGGCCGTTCATGTAATGGAGCACGACCACGAGCCGGTGCTTCGGACCCAGCTCGTCGACGGCGCCGAGGACGAGCCGCCGCAGCTCGGCCTGCTCCGCGACGTGCGACGGGGAGCCGTCCTCGTTCGCGAGGGCCTCGTCGACCGCCTCGTCGAGCGACGAGAGGATGAGGCCCTTGCGTGGGCGACGGTTGTACGAAAGGTTGACCGCGACCCGATACAGCCACGGACGCAGCGAATCGTCCGGCTCGAGACGGGCGAGCGCGCGATGCGCTCGCGCGAACGTGTCGACGACGATCTCCTCGGCCGCCGAGGGGTCCTTCGTGATCGCCAGCCCGAGCCGGAAGATCCCATCGCGGTACCGGTAGAAAAGGGCATCGAACGCGATGGTGTCGCCATCGCGGGCGGCGTAGACCAGGTCATGGTCTGTGCGCGTGTCACCGGCTGCCGGGTCGCGCTGCGTCTTCATGCGACCGGAACGTCCGGAAGGTAGCGGCGGATCCCGAGAAGCTTGCGATCGCCGCCCAGTCGGCCGCGCTCGACGACGGCACCGCTCATGGGCGCGTGGATGAACTCGGTTGCGCTCGTGGCGAGAGCGACGTGGGTCACCGTGTCGGCTCCGAAGAACATGAGGTCACCCGCTCGGGCCTCTTCCACCTTTCGGCCGAGCACGGCCTGTTGATCCGCGTCCCGCGGCAGGGCCACCCCGTTCAAACGGTACACCTGCTGAACGAATCCGGAACAGTCCAAACCGAGCGCCGTCGTACCACCCCATAGATACGGAACACCGATGAATGATTCCGCGGTCTGGATTAGGTCGTCCGCCGCGGGCGGGCGCTCGATGAGGTACTCGTTAAGAGTCGTGTCGGTTCGAGCCAGCCACCCCATTTCGGTCTCGATCCAGTCTCCCTTGGCATGGCGGTGAACGGCGGCACCCGCGGGCAAATAGCCGACGTGAGCCGCGGCGGGATCCGGGCTCGAGCGCAGGATCGCCAGAGGCACAGCGACGATGAAGAAGCTTGCGACACCCAGATCCAGCTCAAGCCCTTCACGTCTGGTCCAGCCGAGATATTGGTCCTCGCCCTGGACGTACATCCACTCGCCCAAGATCCCTAGATCTGTGAGGACCTCGCCGTAGTGAGCCTGGTCTACGAGCTCCGCGTTGTCGGCGGGCGCGGAGCGCAAACCGACAAGGGGCCGGGTTACGCGGCCGCGGTACGGCCGCAACATGTGGACGAATCCTGAAGCGCGGACTAGGTCGGTCGCTGCCACTTGAGCTTTGGATTGCGCGCGGCGGTCACCTCGTCGAGCCGCGCGAGCGGCGCGTGCACCGGCGAGGCCTTCACGGAGGCCGGATCGGTCTTTGCGCGCTCGGCGATACGGATCATCGCGGCGGCGAATGCGTCGAGCGTTTCGCGCGGCTCGGTCTCGGTCGGCTCGATCATCAGCGCCTCGGGGACCACGAGCGGGAAGTACACCGTGGGCGGATGGAATCCTTCATCGATGAGGGCTTTCGCGACATCGAGCGCCGAGACACCCTGCTTCTTCTGACGCGAAGCCGAGAGCACGAACTCGTGCATGCACGCGCGATCAAACGCGACGTCGTAGTGCTCGCGAAGCTGCGCGAGAAGGTAGTTGGCCGCGAGGATCGCGTCGTTCGATGCCTCGGCGAGCCCTTCCTCGCCGAGCGTGCGCATATACGTGTATGCGCGGACGAGCACCCCGAAGTTACCGAGGAACGTCCGCACGCGTCCGATCGAATCGCCGAGTCCGGCCGGCGGCTGGTCGTCGCGCGCGGTGTCGAGGTGATAGCGGCCCTGCTCGTCGCGCACGATCCACGGCTTTGGCAGGAACGCGCGCAGGGGCTCCTTCACGCAGAGCGGACCCGCGCCAGGACCGCCGGCACCGTGAGGCGTGGAGAACGTTTTGTGCACGTTGATGTGGATGCAATCGAAGCCGAGGTCGCCCGGGCGCGCGACGCCGAGGAGCGCGTTCATGTTCGCCCCATCGCCGTAGACGAGCCCGCCGACGGCGTGGACCGCATCGCACACCTCGCGCAGGCGCTCCTCGAAGAGGCCCAGCGTGTTCGGGTTCGTGAGCATGAGACCGACGACATCGTCGCCGAGCGCTGCCTTGAGCGACGCGAGGTCGATGTTGCCGTGCGGGTCGCTCTTGACGGTCGTCACCTGGAACCCGCACATGGCGGCCGATGCCGGGTTCGTGCCGTGCGCGGTGTCCGGAACGATGACGCGGTGACGCTTGGCGCCTTCGCCGCGCTTCTGGTGATACGCCTTGAACATCAGGATCGCGGTGAACTCGGCCTGGGCGCCCGCCGCGGGTTGCAGCGTGACCGCGTCCATTCCGGTGAGCTTCGCGAGCATGCCCTCGAGCTCCGCGAGAAGCGTCAACGCGCCCTGGACCGTGCTCTGCGGCTGCTTGGGGTGGAGGTCGGCGAAGAGCGATGCGACGCGGTCGTTGATCTTCGGGTTGTACTTCATCGTGCAGGAGCCAAGCGGATACATCCCCGTGTCGACCGCGTAATTCAGCTGGGCGAGGTGCGTGAAGTGGCGCACGACCTGCGGCTCCGAGAGCTCGGGGAGGCCGAGCGGCGCTTTCCGTGCGAACGCGGCCGGGATCAACGCGTCCGCCTCTTCGCCACCGCGCACGTGCCGGCCGGCGCGCCCCTCCTCGTGGATCTCGACGAGGAGCGGCTCGAGCGCAGGCACCGCCGTCTTAACGCCCGAATCGGGGATGACCTGCGTGCGGATGGTCATCGGGCGCTCACCGTTTCGCGAAGGCTCGCGGCGATGCTCTCGATCGCGGCCACGAGCGCATCCATCTCGGCTTCGGTCGTCATCTCGGTGCACTGGATGATCAGATCGTCGCGGTCGCCGTAGTGCATCGAGGTGCCCTCGACGAGCACGTTGTCGACGAGGAGGGCGTTCCGCATCGCGTACCCGCTTCCCTCGCGGCCCGGGGCGAGGCGAGGGACGCGAAGCGCGAATCGATCGAAGAAATCACCGTCTGTCGAGACGGAGCATCCGGGCAGCGCGCCGAGGCGGTGCGCGAGCGCGTGCGCCTTGGCCACTCCGAGTCTCGCGGCCGCGCGCAACCCCTCCGGACCCATGAGGGCGAGATACACCGCCGCCGTGATGGCCGCGATCGCCTCGTTCGTGCAGATGTTGCTCGTCGCCTTTTCGCGGCGAATGTGCTGCTCGCGTGTCTGCAGCGTGTTCACGAACCCACGCATCCCCCGCGCGTCGTGCGTCTCGCCGACGATGCGGCCGGGCATCTGGCGGACGAGCGCCGCGCGACAAGCGAGGATCCCGAGATACGGGCCGCCGAAGCTCATCGGTATCCCGAGGGGCTGCCCTTCCCCCACCGCGATGTCGGCGCCGAGCGCCCCGGGCGGCTCCAGCAGCGCGTTCGCGTGCGGTTCCGTCACCTCGATGCAGAGCGCACCGGCGGCGTGGGCCGCGTCCGCGATCGCGCGCACATCGACAAGACCACCGAACGCATCGGGGTGCTGCACGATGAGGCAGGCCGCGCCGTCGGCCGCGGCCACGAGGTCGCGCGTCGGAACCTCGACGATCTCGAGGTCCGGTCCCTTCGCGTATGTCCGAACGGTGCGACGGAATTCGAAGTAGACCTCGCCCGCGATCACGACCTTCCTGCGACCGGTGATGCGAACCGCCATGAACGCGGCTTCGGCGACCGCGGATCCGCCCTCATACATAGAGGAGTTCGCGACGTCCATCGCCAGAAGCTCGGAGATGAGCGACTGGTACTCGAAGATCGACTGCAGCGTGCCCTGGCTGACCTCGGGCTGGTAGGGCGTGTACGCGGTCAGAAACTCGCCGCGAAGCGCGAGCACCGGCACCGCGGCGGGGATGTAGCGGCGCTGGACCGGCCCACCGAGAAAGAACGGGCCCGCGCCGGCGGTGCGGTTCTTCGCGGCGAGCGACTCCAGGTGGGCTTGGATCTCAAGCTCAGACATGCCCACCGGCAGGCCGAGCTTCGGCCGGAGCGCGTCCTTGGGGATCGCGGTGAGCAGATCGTCGACGCTCTTGATGCCGACGCGTTCGAGCATCGCCGCGCGGTCGGCATCGGTGTGCGAGGAGTACGGGTTCTTATTCAATCTCTGGGCGTCTAGTCCCCGCCTGCGCCGGCCGTCTCGCCGATATGGGAGCGGTAGTCGGTCGGCGAGAGCAGCTGCGTCAGCTCCCCCTTGTCGGCGAGCCGCACCTTGATCATCCAACCGTCGCCGTAGGGCGCGGTGTTGACGAGCTCGGGCTTCTCCATGACCTTCACGTTGCGCTCCACGACCTCGCCAGAGATCGGCGCGTAGATGTCCGAAGCAGCCTTGACCGACTCGACGACCCCGAGGCTCGAGAACTGCCGCACGGTCGCGCCCTTTTCCGGTAGCTCGACGAACACGACGTCGCCGAGCTGCTCCTGGGCGAAGTGGGTGATGCCGATCGTGGCCACGTCGCCGTCGGCGCGGACCCACTCGTGCTCTTTCGAATACTGGAGATCGTCGGGAACGGTGCTCACTCGGGCCTCCGATAAAAAGGTGTCTTCACTACCGTAGCGGGAACGTCCTTGCCACGGATTCGGACCGCGAGAGCCGTTCCGATCTTCGACAGCGGCGTCGGGACGTAGGCCAGGGCGATGTTCTTCTCGACCGTCGGTCCGTACGTCCCGCTCGTGACGCGACCGACGACGTCGCCCTCGTGGGCGACCTCGTGGCCGTGGCGGCCCACACCGCCCTGGATCACGAGGCCCGCGATCTTCCGCTTCGGCCCCGCGGCCTTCTTCGCGGCGATCACGTCGCGGCCGGTGAACTCCTTGTCGAGCTTGCACGTCCACCCGAGACCGGCCTCGATCGGGTCGGTCGTCTCGTCGATGTCATTCCCGTACAGCGAGAAGCGCGCCTCGAGGCGCAGCGTGTCGCGCGCGCCGAGGCCGATCGGCTTCATCCCAGCCTCGCGCCCGGCCCCCAGTAGGGCGTCCCACACCTTGTCCGCTTCGGCGTTGGCGACGAAGACCTCGAATCCGTCCTCGCCGGTGTATCCGGTGCGCGCGATCGTGGCGCGACTTCCCGCCACGCGGCCGTGCGTGACCCCGAAGGCCGGCAGCGTTCGCACATCGGCGTCGGTTGTCGAAGCGAGGATCTCGACCGCGCGGGGTCCCTGGATCGCGACGAGGGCCGTTCCATACGAGCGATCGTCGAACGCGACATCTTCGCCGAGGCGCGCCAGAACGTGCGCGCGGTCCTTCGCGATATTCGCGGCGTTCACGACGACCATGTACTCGCCTTCGCTGATCCGGTAGACGATGACGTCATCCACGATCGTGCCGCGCTCGTTGGTGAGAAGCCCGTAGCGCGCCTGACCTACCGCGAGCCCTGCGATGTCGCTCGAGATCAGCCGATCGAGTGTGGCGCCCGCGCCGCGGCCTTTGAAGAAGAACTCGCCCATGTGCGAGAGATCGAAGAGGCCGGCCCGACCGCGCACGGCGCGATGCTCCGCCACGATCCCTTCGTACTGGATCGGCATCTCATAGCCGGCGAAGGGGACCATCTTCGCCCCAAGCTCCGCATGTCTGTCGTAGAGCGGAGTGCGCCGCATCGTCGGCGCCTCGGTCGCCATCAGGCGGCCTCGCTCGAAGCAGCGAGCGCGCGGTCGAGGATCTCACGGTACGTGTCGAAAGAAAGCATGTGGCGCGCTTCATCCTCGCGGACCCAGCGGACCTCGTCGTACTCGTGATCGTGCGCCGAGGTGTCGCCGCCGGTGGGCTCCATCAAGAAGAAACGCACGAACTTGTGCACGCGCTCGCCTGGTGCGGCGAACCAGTAATCGGTCGTGCCGAGGTCCCGAAGGATGCGGACCTTGAGCCCCGTCTCCTCTTCGACCTCGCGAAGCGCGGTGTCCTCGATCGCCTCGCCTTGGTCCGGGGTGCCCTTCGGAAAGACCCAGGTGCCGTCGGCGTGGCGCCCGGTGAGGACGACCTCGCGGGCGCCGTCCCGGTGGCGGAGGACGACCCCACCAGCGGCGATCGCGTCGCGGACGCGCGAAGAACGGCGGGTACGGACCGTCGGCATGGGTGGATCCTCCCGGAAACGTGAGAAGGAGAGTTTAGAGGAGTCTGGTGTTGTTGATGACGAGCGCGAAATTGCAATGGAGGAACTCGGCGGCGCGGCGGGACAGCATCATGCGCGGCAAGAAGATCTCGAAGTACTCCATGATCGGAGAGACCTCGGTGTCGACCGCGAGCTCGAGGGTGATGAGCTTTTCCTTGCGGCTGACCTTGATCTCCGAGGCCGTGACCGCGTAGTTGACGCGGTCGTGGATGTCGAACGACGTCGATTTGGGGTTCCGCACGCGGCTCCGGTGGACGTCGCTCTTGTCGGCGATGATCACCGCCGCGGACACGGCGCTCACCGGCAGCCCGCCCTCGTCCTCCTCGTGGTTGGCGACGGCACCCATCATCGTCGCGACTTCCTCGAGGGGGAAGCCGAGGTCGAGCAGGATGTCCTTCGCGAGCAGAGCGCCTGTCTGCGCGTGCTTCTCCCGCGTCACCACGTTGCCCATGTCGTGCAGGTAGGCCGCGACCGCGGCAATCTCGCAGCGGCGGGCGTCGTGTCCGAGCGATTTGAGGATGAAACGGGCGCCATCCGCAGAGGTATTCGCGTGACGCTCGCCGTGCTCGGTGTAGCCAATCGCGCCGGTCTGCTGGTTCGCCGAGCGGATGAAGACCTTGACGCGTTCGTCGCCTTTCACGACGTCGAGCGTCGGGCCCTCGCGTTTCGCCTCGACGGTGGTCCGCGTCTTCGTTTCGGTCCGATGGACCTTCTTCTGCTCGTCGGGCGCGATGGTGTCGTCGGGTCCCGGGCGCGGGGCCTGTGCCGCGTCTGTCATCGACGAAACTCTAGTCCACGACGGCGAGCACCTGACGCGGCCCGATCCCCTTGAGTTCGCGCATTTCCGGATCCCCGAAGTGAATTCCTGAGCCCGCGCAAAGGTCTCGGACCGTGCTGGAGACAAGGACCTGTCCGGCCGAAGCGAACGACATGATCCGCGCGCCGTAGACGACATTGATGCCCCTGATCGCGTTCCCAGAACGCTCGACCTCGCCGACATGAACACCCGCTCTGATCCGTAACCCAAGCTCCGCGTCCGCGCGGGCGATCCCCTGCATGCACTGGATCGCCCGCGCCGGACCCTCGAACGTCGCGAGGATCCCGTCACCAGCTGAATCGATCTCGGTACCGCGATGTTCCGCCAGAAGCTCTCGCGTGACCCGATAGTGCCGATCAAGAAGATCTTTCCAAGCACGATCGCCGAGCTCGGTCGCGCGCAGTGTTGAGGCGACGATGTCGAAGAACGCGATCGTCGTCAGGAATCGTTCTCCGGTTGGTGCGGGAGACGATCCGGTCGCGAATTCCTCGATCGCCGCGTAGACCGGTTCCGGGTCGATTCCAAGCCACGGGGCACCCATGTAGTGAGTCTTTCCGGGAAAGAAGCGGAGACGCGCTCCGGGTATCCGTCCCGCGAGGTCGCGTACAGCTTCCGGCTCCAGAGATGGATCGCCTTCGCGTGCCATGACGAGCGTCGGCACGCGGATCGTCGGTAAAACGTCGCGGATGTCGAGGTCCCGGTTCATCCGCTCGAGCGCGACGACGGCTCCAGGAGACGCCGCCATCTGCATCCGATGGAGGATCGCGTCGACGACTGAGTCGTCCGCCTCCTGTCCGACTCCGGCGCCCCAGCCTCGCACATATTCACGTGAGGGCCACTGATCTGCGAGTGCCGCGACTCGGGCCTCTTCCTCGGCTTGCGTCACACCCCATGGGTAGTCGGCTGCTCGGGTGGGCCGCGCTTGGCAGCCCCACACGATCAGTGCTCTGGTACGAGCTGGATGCATTGCCGCAAATACGCAGGCCATCGAGCCACCCTCGGACACACCGAGGATCACGGCGCTCGCGGATCCGGCCGCATCCATGACCGCACGGATATCGTCGGCTCGTTCCTCGAGAGTCGCGGCGTCGGTCACACGGTCCGACATGCCCGTCCCTCGCTTATCGAAACGAATCAGCCTCGCGAACTGTGAGAGCCGCTCGATGGACTGTAAGAGGCGCGGCTCATTCCACGAGAACGCAAGATGCGACAACGTCCCGGGGGCTAGAACCAGATCGAGCGGAGCGCCTTCGCCCGTGATCTGGTAGGCGATGTTGACCTGGCCACTGCGCGCGTAACGGATTGGAGGCATCTCCATGCCGAGCAGGCATGCTACTCGGCGTACGCCTTTTGCAGTCGCTCCGCGACCTGCTGCAGCCAGCGAAGCTCGGTCAGGCCGGCGCGAGCGATCACCATCCCGCGGGTGAACGCGAGCCATGGTTTGATCGTTCCGCTCAGCAGCCCGAGCCAGGTCGCGCTCGTCGCGTCGACCTTCGGACCCGGCCCTTTGATATCGGCGATCTCTGCATGGAGCTCACCCGCCCCGGCCTTGAACTCGATGGCGCGGCCGATGTCCGTGAAGCGGAGCAGGGCACGACCGGCCTTCACGTCTTTCAGCGATTCGCGCACCGCTTCCGTCCCGCTCGCCGCGGTCAGGATGCGCAGGACCAGCTCGGGGACGTCGTTCCCGGAGCCGTTCGTCTTCGCGCGCGCCTGCGCCTCGGTGAGCGCGGCGGAGAGCTCCTCCTTGGTCACGTCACGCGAGCTTGAGGTCGCTGCGCGCCGCGACGGGAATCTCGGTGCCGCGATGGCGTAGTACGTAGAACGCGGCCGCGCCGATCATCGCGCCGTTGTCGGTACAGAGGCCGGGCCGCGGTACGCGGAGCGGGTGGCCTATGCGTCTTGCGATCGCGTCGCGCAGCACGAGGTTCGCGGCAACGCCGCCGCCGAGCAGGACCGTCTCGACCGCGTGCTCGGCCGCGGCGCGCGCGGTCTTCTCCGCGAGCATCTCGGTGATCGCCTTTTGGAACGATGCGGCGACGTCGGCGACCGGGACCTCCCCCTTCTTCTCGAGCTCGCGAACGAGCCGCAGCACCGCCGTCTTGAGGCCACTGAACGAGAAATCGAACCGATCGGCGGGGAGCGCCCGCGGGAGAGGGAACGCGTTCGGATTTCCCTCCTTCGCCACGCGCTCGATGACCGGTCCGCCGGGAA